>NZ_JBSVRF010000021.1:0-682 GCF_054052025.1 Luteimonas sp. A478 | reverse complement strand
ATAGCGATAAATCTTCCGAAGGCCGGGCTTGGCCATGTGACACCTCTCGTTAGGTGAGGGTGTCAACTAAAGCGGATGAGGTTCCGCTTCGTCTTGAACGCATTGTTAGGCGCAACCGCTAAATTTCGATTAAAGCAGATGCGTGCTCAACCCGTCCTGCCCTATTGATTAGGAAAGAAATTGAACAATAGCCTCCACCCCTCCAGTCGGTCGATATGGGGTGGGTGAGGAAGTACACGTGTTGAGATGTCCGTGGGTGCACCCAATCCGGTTGGCCCAGCCTGCGATAGAGAACCTTACGATCTAAGCCTACGTAATTCTCCAGGCTGGTGTCAGCCGGGCATGGCTTGGGCGTTGGCGATGGGTCTCCTAAAGGCATAGCCCGCAACTCTGCGAGTTGCTGGCCTAAAGGGTCCAATCCCTGCGCAATATGATCATGTGCGTTCGCGACCGACACCCAGAGCAGCAGGCCTAGAAGCGCGAGTGATAGCTTCATGTTGTGCGCCTAGCGCCTGAGTTAAGCCGACTTGCGTAGTGGAGGCAAAGCCTTGGCAAGCTCTTTCTGCCATGGCTTTGGTGTAACGAAGCAAGTGGGACTTCCTTCGAAAAAGTGGACACCCAACGGTTAGGCGCATTGGCGCTCAAAGTCGACAGGTGATTGATACCCCAAGGCCGAGTGTAG
>NZ_JBSVRF010000020.1:0-845 GCF_054052025.1 Luteimonas sp. A478 | reverse complement strand
TCGCCCGGCATCACCATCTCCACGCCCTCCGGCAGCTCGCAGGCGCCGGTGATGTCGGTGGTGCGGAAGTAGAACTGCGGACGGTAGCCCTTGAAGAACGGCGTGTGGCGGCCGCCTTCGTCCTTGGACAGCACGTAAACCTCGGCTTCGAAGTTGGTGTGCGGCTGGATCGAAGCCGGCTTGGCCAGCACCTGGCCACGCTCCACGTCGTCACGCTTGGTGCCGCGCAGCAGGATGCCGGCGTTGTCGCCTGCACGGCCTTCGTCCAGCAGCTTGCGGAACATCTCGACGCCGGTCACGGTGGTCGTGGTCGTCGGGCGGATGCCCACGATCTCGACGTTGTCACCGACCTTGATGATGCCGCGTTCGATGCGCCCGGTCACCACGGTGCCCCGGCCGGAAATCGAGAACACGTCTTCCACCGGCATCAGGAAGTCCTTGTCGATGTCGCGCTCGGGCTCCGGAATCCAGGTGTCCAGCGCCTCCACCAGCTTCAGGATCGCCGGCACGCCGATCTCGGACTGGTCACCTTCCAGCGCCTTGAGCGCCGAACCGGTGATGATCGGGGTGTCGTCGCCCGGGAACTCGTACTTGTCCAGCAGCTCGCGGACTTCCATCTCCACCAGCTCCAGCAGCTCGGCGTCGTCCACCATGTCGGCCTTGTTCAGGAACACCACGATGTACGGAACGCCCACCTGGCGGGCCAGCAGGATGTGCTCGCGGGTCTGCGGCATCGGGCCGTCGGCGGCCGAGCACACCAGGATCGCGCCGTCCATCTGGGCAGCACCGGTGATCATGTTCTTCACATAGTCCGCGTGACCCGGGCAGTCCACGTGGGCGTAGTG
>NZ_JBSVRF010000019.1:0-1215 GCF_054052025.1 Luteimonas sp. A478 | reverse complement strand
TGTAATGACCCAGTGATTTCCTGCTCAGGTGTTACTTTGCGAAGGAGGCACCCATGAGCGTGATGATGGAAGAAGAAATCAAGCGTTGGACGGCACGGCGCAAGTCGGCGCTGGTGCTGGAGATCATCCAGGGCAAGACCACGATTTCGGAGGCGAGCCGCCAGTTTGACCTGGCGCCGTCCGAGATTGAGGAGTGGATGGAGCACGCCAGGGCGGGCATGGAGAACGCGCTGCGTGCCAGGCCCGAGGATGTGCGCGAGCAGTACGAGCGTCAGCTCAAGGACCTGCAGGAAGCCTACGGCGAGGCGATGCTGGAGTTGCGCGCACGAAAAAAATTGCAGTCCCTGTTGGGCAAGGACGAGAGTTGATCCTCTCGATCCAGCAGGGACTGAAGGACGACGGTGATGAGGTGTCGATCAGCAAGCTGTGCCGCTGGTTCGATGTGCCGCGCAGGACGGTGTATTACCGGTCGACCAAGGCCGCCCCCAAGGTCCAGCCTGGGCTGGCGGGGCCGATCAAGCAGCTGATTGAGCAGGAGCCTTCGTTTGGTTACCGCACAGTGGCGGCGCTTCTGGGCATGAACAAGAACACGGTGCAGCGGATTTTTCAGATCATGGGCTGGCAGGTCCGCAAGCGCGCCGTGGGTCAGCGTCCGCGGATCCAGGCGCTGCCGTCGGTTGCCTTGGCGCCCGACCAGCGCTGGGCAACCGACCTGTGTCGCGTCTGGGGCGGCTTGGATGGCTGGCTGACGCTGGCCCTGGTGATCGACTGCTATAGCCGCCAGTTGCTGGGCTGGCAGCTCTCGCGCAGCGGCAAGGCCAGCACCGCGGCTGCGGCGCTGGAGCAAGCGCTGATCACCCGCTATGGCGCGTTGGGACGGGTACCCGAACCCTTCCTGCTGCGTTCCGACAACGGCCTGGTCTTCACCAGCCGTCACTACACGCGCCTGGTGCGCAGCTATGGCCTGAAGCAGGAGTTCATCACCCCGCACTGCCCCCAGCAAAACGGAATGGTGGAGCGGGTCATCCGGACGCTGAAGGAGCAATGCGTCCATCGGCACCGCTTCGAAACCCAGCAACACGCCATGCGCGTGATCAGCGACTGGATCCAGTTCTACAACTTCCGGCGCCCGCACCAGGCGCTGGGCATGAAGACACCCGCTGAGGCGTATGCTTTAGCGGCCTGATCTGAGCAGAAACCGCTGGGTCATTACAT
>NZ_JBSVRF010000018.1:0-1247 GCF_054052025.1 Luteimonas sp. A478 | reverse complement strand
GCGGAACCTCATCCGCTTTAGTTGACACCCTCACCTAACGAGAGGTGTCACATGGCCAAGCCCGGCCTTCGGAAGATTTATCGCTATAGCGAAGAGTTCAAATCCACGGCGGTCCGCCTGAGTCAGCTGCCGGGCGTGGCCGTCCAGGATGTGGCGGCATCGCTGGACATCCACCCCTTCATGCTGTCTCGTTGGCGCAAAGAGCATCGCGAGGGAAAGTGGGTGGCCAAACACGTCGAGATCGATCCCGAGACCCAGGCTGAGCTGCGTGAACTGCGCCAGCTCAGGCGGGATCACGCGCGCCTGCAGGAGGAGCATGCCCTTTTAAAAAAAGCCATCCGGTTCTCTTCCGAACAAAGGGTGAAGCGTTCGCCTTCATCCACTCCCAGCGGGAAGGGAACCGGCTCCAAGTGATGTGCCGCCTCTATGGTGTCACTGCCGCTGGCTACTACGCCTGGCGCAAGCGTCCGCCCAGCGCGACGGCCTTGGACGACGTGGAGTTGGTGCGCCTCATCCGTCGGATATTCGAGGCATCAGCGGGCTGTTACGGCAGTCCACGGGTTCATGCGGCGCTGCGCGATGAGGGCATCCAGATCAGCAACAAACGCGTGGCGAGATTGATGCGAGAGCATGGCTTGAAGGCACGCAGCGCGAAGCTCTACCGGCGACACGTGGGCCACACGGTGTTTTACGGTGGAGTGGCCAACTCGCACCTGGATACACCCGCCACCCGGATGGACCATGTCTGGGTGGGCGATGTGACTTATCTGAAGGTTCGGGACCGCTGGCGGTACCTGGCCGTGGTCATGGACCGCTACTCGCGATTGGTGATCGGCTGGACCTTGGGGCTTCGCCGCGATGTCTCCCTGACACTGGCAGCTCTCAACCAGGCAGTGCGATTGCGACGCCCCTCGCCCGGGGTGCTCTTCCATAGTGATCGGGGAAGCGAATACGCGAGCTACGCCTTCCGTGATCGGCTGCGGGTCCTGTCCATGCAGCAAAGCATGAACCGGCCGCGGTACGTCACCGATAATGCGGCGATGGAGTCGTTCTTCAAGTCATTGAAAAGCGACATCTACCATGGCGTCCGCTTCGATGACGACTGTTCCTTACGCAGCGTGCTCACGCGCTACATTACGTACTACAACGAACTGCGGTTGCACTCGAGCCTGGGATACCGGTCGCCAGTGCAGTTTGAGGCGGCCGCGTGATACAACGTCAGTGTCAACAAAAACGGATGAAGTCCC
>NZ_JBSVRF010000017.1:0-1267 GCF_054052025.1 Luteimonas sp. A478 | reverse complement strand
TCATTCAAGCCGAAGCGGAAGTTCCTTCGGTTCAGTGGACACCGTGATCTAATCATCAGGAGTGTCTTCCATGCCAAGACCTGGTCCCAGAACCACCTATCGTTACAGTGACGAGTTCAAGGCGACGGCCGTCCGACTGAGTCAGCTGCCGGGCGTTTTGGTCGGCGATGTCGCCGCCTCGCTTTACATCCATCCCTTCATGCTGTCCCGTTGGCGCAGGCTTGCACGCGAGGGATTGATCGTGACCAAGGGTGTAGAGGTGGACAAAGCAGCAGCGGCGGAGCTCAAAGAGCTGCGCGAGGTGCAGCGCAAGTACGAGCGGCTCAAGCTCGAGCATGACCTTTTAAAAAAAGCCATCGCGTTCACTTCAGCTCGAAAAGCGAGATCTTCGCCTTCATCGAGCACCACCAGGAAGCCTGCCCGGTGAGAACGATGTGCCGTCTCTACGGGGTCAGTCCTTCGGGTTATTACGCGTGGGCGCGGCGACCGCCCAGCCCGCGCGTGCTGGACGATGCGCGGTTGCTGCAGAAGATCCGCAACGTCCACCGCGAAAGCCACCAGACCTACGGCAGCCCACGGGTCCATGCCGCCTTGCGCCAACAGGGCGAAGCCGTGGGCCGCCGGCGGATCGAGCGGCTGATGCGGGAGCACAACGTCCGTGCATGCTCGGTGCGGTTGTACCGCCAGCGACCGGGCTTGAAGCGTTTCCTGGCCAGTGTTGAAAGCCGTGCGCACGCGGTAGAGCCCACACGTCCTGATCAGCTTTGGGTCGCGGACGTGACCTACCTGAAAGTGCGTGGCCGGTGGCGCTACCTGGCGACGGTGATGGATCGGCATTCACGCCGTCTGCTGGGCTGGTCTCTGGGGCCAGACCGCACGGCGGCACTGACTCGCCGTGCGCTGGGCGCCGCGCTACGCACCCGCCAGCCCGAGGCCGGCACGGTGTTCCATAGCGATCGTGGCATCGAGTTCCTGGCCGGCGACTTCAAGCGGAAGCTGGAGCGCGCCGGCTTGGCCCAGTCGGCCAACCGCCCTCGACGGATGACCGACAACGCGCACATGGAGTCCTGGAACAAGTCGATGAAGTCGGACATGTACCACCGTCGCACTTTCGACAGCGATCACGCCCTGCGCCAGGCCATTCACCGCTACGTCGACTTCTATAACCACCGACGTCTACACTCGGCCTTGGGGTATCAATCACCTGTCGACTTTGAGCGCCAATGCGCCTAACCGTTGGGTGTCCACTTTTTCGAAGGAAGTCCCA
>NZ_JBSVRF010000016.1:0-1682 GCF_054052025.1 Luteimonas sp. A478 | reverse complement strand
GGATACCGGTCGCCAGTGCAGTTTGAGGCGGCCGCGTGATACAACGTCAGTGTCAACAAAAACGGATGAAGTCCCAGCCGCTTCGCGGCTCAGCTTAAGTTAGGTGTTAGATTTCAGGGGGGGACCATGGGCGACCTGTTGAATGAATTGGCAAATCCGGTCTGGTGGCTGAGCGTCGTCGTAGCCGGGATTCTTGTAAATCTTGCATCGTCTTACTTAAAGTCGCGCCTTGACAAGTCAGTGTCAGCCACAGCGGGTTGGTGGCGACGGCGGTCCGAGCGCCGCCGGAAATTATGGCAGGACTACGTGAAGCACCTTGCGGCGAGCGTTGAAGCGCGCATTCAGGCGCGGCATATGGAGATTCGTTTGCGTCTGCAAGCGATCATGTCATTTTTGTTCGCTGTCGCCTTTTCAGTCATTGGCATCGTTGCGCCCCTGCTTCAGCAACCATCGTCTCGCTATGTTTCAATCGGGGCACTCTTTTTATCGGCTTTACTCGCGTTCATTGCTTACCTTTGCATTCGTGACGCAGTTAAAAGAGGTCAAGCGGTTCATGCTGCAATGGCTGAAATCTAACAGTTCGTTCAAGCCGACCCCGCGTCGCTCCTTCTCGTGAGTTGACGGGTGCTGGTACGCTTCCGGTCACCAGCCATCCCCGCTGCGGGCCGGCTTAACTCAAGTGTTAGGCCTCTTGTTGCGTGATGCGCAACATGATACGGTGTCGCCATGATCGAGTCGTTGCGACACAAAGGCCTCCGCAAGCTCTTCGAGACGGGCAATGCGTCCGGGGTACAACCAGCTCATGTCAAGCGGCTCCGGATGCAGTTGGCTGCCCTGAATACCGCGAAGACCATTGAGGATATGGATATCCCGGGATTCCGGTTGCACCAGCTCAAAGGACAAATGCGCGGGCGCTGGTCTGTGACGGTCAATGGCAACTGGCGGCTGACGTTCGAGTTCCGAGACGGGAACGCTTACGTCCTAGACTACGAGGACTATCACTAATGGCCATGTACAACCCTCCCCATCCCGGTGAGTTCATCACTGAGATCTATCTTGAGCCGAACGGCATCAGTGGTCGCGAGCTGGCGGAAAAGCTGGATGTGGCTGCTTCTACTTTGAGCCGCATCCTCAAGGGTTCCAGCCGGGTTACTCCTGAGATGGCGCTCCGCCTAGCGAAAGCGATCGGACGCTCGCCGGAGAGCTGGCTTGCCATGCAGGATACCCATGACCTGTGGGTGGCTCGGCAACATGTTGACTTGGGTCGCGTGAGCAAGCTTGACCTGGCCGCGGCCTAACAAATCATTCAAGCCAATGCCGCTTCGCGGCACGGCTTAATTCTGGTGTTAGGCGGCACTGGAAGGAGATTTCAATGACACTTGTCCATGTTGCGTTGCTTGGAGAAGGCACGTCTGTCTGGCGTCCGGTTCAAGCACGCCATGTTCAAGACTCCGTCTACGAGCTCACTGGCGTCGTGCCTGACGGGGAGGAGTGGGAGTTTCAGCCGGGGCAGTTTGTTGAGTGCGTGCCACAAGACTTCTCTGGCGGCGGGCAAGGGCTTGTAGCTAACCGGCCAGTGCCGCCTAACAAGTCATTCAAGCCGAAGCGGAAGTTCCTTCGGTTCAGTGGACACCGTGATCTAATCATCAGGAGTGTCTTCCATGCCAAGACCTGGTCCCAGA
>NZ_JBSVRF010000015.1:0-2830 GCF_054052025.1 Luteimonas sp. A478 | reverse complement strand
TCTGGGACCAGGTCTTGGCATGGAAGACACTCCTGATGATTAGATCACGGTGTCCACTGAACCGAAGGAACTTCCGCTTCGGCTTGAATGAATTGTTAGGCCCTACCACCCTTGAGCCTGTGCGAAAGACTCTAGCTGCTCCTGGATGCGAGAGGCCAGTTCTGGCGATGAGTAGAACGCGAGGTCAGGCGCGTCCACATCATCCTTGAAGGCAACGACCACCAGGCGCTCTGTCTTCCCATTTGCGACCACCTCGTACTCCCAGTTGCCGGTTTGCTCCACGGACAACGACTCAATTGACTGAGCAAGCTCGTCCGCACGGGCGGGTTCCAGGCCGGATGAAAAGGAGCGAGACAGCTCTGCAAGGAATGGTCGAATGCCTTCTTGGTCGAAGTTCATGGACGCCTCCGAAAGCCCAGAAGTGCTAATCGGCGGAGTCTCTTGCGCGCAAGACGTGCCCGAGAGTCCAAGAAGGAGAATTAGGGTTCCGATGAATCTCGTCATAGGCCTAACACCTAAGTTAAGCCGAGCTGCGTAGTGGAGCCAAGCACATGGCAAGCTGTATCTGCCATGTGCTTGGTGGAACGAAGCGGCTTCGGCTTGAACGCATTGTTAGGTTGCGGCCGACTGTGCCGTGGTGAGGCGCCGGGAAAGATGCTGTCCCAGCAAAGTTCCGGCGCTGACTCCGATCAAGGAGGTCGCCAGGGCAACGGCATTGAACGAGAGGATGTCGGTGACCGAAGGCGCCGCGCTTGTGGGCGCACCGATGCGGTGCAAGAAGTAGATCGTTGAGGCCCAAATAACGAGCCAGAGCAGGAGCGCCGGGACCCAAAATCCAGATCGCGCAACGAAGCCACCGAGCAGCGCTGATATGAACAATGTCAATCCGCCACTGACCGGGTCTGCCAAGAGGTGCTCAAGGTTGAGCAGCTCTCTTGCGAAGGACAACGCCCACGCCGCGGCCAGCATGACAACAATCCCTGCAAAAATCCGTCTGCTATTCATCTCTACACTCTCCTATAAGCAACCTAACACCTGAGTTAAGCCGACTTGCGTAGTGGAGCCAAAGCCATGGCAAGCTCCTTCTGCCATGGCTTTGGTGTAACGAAGCAAGTTCGGCTTGAACGAATTGTTAGGCCCCGTACCGCCAGCTATGACCGCATGCCTGACAGTGCATGCGCGATGCGCTGGTTGGGAACGGGGCCGATGCGATGAGGAATGTAGCAATTACGAGGGCACGTTGCCCGAAAGGAACGGAGCCAACTACCTCGGCAACTCCGCATGCAGGACATGCGTCAACGACCTCGGGATGCTCTGCAGCCAAGTCTTGCGAGAGAGTACCCGCATGGTAGGCAGCAACAATTTCCTGAGCGTGGGCCAAGTGTGCGCTGGGCACTTGTAGCGCAGCTCCGCCCAATGCCACAGACAAGGGCCAGTTGGCGATGATGTGCTGATCGCCTGCGACGCTGGCTGGAATCCCCTCAGCCTCAAGACGAGCGCGAAGGATATGCGCCTCCCAAGGATCAAAGTAGCGTCCGACCGTGGTGAGCATGATTTAGGGGCCTAACACCTAAGTTAAGCCGAGCTGCGTAGTGGAGCCAACCACATGGCAAGCTTTATCTGCCATGTGGTCGGCGGAGCGAAGTGGCTTCGGCTTGAACGCATTGTTAGGCACATGCCGGTGAAAATTGGCATCCGATGACAAATGGATGATCAAGGACCAGGTGAGAACCTAGCGACGCGGGCGCACTCGGCAGCCAAATAAGCCGTGTATACCGGCTCGAACTCTTTTCTGTACGGAGTCTGCTGCTCGAGCCACATGATGTTTGTCTGCGAGAAAATCAGTGCAGGAGCCAAAAAATCATCTTGCGCATTGAGCCTAAACTCTTGGACGAAGTTATTAAAAAATTTATCGTCACTGGCTCCCAAGGCCTTCGCCTTTGCAGCCTCGTTAGTCACACTCGATAGCATATTGCGCTCATGTGCGTAAACTGCAGCGTTTGCGATATTCGTACATGCCCAAGCGACTTGGCTTCGCTCTGAGTTTCCTGATAGCGTATCTCGGATATCGATTCTGATCTGCCCCGGGGCCGAATCTTGAGCAATAACTCCTGCCGAGAACGAGAAAATTAAAGCGGTGAGAATGGTGCAGCAAACTGCTCCATAGTTGTTCGAGTGACTCTTGGTTTCCATGATGTTCCCCCTGCGCCTAACACCTAAGTTAAGCCGAGCCGCGTAGTGGAGCGAAGCACATGGCAAGCTTTACCTGCCATGTGGTTTGCGGAACGAAGCGGCTTCGGCTTGAACGCATTGTTAGGCCTCAGCTCCGCCGGTGAAACGAAGACCTAGCCAGACTGCAGCAATGCCCACGAGGACGCTGCCAAGAATGTACAGCAGAGCAAGGCTGGTTTCTCCGCGCCGCAGGAGGGTGAGCGACTCCAGCCCGAACGCTGAGAAGGTAGTGAAGCCCCCGAGGATACCGGCGACCAGGAACAGGCGAACCGGCTCAGAGACGGATGTCTTGGAAAGAATGCCTACTAGCAGGCCGATCAGCAGACAGCCCAAACAATTGACAGCGAAAGTGGCCCACGGAAAGCGACCCGCCGGCGCAGCACCTAACCCGACGGCCACAGCGTAACGGGCCACCGAACCGATGAAGCCGCCGAGTCCTACCCACAAGTACTCGTTCATATGTGTTTGAGGCCTAACACCTGAGTTAAGCCGAGCCGCGAAGCGGCTGGGACTTCATCCGTTTTTGTTGACACTGACGTTGTATCACGCGGCCGCCTCAAACTGCACTGGCGACCGGTATCCCAGGCTCGAGTGCAAC
>NZ_JBSVRF010000014.1:0-2931 GCF_054052025.1 Luteimonas sp. A478 | reverse complement strand
AAATCTTCCGAAGGCCGGGCTTGGCCATGTGACACCTCTCGTTAGGTGAGGGTGTCAACTAAAGCGGATGAGGTTCCGCTTCGGCTTGAACAAATTGTTAGGTGCGCGCCTCATGCACCACCGGCACGACAAGACGCACCATATGCCTCGCTGTAGGACTTGCCGAAGCATTTGACCAACCCTTCTACTACATCAAGGTTTGGTGGCCAGCGCATCCTTATAGGCGGCTGATCGGGCTGGGTCGGAAACTCAATGTATCCATCCACAAGCGGCGGCATGCCAGATGCAGCATCGTAGGGGACTGCCGCCAATTGATCCCGAGCCCATTCCAGCCTCTCTTTTTCACCTGACAAGAATGCGATAGTAGCGTCAACATAGTGATTCCAGCCCGCAATGTCCCGCGCTGGATCCTTCTTCGCAATCTCAAGAGCCGGAATAGCTTGTTCATTCATTCCGGCAGATGCCAGCATCTGACCTTGATGCCAAGCCACCGTAGATGATGAATCTGGGTGTCTAGCCCGATAAGCGGCTATCAGCTCTGCTGCCGCGGCTTCGCACCCCGGAATGCTCCCGACCTGACGCCATCCGCCACTTGGTAGATCTTGGTCAAATGCCGCCTCATCAAGGGACAGAAGCTCCTCTTGGTCATAAGAACATTTTTCGCCAAGAGACTCCGCAGCATGAACCGAGAAGGCCATAGAGAAAATTGCAGTTACTAGTAGTTGTCTCATAGCACACCTAACGCCAGAGTTAAGCCGAGACGCGTAGTGGAGCGAACCACATGGCAAGCTGTATCTGCCATGTGGTTTGCGTAACGAAGCGGCTTCGGCTTGAACGACTTGTTAGGCCGCCGCACACCGAGCTTGCGCCCGACCTTGCAACAGCCCAACCCCTGAGCCGAACAGTACAACAAGTCTGGCCGAGCGGCCTGAGGCTGCCATCTGCCGGGGCCAAAGCCAGAACACTCGACTCGCGCGGCCAAGAACTCTCACTGCGCCCTGTCCGAAGCCGACTCGGCCGGTCAAATCTTGCGGAGAGTCGCGCCTGTCCGAAGCCGAGCTGCTGCAGGCCTGACTGCCGATGCCTGCACCGCGCGTGCGAGGTGCAAACGCTGCGGATAAGCGAGGCGCTACAGATTGCCTGGAACCCGGCAACAACAGTGCGGGAAACAAGGCCTAACACCAGAATTAAGCCGTGCCGCGAAGCGGCATCGGCTTGAATGAATTGTTAGGCCGCTGCGCGCCGCCCAAGTGATGGCACATCAGAAGCTTGCACCAACTCTCCAGCCGAGGCCCTGCGCTCCACGCTCTTGAACTCTGCAACCATTCGGGAGAAGTGAAGTACTTCACGAGTTGGGGTGGGCGCGACGATAGCCGCAAGAAGAACAGGAAGCATGAACGCCCAAGGTGAAACCAGTGCGCCTTGAAGGTAGCCAATGCAGATCGGCACCAAGCCGCAGGCGACCATAAACGTGGCCAGTTTGACTCCATGCCAAATCCAGAAGTGGCGCCACTTCGTCGCCGCAGCCATGCCCTCTCGGATATCTTCAACTGTCAGCATTCTTGAAGGGTCCACAGCGGCCTAACACCAGAATTAAGCCGTGCCGCGAAGCGGCATCGGCTTGAATGATTTGTTAGGGCGCATTCTCGCTAACCCACTTATTGAGATACGTCTCCAACTCGTGACAAAGCTGGCAATAATTTAAGAAGGGATCTGCCCAGACTTCGAGGTTGGGATTGCTTGAGGGGTGGTTCAAGCTCGTTGTCACAACCCAGAAGTGCGCGCAGTCGTCAATTGCACTTATCAGGCTCACTAGCTCAGCTTCCAAGTATGGAAGCTGATTAAGGAGCCGCCGAATGCTTTCCTTGGTTCGGCCATTGTGAAAATCAAAGTACTGAAACCAGTTTGCGTACTGGAGCGTTCGATTGATGATCAGAGGTGCATCGGAGTACGGTGGGATCTTTGAGAGTGCGTCGTTCAAGTTGGGCAGGTTATCCAGCGCGACTGGCACATTAGATCTTTTAGATATTTCAACCAACTGCCCCGCGCACTCACCGACAATCCGGGATGCGTGCTTGCTAATGAATGGGTAGAGAATTGCTTTTTCTTTTCGATCTTTCAAGTGCACGACGAGCAAATAGAACACATAGCTTGCGACAACCGAGCAGAGAATGGCTTCGACGAGCACTCCCGCTTCCTGTGCACCGGGGAATGCTCCGGGCATACGGTTGAGGAAGAAGATCTTTACAAGCAGCGCGACAGAAGACGCTGCCGCAAGAAAGCTGGCCTCGGGTTGAGCTGTTCTCACAAGCCGGTACAAATGCATGGCTGCGCCCTAACGCCTAAGTTAAGCCGAGACGCGTAGTGGAGCGAAGCACATGGCAAGCTGTATCTGCCATGTGCTTTGCGGAACGAAGCGGCTTCGGCTTGAACGCATTGTTAGGCCTCTGCTCCACCGGCGAAACGAAGCCCTAGCCAGACCGCAGTAATGCCCACGAGGACGCTACCAAGAATGTACAGCAGGGCAAGGCTCGTTTCCCCGCGCCGCAAGAGGATGAGCGACTCCAGCCCGAACGCCGAAAAGGTTGTGAAGCCACCCAGAAAACCGGTGACCAAGAACAGGCGAACCGGCTCCGAGACGGATGCCTTGGCAGAAGCGCCTACGAGCACGCCGATCAGCAGACAGCCCAAACAATTGACAGCGAAGGTGGCCCACGGAAACCGATCCGTCGGGGCAGCACCCAGTGCGACGGCCAGAGCGTAACGGGCCACCGAACCGAGGAAGCCGCCGAGTCCTACCCACAAGTACGCGCTCATATGTTTTTGAGGCCTAACACCTAAGTTAAGCCGAGCCGCGAAGCGGCTGGGACTTCATCCGTTTTTGTTGACACTGACGTTGTATCACGCGGCCGCCTCAAACTGCACTGGCGA
>NZ_JBSVRF010000013.1:0-5116 GCF_054052025.1 Luteimonas sp. A478 | reverse complement strand
CTGCACTCAAGACTTAAGGGCTTCGGCCCTGCAAGACTTAAGTGAAGAGTTTGATCCTGGCTCAGAGTGAACGCTGGCGGCAGGCCTAACACATGCAAGTCGAACGGCAGCACAGAGGAGCTTGCTCCTTGGGTGGCGAGTGGCGGACGGGTGAGGAATACATCGGAATCTGCCTATTTGTGGGGGATAACCTCGGGAAACCGGGACTAATACCGCATACGACCTACGGGTGAAAGCGGAGGACCTTCGGGCTTCGCGCAGATAGATGAGCCGATGTCGGATTAGCTAGTTGGTGGGGTAAAGGCCCACCAAGGCGACGATCCGTAGCTGGTCTGAGAGGATGATCAGCCACACTGGGACTGAGACACGGCCCAGACTCCTACGGGAGGCAGCAGTGGGGAATATTGGACAATGGGCGAAAGCCTGATCCAGCCATGCCGCGTGGGTGAAGAAGGCCTTCGGGTTGTAAAGCCCTTTTGTTGGGAAAGAAAGACGTCCGGCTAATACCCGGATGGAATGACGGTACCCAAAGAATAAGCACCGGCTAACTTCGTGCCAGCAGCCGCGGTAATACGAAGGGTGCAAGCGTTACTCGGAATTACTGGGCGTAAAGGGTGCGTAGGTGGTTCGTTAAGTCTGATGTGAAAGCCCTGGGCTCAACCTGGGAATTGCATTGGATACTGGCGGGCTGGAGTGCGGTAGAGGGTAGTGGAATTCCCGGTGTAGCAGTGAAATGCGTAGATATCGGGAGGAACATCCGTGGCGAAGGCGACTACCTGGACCAGCACTGACACTGAGGCACGAAAGCGTGGGGAGCAAACAGGATTAGATACCCTGGTAGTCCACGCCCTAAACGATGCGAACTGGATGTTGGGTTCAATTAGGAACTCAGTATCGAAGCTAACGCGTTAAGTTCGCCGCCTGGGGAGTACGGTCGCAAGACTGAAACTCAAAGGAATTGACGGGGGCCCGCACAAGCGGTGGAGTATGTGGTTTAATTCGATGCAACGCGAAGAACCTTACCTGGCCTTGACATGTCGCGAACTTTCCAGAGATGGATTGGTGCCTTCGGGAACGCGAACACAGGTGCTGCATGGCTGTCGTCAGCTCGTGTCGTGAGATGTTGGGTTAAGTCCCGCAACGAGCGCAACCCTTGTCCTTAGTTGCCAGCACGTAATGGTGGGAACTTTAAGGAGACCGCCGGTGACAAACCGGAGGAAGGTGGGGATGACGTCAAGTCATCATGGCCCTTACGGCCAGGGCTACACACGTACTACAATGGGAAGGACAGAGGGCTGCAAACTCGCGAGAGCTAGCCAATCCCAGAAACCTTCTCCCAGTCCGGATCGGAGTCTGCAACTCGACTCCGTGAAGTCGGAATCGCTAGTAATCGCAGATCAGAATTGCTGCGGTGAATACGTTCCCGGGCCTTGTACACACCGCCCGTCACACCATGGGAGTGGGTTGCACCAGAAGTAGCTAGTCTAACCTTCGGGAGGACGGTTACCACGGTGTGATTCATGACTAGGGTGAAGTCGTAACAAGGTAGCCGTATCGGAAGGTGCGGCTGGATCACCTCCTTTAGAGACCGGACGGCATTCTGCCTGTCCAGGCGTCCGCACAAGTGACCTGCATCCAGTAGTTTCCGGTAAGCCGCGCGAGCGGAGCCGTGGGAGCGTCCCCTATGGGGCCATAGCTCAGCTGGGAGAGCACCTGCTTTGCAAGCAGGGGGTCGTCGGTTCGATCCCGACTGGCTCCACCACGCTTTACCCGTGAGTCCGAAGTTTTTCGGGTCTGTAGCTCAGGTGGTTAGAGCGCACCCCTGATAAGGGTGAGGTCGGTGGTTCGAGTCCTCCCAGACCCACCATCGGAATACTGGATGATTTTGCGCACACTAAAAGAATTTGATCGCGGCGGCGTTGAGGCCGGCGCGTGATCTTTGAAAATGGGATGTAGCGAGCGTTTGAGACGAACTTGTCCAGACGTGTCGTTTGAGGCTAAGGCGGGAATCCTAGAGATTCCTAATTTGAGTCGTTGCATATTCGCGTCGGTGGCTTGTAACCACCGGCACAAGTTAACTCCGAGGCGACTTGGGGTTATATGGTCAAGCGAATAAGCGCACACGGTGGATGCCTTGGCGGTCAGAGGCGATGAAGGACGTGGCAGCCTGCGAAAAGTGTCGGGGAGCTGGCAACAAGCTTTGATCCGGCAATGTCCGAATGGGGAAACCCACTCCGCAAGGAGTATTGCATGGTGAATACATAGCCATGCAAGGCGAACCCGGGGAACTGAAATATCTAAGTACCCGGAGGAAAAGAAATCAACAGAGATTCCCTGAGTAGCGACGAGCGAACGGGGAACAGCCCAAAAGTCGATTTGGTTTTAGCAAAACAACCTGGAAAGGTTGGCCATAGAAGGTGACAGCCCTGTATGCGAAAGGGCCATATCGATGAATGTGAGTAGGGCGGGGCACGTGAAACCCTGTCTGAACATGGGGGGACCATCCTCCAAGGCTAAATACTCCTGACCGACCGATAGTGAACCAGTACCGTGAGGGAAAGGCGAAAAGAACCCCGGTGAGGGGAGTGAAATAGACCCTGAAACCGTGTGCGTACAAGCAGTAGGAGCCCTTCGGGGTGACTGCGTACCTTTTGTATTATGGGTCAGCGACTTACTGTTCGTGGCAAGCTTAACCGTTTAGGGGAGGCGAAGGGAAACCGAGTCTGATAAGGGCGCATAGTCGCGGGCAGTAGACCCGAAACCGGGTGATCTAGTCATGCCCAGGGTGAAGGTTGAGTAACATCAACTGGAGGCCCGAACCCACTACTGTTGCAAAAGTAGGGGATGAGGTGTGATTAGGAGTGAAAAGCTAATCGAACCCGGAGATAGCTGGTTCTCCTCGAAAGCTATTTAGGTAGCGCCTCATGTGAATCCTCTCGGGGGTAGAGCACTGTTATGGCTAGGGGGTCATCGCGACTTACCAAACCATGGCAAACTCCGAATACCGGGAAGGAATGCATGGGAGACACACGGCGGGTGCTAACGTCCGTCGTGGAAAGGGAAACAACCCAGATCCACAGCTAAGGTCCCCAATTCAGTGCTAAGTGGGAAACGATGTGGAAAGGCATAGACAGCCAGGAGGTTGGCTTAGAAGCAGCCACCCTTTAAAGAAAGCGTAATAGCTCACTGGTCGAGTCGGTCTGCGCGGAAGATTTAACGGGGCTAAGTACTGAACCGAAGCTTGGAGTGCACAGCAATGTGCGCGGTAGAGGAGCGTTCCGTAAGCCGCTGAAGGTGGATCGAGAGGTCTGCTGGAGGTATCGGAAGTGCGAATGCTGACATGAGTAACGATAATGCGGGTGAAAAACCCGCACGCCGAAAGTCTAAGGTTTCCTTGCGCAACGTTAATCGGCGCAGGGTGAGTCGGCCCCTAAGGCGAGGCAGAAATGCGTAGTCGATGGGAAGCTGGTTAATATTCCAGCACCTCGCGTAAGTGCGATGGGGGGACGGAGAAGGGTAGGTGTACCGGGCGTTGGTTGTCCCGGGGAAAGGCAGTAGGTTTGGGACTTAGGCAAATCCGGGTCCCTTTAAGACCGAGCACCGAGACGAGCTCATTCNAGGTGTACCGGGCGTTGGTTGTCCCGGGGAAAGGCAGTAGGTTTGGGACTTAGGCAAATCCGGGTCCCTTTAAGACCGAGCACCGAGACGAGCTCATTAGAGCGAAGTCACTGATCCCACGCTTCCAGGAAAATCCTCTAAGCTTCAGCTTACGCAGACCGTACCGTAAACCGACACAGGTAGACAGGATGAGAATTCTCAGGCGCTTGAGAGAACTCGGGTGAAGGAACTAGGCAACATAGCACCGTAACTTCGGGAGAAGGTGCGCCCTTGATGGTGGCTCATGCGAGCTATAGCTGTCGGGGGCCGCAGTGACCAGGCCGCTGCGACTGTTTATCAAAAACACAGGACTCTGCAAACACGTAAGTGGACGTATAGGGTCTGACGCCTGCCCGGTGCCGGAAGGTTAATTGATGGGGTCAGCCGCAAGGCGAAGCTCTTGATCGAAGCCCCGGTAAACGGCGGCCGTAACTATAACGGTCCTAAGGTAGCGAAATTCCTTGTCGGGTAAGTTCCGACCTGCACGAATGGCGTAACGATGGCGGCGCTGTCTCCACCCGAGACTCAGTGAAATTGAAATCGCTGTGAAGATGCAGCGTTCCCGTGGCAAGACGGAAAGACCCCGTGAACCTTTACTATAGCTTTACACTGAACGTTGAGTTCGTCTGTGTAGGATAGGTGGGAGGCTGTGAAACTGTGGCGCTAGCTGCAGTGGAGCCAACCTTGAAATACCACCCTGTCGTGCTTGACGTTCTAACCTGGGCCCGTAATCCGGGTCGGGGACCGTGTATGGTGGGTAGTTTGACTGGGGCGGTCTCCTCCTAAAGAGTAACGGAGGAGCACGAAGGTACGCTCAGCGCGGTCGGACATCGCGCACTGTGTGCAAAGGCATAAGCGTGCTTGACTGCGAGATCGACGGATCAAGCAGGTACGAAAGTAGGTCTTAGTGATCCGGTGGTTCTGTATGGAAGGGCCATCGCTCAACGGATAAAAGGTACTCCGGGGATAACAGGCTGATACCGCCCAAGAGTTCATATCGACGGCGGTGTTTGGCACCTCGATGTCGGCTCATCACATCCTGGGGCTGTAGTCGGTCCCAAGGGTATGGCTGTTCGCCATTTAAAGTGGTACGCGAGCTGGGTTCAGAACGTCGTGAGACAGTTCGGTCCCTATCTGCCATGGGCGTTGGAGATTTGAGAGGGGCTGCTCCTAGTACGAGAGGACCGGAGTGGACGAACCTCTGGTGTTCCGGTTGTCACGCCAGTGGCATTGCCGGGTAGCTACGTTCGGAAGCGATAACCGCTGAAAGCATCTAAGCGGGAAGCGTGCCTCAAGATGAGATCTCCCGGGAGCTTGACTCCCCTGAAGGAACCATCAAGACCAGGTGGTTGATAGGCTGGGTGTGTAAGTACAGCAATGTATTTAGCTAACCAGTACTAATGATCCGTGTGGCTTGACCATATAACCTCAAGTAGCCTTGGACTCGACGACACGTCGC
>NZ_JBSVRF010000012.1:0-9656 GCF_054052025.1 Luteimonas sp. A478 | reverse complement strand
CGCTATAGCGATAAATCTTCCGAAGGCCGGGCTTGGCCATGTGACACCTCTCGTTAGGTGAGGGTGTCAACTAAAGCGGATGAGGTTCCGCGTCGGCTTGAAAGAACTGTTATGCGTCACCTGACGAGCTCCAGAAGCTCACTCGGTGCGGTGCTCATGATCACCCCACAGGCTAGCCATACGACACCGACGGCAGCCAGGTGCAGGCCGTCAGTGGATGCTGCGTCGATCTTGAGATGCAGTTGACGATCGGCCTCGGCCCTAGAGTGTGACTCCTCGCGAAGCTGACGCTCTGCGTCTCGTACGTGCGTGTCAAAAGCAGACTCGGCGGCATTTGCGCGCTTGTATAGTTCTTCCAGGTTGGCCTCGGCTGCAGAAAGGCGAGACTCAAGCGTCGGGTCAGCCCCCGCGCCGCGCCATACGTAAGCTTTTGCGGAACCTGACATTGAAATAGTGCCCGACGCCGACATTGAGACGATACTCGGCTTAAGCCTAAGTATTGTCTTGAGCCACGCACGCATGTGCTCTAAGAAGCTTGGCTTACCGAACATTCTACGAGTGTCGCGAATGCCAGTGGCTGCTGCGGCGATACCGAGCAGCTGCAACAGGAGACCGGACAGCCTAACGCTACGCTCCGTCTCCCAGTAGTACAGCGACGTAGCGACCGCAAGTATCACTACGGTCACCGTGAAGATAGGCAACCGAGCGCGCGCGATAGACACGCAAGCGCGACGTGGCCAGTTAACGATGTGAGTGCCGAGGTCGCGCATATGACGCATAACGCCTGAATTAAGCCGCGCCGCGAAGCGGTGTCGGCTTGAATGAATTGTTAGGCCTGCATGGTGCATCCTGGCAGCCCGACCCACAAGCAAAGCGCACGCTACCGCAAAGCGGCCCGGAGACTGGCTGCCAACTCAACTCGTTCCGCGGTGGTGTAGGGCACTTTCTGCCCCGCATGCAGCCCGTCATTTGAGTAGCGAGGAAATACATGAAGATGGTAGTGCCACACATCTTGATCTCCGGCTGGCCCGTTGTGTTGCCGAGTGGATATTCCTTCACAACCGAAGGCATTCCGCATAGCGTGCGCTAGGCGACGCGTGGCACGAAAGAAGTCGCTGCCAAGGTTGTCCGGTATGTCCAATACGTTCTCATAGTGGCTCCGAGGTACCACCAAGCAGTTGCCTTTTATTCCAGCGTAGTGGTGAGTCGGAACCAAAGCGAACACGTTGGCATCCACTAAGACAACGGCTGACTCTGGATCAGGCGATGGAAGTGTCTCAGCAATACCGCAGAACGGACACTCGTATCCGGGTGGAGCATTCTTCATAAGGCCTAACACTTGAGTTAAGCCGCCCCGAAGCGGTGTCGGCTTGAACGACTTGTTAGGCCGCTGCTGTCCGGCACCCGCGCCGGATTTTCGGCAACCCAACTCCTGAGCCGAACAGTACAACAAGTCTTGGCGGACAGCTTGGACTGGCAAGGCGCGCCCGAGCGCCAAGCCACGGCTCACCCGGAGCTGCCGGGGCTGAATCTTGGCTGGTGATCCTATCCAGAAAAAATTCCTGCAACCAAGCAGAAAAGAGAGCCGGTTGCAATGCCCTGTGGCCCTGCCGCCCGTGTACCTTGATTTCTCCACAAAACTTGGAGATACCAATGAGCGACAAGCAACTGAAAAGGGGGTTGATCGTGGCCTTGAGCATAATGGCGTTGGAGAATTCAATTCAGGCATGTTTTGCAATATGGCATGATTCGATTGTATCTGAGGAACCAATCACGGCGGCAGCTCTTACCGCGATTGTGATTATTCTGAGGCGGTCGACGTAACCCTGCGGCCTAACGCCTGAGTTAAGTCGAACCGCGTAGTGGAGCCAAAGGCATGGCAAGCTTTCCTGCCATGCTTTTGGTGTGACGAAGGGGTTTCGGCTTAAACGAATTGTTAGGGCCCAAGCCCGATGTGCTCAAGTTTGTCATTTATACCGCGCGCCAGAGCAATGTATTCCCTAGCCTCGACTGAAGATACGCCACCGAAAGCGTTCCAACGCTCATGTACTGCCTCATTCCGCAGCTTCTGCATGCGCCTAAGTACCGAAGCTGTAGACCCATCAATTGCTTCTCGCTCTTTGAGGAGCTTAAGAGCTTGCGAGGGCGCTGAGGTGCGAAAGTTCCGCGAACCCGTGAGGCGCTCCGCTGCTCGGGCCAAGTTGTCCTCTACGGCAGACCAAGCCACAGTCACGGCCGGTTCCGGGAACTCATTTGCCAGCATCTCCGCCTCTTCTAGCAGTTCGCCAGGCAACTTCGGACCTCCTGTCGCACGAGCAGGAGGTTGAGGAATAGGCAGCAACTCTATTTTCATTGCCTGTTGTTCGATCTGGCGAAGCTCTCTGCCAAAGTCCAACTCGATGTCTTTGTACTTGAGCTTAGTTGTGGTCAGCAGAATCTGTATCAGCGGCTTGCGGAGAAGCACAAACAACACCAGTGCCGTAATCGGCCATGCGAGCGACTCAGCTAATGATGCAACGAGCTGGAATGTGTCCATGGGCCCTAACACCTAAGTTAAGCCGAATTGCAGCGCGTAGCCGGGCACATGGCAAGCTCTTTCTGCCATGTGGCTGGCGTAGCGATGCAATTTCGGCTTGAACGCATTGTTAGGCGCCGACCGGACGTATGCGGCGCGCGAGAACCACAACGACGCCCACGATAAGGGAAATTAATAGGGAAAATCCGGCAAATAGTGCGAATGCCTCTGCGGATAGCGGCTCAGGCACGCCTCCCTCCTGAGCAGTAGATGCAAGAAAGAACAGAGCCGGAGTTGCCGCAGCGCTCAGCAACGACGCACGCCAGAACTTACGCAAATACAAGTGACAGAAGGTAGCCACCGCAAGCGCTATGCCGAGAAGGATAACCACTCCGACCGGGATTGAAGAAAGGTCCATCGGTTGGATCTCCGTTCTTTAGGCGCCTAACAATAATTCGGGGGCGAAATCGGGGTGTAATCCCGCGGCGTAACGCGGAACTCCATGCAAAATTGACGCATAAAACCCTCCCCCTGCCCGTTATTGCTTCCGATCTGCCGCCTAACTCCCCAGTTATGCGACTTCCCAAGCCGAACCTAGCAGCGCCCGGCAGCCAATACAACTCGACGACAGGCTTTTCCTTGACGCTGCCCGCGGATCAGGACGGCGCCCCTCGCCCCTGCTCGTATTCCATCAGCGGCGGGTCCTTCAGCCACAGCTGCAGCCAGCCAGAGCGTTCGGCTTGGCCTTTGCGCAACTCCGTTCTGAGGATGCAGCTCCCCGATGTGCCTGTGGGGTCGTCGAATCAGGCTGCTGCAAATGCATGAAAGGCGTCAGCCTTTCCATAGTCAGGCGGCTCCGTCGCCGCGGCGCGCCGCCTCGATCGCGGCCACATCAATCCTGCGCATGGTCATCATCGCCTGCATCACCCGCTCGGCGGTGGCCGGGTCCGGGTCGGACATGCCTTCCAGCAACACGCGTGGCGCGATCTGCCAGGAAAATCCCCAGCGGTCCTTGCACCACGAGCACTCGCTCTCGCTGCCGCCGTTGCCGACGATTGCATTCCAGTAGCGATCGGTCTCTTCCTGGTCCGCGGTAATGACCTGGAAGCTGACCGCTTCGTTGGGCTGGAATTCCGGACCGCCGTTGAGTCCGACGAACTTCTGCCCCAGCACGGTGAACTCCACGGTCAGCTCATCGCCCTTCGCACCGGAGGGATAGTCGGTTGCCGCGTGCATGGTCTTGCCTACGCGGCTGTCGGGAAAGGTGGCCGCGTAAAACTCCGCGGCCTCGCGCGCCTTGCCCTGGTCGAACCACAGGCAGGTGATCATTTCCGTCATGGTTGGCTTCCTCGATGATGCTTGAGCAATCAGTGCTTGCGACCGGAGCCGGACTTCTTGCCGCCGCCGTCCTGCTTGTTGACGGTGGCCCAGGCGATGCGCTCGGCCGTCTCTTCAGACTTGCCGTCGGCCTTCTGCTGCTTTTCGATCTTGGCGGCCTGGCGCTTCTGCTTGTCGGTATAGGATGACTTGTCGCCGCGTGGCATGGGTCTGCTCCGGACGGGACGAGGAGCGTGGCACGGCGCACATTAGGAGCGGGTCAAGATGCTCCTACAATGAGGGCTTTCCATGAGCCGGGGAACGGCATGAAAAGTCTGAAGACGACGGCCATTGCGGCGTTGTTTCTGGCAGCCTGCGATGGGCAGGCCCCGACCCCGGCAGAAGGCGACGTTGCGGCGCCGAGCCCCGTTCATGCAGAGCCGGCCGGGATCAGCGGCTTCAACCTCGCGCGGCACCTGGGCATGCTGGCCTCGGATGAGTTCGAGGGCCGGGCGCCCGCCACACCGGGCGAAGAGCGCACCGTGGCCTACATCGCAGAGCAGTTTGCCGCCGCCGGGCTTGAACCCGCCGGCGAGGACGACGGATGGACCCAGGCCGTCACCCTCGAGCGCACCGAAATCACAGGACCGGTGGCCGCCTCGTTCTCGCTCAATGGCACGGCGTGGGAACTGGCCAATGGCGAGGACATCGCCCTGGAAACCCTGCATCCGGACGGCAACGTCGATCTGAGCGGCCTGCCGGTGGTGTTCGCCGGCTATGGCATCACCGCACCGGAGCTGGACTGGGACGATTACGCCGGGCTTGATGTTGCAGGCAAGGTGGTGGTGGTGGTGGTCAACGATCCGGATTTCGAGACCGAACCCGGCCGCTTTGGCGGCCGCGCCATGACCTGGTACGGGCGCTGGGTCTACAAATACCTGGAGGCCGCCAGCCGCGGCGCCGCCGGCGTGCTGATCGTGCATGAGACCGAACCGGCCGCGTACCCTTGGGCCACCGTGCGCAGCGGGCGGGCGGCGCCGCAGTTCGACATCGTGCGCGAGGACGCCGCCGACCATCACCTGCGCGTGCGCGGCTGGATCCAGCGCGCCACCGCCGAGCGCCTGTTTGCCGATGCCGGCCTGGACTTCGGCCAGGCCAAGCGCGCCGCGCAGCAGCACGGCTTCCGCGCGCACCCGCTGGGCGATGCCACCTTCTCCGCCGCGTTCAACGTCGAGCGCAGCCGCATCACCACTCGCAACGTACTGGGCCTGCTGCCGGGTGCAGGGCGCCCCGACGAGACAGTGATCGTTTCCGGCCACTGGGACAGCTTCGGCATCGGCGAGCCGGACGACACCGGTGACGCGATCATCAACGGCGCGGTCGACAACGCCACCGCCATCGCCTCCATGATCGAGATCGCACGGGTCATGGCGGAAGGCCCGCGCCCCTCGCGCAGCGTGCTGTTCATCGCCCTCACCGCGGAAGAGAGCGGCCTGCTCGGTGCCACCTGGTACGCCGCCAACCCGCTGCGTCCGCTGGCCACCACCGCGGCGGACATCAACATGGAAATGTGGAGCCCCGATGGCCCCACCCATGACATCTCAAGCTGGGGGCTGGGCAAGGTGTCGCTGGAGCGCAACCTGGCCGCAGCCGCGCAGGCGCTCGGCCGCAGGTACTCGGCCGATCCGAACCTGGAGGCCGGCTTCTTCTACCGCGCCGACCATTTCGCCTTCGCCCAGGCCGGCGTGCCTGCCATCACCGTCGGCCCGGGCATGGACCAGGTCGAGGGCGGCGTGGAGGGTGGCATGGCCGCACGCGCCGAGTACTTCGACAGGCACTACCACCAGCCCAGCGACGAGTTCGGCGACTGGTGGGACATGCGCGGCCCCACCGAGGACACGGAAGTGGTGCTGCGGCTGGTGCAGGACGTGGCCGACGCGGAAGCCTGGCCGGAGTGGGATGAGGACAGCGAGTTCCGCGCAGCGCGCGCGGCCAGTGCCGAGGGCCGCAGGTAGGGGGGGCTATGCGGCCAGGAACGACCCCGCATACATCGCCCACATCACCAGCAGCAGCAGGAAGCTGCCCAGGAACACCGCAAACCGGTGCATCACCCTGTTGTAGGTGCACTGGATCGCGCTGTGCACCACCCGCGACAGCACGAACAGCCACGCCAGCGCCGGCAGCCAGGCCGGCACATGGCCGGTGCCGATGGCCACCGCGCACAGCAGGTAGAACAGCACCGGCACCTCGAACAGGTGGTTGAAGTTGTCCGACGCGCGCGAATCCTCGAGGCGCTGCGCGCGCTGTCCGGAGAGCGCGACCGATTGCGGATGGATCCGCCGGGCCATCATCTCGCCGACGCGGATGCGGAACATGTGCAGGCCGACGACGAAGGTGAGAGCCACCATCGCCACGCAGGCTGCGAAAAGATGCTGGGTAGGTGACATCAGCGAGACCTCGTGAAAGCGCGAAGAATGAACCACACCGCCAATCCGGAAAGCAGCATGCTCGCCAGCATGATCACATCGCTCACGGTCAGCAGGGGACCGAGGCGCCCGACGCCCATCCGGTTCAATGGCAAGTGGGGCCTTGACGATCCCGTCGCGCCTCATCACCTGTTAGCCACCTGTCACTCCGTGGGCAAAGGATCCCTTTGCGAAAAAATCACCGAGATGATTTTCCAGCCGTCCTCAGTCCGGACCAGGTGCCACATCTCGCGGCCCCATTGGGTCTCTTCTCCATTGCGCACAAAGGAGTAGTCAAAGTTCACAGAAGCGATCTCGCCATCCGTGTCTATAGCTACGTCGCGGAATATTTCCTCGCCCGGTTCGGAACCAGCTTCGGTGATGCGATCGATGAAGGCCAAGTGATTGTTTTCCGGCCACCAAAGCGCTTTGCGTGCTTCGGGGGCAAATTCCCTGATCCGAGCCACCCGGATATCGTCGTCGACCATCTGCCAGGTCATATGTTCGGGTTTGTCAGAATAAAAGAGGCCAACGAAAGCGGCCTTGTCCTTCTTGATGATCGATGTGCGGAACGCTTCCACAATCTCACCAATTGCCGCCACGTCTTCAGGGTCGTTATTGGCAGCTGATGCGGGTTGCAGGCTGGGTGATAGCGAAAGGAGAGCAGTGAGGGCCAGCGCTTTGAAAGGTGACATGTGAGTTCTCCAAGATCTAATACCTGAATTAAGCCGACCTGCCCGCGAAGCGGGTTCGGCTTGAATGAATTTTTAGACGTGAAGTTAGCTATCACTGACTGATTTCGAAAGTGCTGTTATAACCAGCTCATTGAGCAATGCAGTAGACTGATTTTTCATGTCGGCAGCAACAGCACCCCTAACTGACATGAATTTACTTGCATATGGCGAGCTCGCCCCTTGAGTTACCAGTGAATGAAGCTCATCGGCGGATAGGTGCTTGGAATAGGCGCTCGCAAGATTCTTGTCCCATCTTTTTTGATACTGCGGAAGTGCCTCCTTGATCTCCATTTTTACGATTGACTCTGCGCGATCTGCACCATGCTTTTGTGCGACCAAGCCATAGGTATGAGTAGACTTAGCAACCTGGTATGCCATCATCTCTAGATTGGACCCCATATTCAATTTATTTACTAATGCAAAGGCGGGGTCGCCTAGGTCTGAGTCCGCAGGCAATGCCGCAGGTTCAGATAAAGATTCTTTTACAGGTGCGATTTCTTGGCTACTCTTTGGATTGTCAGTACAGCCAGAAAAATGCATGGCCAACATTGCTGTAGACAAAAAGTAGAAGATTTTTCCACTATGAGTGCGCATATCTCCTCTCCTGCACGTCCAACACCTGAATTAAGCCGAAGTGCGTAGTGGAGGCAACAACATGGCAAGCTCTTTATGCCATGTTGTTGCTGTAGCGAAGCAGGTTCGGTTTGAACGAATTGTTAGGCGCTTGATTGCGCGGAAGTGTGAACATGCAAAGTCTTACTCCAAGCAGGAGTCTGAGAGGCTCCTTCATATGCCACTATTTGCACATCGCCGGGGCGGGCAAAGCGGAGTTGCATGTCGGCAATACCGCTCTCGGCTGAGAAAGACTGCTTGCCGCCACCAGCGACGTCATACTTGCTCGAAGTCCAGTTAATGGTTTGACCGAGCGAGAAAAACCAGGAGACTTCTGTGTCACCTAGGTCCTCAGGCTTAGGCCCACGGATCTCAACGTACATTCTTGAACTAGCTGGTATCTCGGCGCGAAGTGATACGTGCTCATCTAAAGCTACGTCATTGACCGAATTGGACAAAATGTTCTTTCCGTGGCGGCCATGTTGAGGGTAGCTAAAGGTTGTAGACGGTACGGGCCCGGCATGAGCGTGTCCTTTCTCTTTGAGAACCTCCAAGCGCTCGTGATAGAGCAGTCTTGCAGCTCCCCAGCCTAGACCAAAACAGAGAAGTGCTAGTCCTAGAGAACCCCACGGATTGCTCGACATCCACGCCCAGTTCTGCTGCAAGAAGTCCATTGGTTGCCCCAGAGTTGCGAAAAATTTGGTTCAAGCGCCTAACGCCTGAGTTAAGCCGAGTTGCGAAGCAGCGTCGGCTTGAATGAATTGTTAGGGCTCACTCGCTGTTACGGTTAGTAAAGAAAAACTTGAGTGAGCACATTGTTGCGGCTGAACCGGCGAGCAGAGTAATTGCGACTAGCAAAGGCCTTGTTGCTTGCGATACGCCAAAGATAAGCAGTAGTGATGCGGTGACGCCAATCAATATTGATACAAGGGCAATAGCAAGCGACGCCTTGTTTAAGAGGTCGAAGGTGCTGGATGTGCTTGCCACAAATCTCTCCATAAGGTTGCTAAGAAAGTGCGGAATTAGACCAAATGCCAGAGAGCCAATTGCAAATGCAATAGCTATTCCTAACAGTGCCGCAGGGGCCGCTTGATTGAATGTCTTTACCTTCCCTGATGCGAGAATCAAGAGCAGTAGCCCGACGTAGAGGATGGAGCTAGCACAGCCTGAAAGAAGAATTCGACGTTGCAATGTCATCCGTTGTGAGCCCTAACGCTTGAGTTAAGCCGTGCCGCGAAGCGGTGTCGGCTTGAATGAATTGTTAGGGCTCACACCGAGAAGCCCCGACCGTGACACTGCTTGTACTTTGCTCCGCTACCGCACAAGCATGGACTGTGATCGCGCAGACCGATGGATATGGATTGCTGAAGGAACGCCTGCGCACCTTTCAACGGCATAATTTGATCGGCGGGAATGCTGACGTAGCCGTACTGTCCAGCTCGCTCTCCACAATTCATCACCTTGACGATCTCTTCTGATACTCGGATGAAGTGACGAACCAGCAGATCGTCCCGCACTGCAAGACGTACGTTGTCTTTGGCAAGGCCTTCGTAGTTAAGAGAAGGATCCGGGACGAAAAGAATGCACTCCTCGCCATGTTGCTTAGGAGTAACTTCAACCAGAGCCCCTTCCGGAGACAGCCACACGGCATGAAACTCAGCCTCAACCAAGACGTGAGGCCACTCCCAAATTTGCCAGCCGCACAACATACTGCCGCCGGCATGAGAGATCTTTTCCTCTACGTTTGGAAAGCACTCGTTGAATCTTGCGCCGTCGCACGGCCTAACAGGCAGGTAGGTGGCCTCGTGCCCAGGAGCGACCTTGGCGATCAGTTGCCTGATGTGCTTTGTGATCTTTCTCGGAGTGCTCGTGTGCACTGACTGTGAGCCCTAACACTTGAGTTAAGCCGCCCCGCAGCGGGGATGTAATGACCCAGCGGTTTCTGCTCAGATCAGGCCGCTAAAGCATACGCCTCAGCGGGTGTCTTCATGCCCAGCGCCTGGTGCGGGCGCC
>NZ_JBSVRF010000011.1:0-13193 GCF_054052025.1 Luteimonas sp. A478 | reverse complement strand
CCCCCCCCCCCCCCCCCCCCCCCCCCCCCCCCCCCCCCCCCCCCCCCCCCCCCCCCCCCCCCCCCCCCCCCCCCCCCCCCCGCTCCTACAATAGGCAGTCAATTCCGGGATCTGATCGATGGAAAAGCATTACGACCGCGAATATTTCGACCGCTGGTATCGCGGCGCCGGACTGGGTGGACCGCAGCGGCTGGCGCGCAAGGTGGCGCTGGCCGTGGCCACCGCCGAATACCACCTGGAGCGGCCGATCCGCACCGTGCTCGACATCGGTTGCGGCGAAGGCGCCTGGCGCGCGCCGCTGCTCAAGCTGCGGCCGAAGCTGGACTACCTGGGCTTTGACAGCAGCGAGTACGCGATCGAGCGCTATGGCGCCCGGCGCAGCCTGCACTGGGCCCGGTTTGCCGATTTCGAACACCTGCGCCCCTGCCCTCCCGTGGATCTGCTGATCTGCGCCGATGTGCTGCACTACCTGCCCGCACGCGAAATCGATCGCGGCCTGGCGGGCTTGGCCGACCTGTGCGGCGGGGTGGCGTTCCTGGAAACCTTCACCCGCCAGGACCTGACCATCGGCGACGATGACGGCTTCCTGCGCCGTCCCGCCAGCTTCTACCGGAACCGCTTGCACGCCGCGGGCCTGAAGCAGCTGGGCTCGCATTGCTGGCTCTCACCTGCGCTGGCGGAAGGCGCCACGGCGCTGGAACTGCCGGCCTGAACCCCGCAGCGGCGCCCTTCCCCCAGTTCATGCCGCGCTGACGTCGATCGTATATTCTGCACCGCAGCATTTCTCCGCAGAGGGGTTTCCCCAGCGCATGTTCCTGTATCAGTTCCACGAACTCGGCCGCGCCATGACGGCTCCGCTCACCTATTGGGCCGAAGCCAACGCCAAGGCCTTTTCCACCTCCAGCAGTTGGCTGTCATCGCTCCCCGGGTCCGACGAGCTGGCGGCGGCGAACGAGCTGTTCTACCGGATCGGCAAGGACTACGAGAAGCCCGAATTCGCCATCCACCAGGTGATCAAGGACGGCCACGACGTGCCGGTGGTCGAGAAGGTCGTCGTTGAAAAGCCGTTCTGCAGGCTGCTGCGCTTCAAGCGCTACACCGACGACGCCGAGAGCATCCTGGGCATGAAGGACCAGCCCACCGTGCTGGTGGTGGCGCCGCTGTCCGGCCATCACTCCACCCTGCTGCGCGATACCGTGCGCACCCTGCTGCCCGACCACAAGGTGTACATCACCGACTGGGTCGATGCGCGCATGGTGCCCAGGGAGGCGGGCGGGTTCACGCTGGATGATTACGTTGCCTATGTGCAGGAGTTCATCCGCACCATCGGTGCCGAAAACCTGCATGTGATGGCCGTGTGCCAGCCGGTGGTGCCGGTGCTGGCGGCGATCTCGCTGATGGCCGCAGGCGGGGAAACCACACCGCTGTCGATGGTGCTGATGGGTGGCCCGGTGGACGGGCGCAAGTCGCCAACCGCGGTCAACAACCTGGCCACCGAGAAGCCGCTGTGGTGGTTCGAGAACAACGTGATCCACCAGGTTCCGGTGAACTATCCGGGCAAGGGGCGCAAGGTCTATCCGGGCTTCCTGCAGCACATGGGGTTCGTTGCGATGAATCCCGAGCGGCACTTCCAGTCGCACTGGGATTTCTACCAGGACCTGCTCAAGGGAGATGGCGACGATACCCAGGCCCACCGCCGCTTCTACGACGAATACAACGCGGTCCTGGACATGCCGTCCGAGTACTACCTGGACACCATCCGGATCGTGTTCCAGGAGTTCCTGCTGCCGCGTGGTGAGTGGGACGTTGCCGGTGAGCGGGTGGATCCGTCCGCCATCTCACGCACCGCGCTGCTGACGATCGAAGGCGAGCTGGACGACATCTCTGGCCAGGGCCAGACCCACGCTTCGCACGAGCTGTGCACCGGGATTCCCGCTGCCAAGCGGGAGCGGGTGACCATGCAGGGGGTCGGCCACTACGGCATCTTCAGCGGCCGTCGCTGGCGCACCCAGGTCTACCCGAAGGTGCGCGACTTCATTGCCGCACACACCCCCGGCAAAACCCCTGCGCCCAAGGCCGCTGCCCGCAAGGCTCCTGTGCGCAAGGCTCCTGCCGGCAAGGCCGCCGCGCCGCGCAACGGCGCCTGAGCCCAGCCTCCGCCAGGCTCACGCCTGCGCGAAGGTCTTGACCAGCAGGTGCTTGGCCAGCTGGCCGTGAAGACTGCCGATGCCCCGGGCCAGGTGCATGGTAAGGAACAGCAGCAGCACGCCTATCAGCGACGCCACTGGCAGCAGCCAGGGCGCATCCTGGACCAGGTCGATGCCTCCGAGCCAGACATTGAGGTGCACCCCGGGCAGCAGCGCCAGCGGCGAGACGGCCAGTGACACGCCGACGGACACCAGGGTGACTGCGACGGTGAAGTAGACGATCCCCAGCGGCAGCATCAGCAGCATGTACAGCAGCGTGCTCCAGCTGCGCGGGTCGGTGAACATGTCGCCGATACGCTGCCAGATGCTGCGGCCCCGGGCGCTGTACAGGGGCCGGCGCGGCATGCGCTCGCCCAGCATGACTTCCACCAGGCGGCCCTCGACCAGCGAGAGCACCCGGATCGAGCCGAAGAACAGGATCACGAACGGAATGCCGATGATGAGGAAGGCAAGGCCGATGGACAGCGACAGTCCGGTGACCACCCAGGTGAAGTAGAAGATGCCGGTGGCTAGTGCCAGCACCATGTAAAACAGCGATGCGTAGGCCCGCGGATCGGCGGCAACGCCGAAGAACCGGCCCAGTGCAGACTTGCGGGCTGCCGGCTGCGGCGGCCGCAGCGCGGTCTGCACCTTGACCTCGGTCTCGCGGTAGATGTCTGCGACCTCTTCCGGTGCCCCGTAGCTGGAGGCCACTGCGGCGATCACCTCCGCCTCGCTCCGGCCCGGGTTCTCGGCCAGCTCCGATCGCAGGTACTCCTCGGCGTCGTACAGGGCGTCCTGCACCAGCGCCGGGTCGGCGCCCGCAAGCTCCTGACGCAGGTGTGCGAGGTATTCGGGGATATTGGTTGGCAGGACTCGGGCGTTCATGGATTCACTCCCTCCAGAATGGAATCGACGGCATCGCGGGTGGCACTCCAGGACCTGGCGCGATGCTCAAGGCTGCGTCGGCCGGTGGCGGTGATGCGGTAGTAACGGCGCGGTGGACCGGCATCCGACGGCGCCGTATGGCTGTCCAGCAGGCCGGCGGTTTCAAGGTTGCGCAGCACCGGGTAGAGCGCGCTCTGCTTTCCGGCCAGCACCCCGTCGCCGAGGGCTTCCAGGCGCTTGGCGATCTGGTAGCCGTACATCGGTTCGGCGGCAGCGGCCAGCACCGCCAGCAGCACCAGCGACACGGTGCCCGTACTCAGTTCCTTCTCGAACTTCCGCAGCTGCAGCTCGTCGTCGGCGCTGGTGTCACGCATGTCTTCTCCAAAGCATGTGGCGAGACTATGCATAAGTTATGTATAGCGAATGTGCCAGTAGTCATTTCTGCCAGAATCGGGGCTTTCCGCATCTGGATGGCCGATATGCCTCACCGCCGCTTTTCCCTGCCCGCCCTGCCCGTGCTTGCTGGCGTGTTGCTTGCTGGAATGTTCATCGCTGCTCCCGTCACCGCCGAAGAGCCCCTCCCGCCTTCCATGGGCGAGCTGCTGGAGTCATCCAGCGCGGATGACTGGCGCGAGCTGGATGCGGACAACACCCTGTACCTGGAGCTCGACACCGGTCGGGTGATCATCGAGCTGGCGCCGGGGTTCGCTCCCGCGCACGCGGAAAACCTGCGCACGCTGGCGCGCGAACACTTCTGGGACGGGCTTGCGATCTACCGCTCGCACGACAACTTCGTGGTGCAGTGGGGTGATCCGGCGGAAGGTGACGCACGGCGACCGATCGGCAGCGCACGCGAGGCATTGCCGGCGGAGTTCGAGCGCAGCGCCAGCGGCCTGGACTTCCATCGCCTGCCCGACGCCGACGGCTGGGCACCGGAGGTGGGCTTCGTGGCCGGGTTTCCCGCCGCGCGTGATCCCGATACCGGCATGGCGTGGCTGGCGCACTGCTATGCAATGGTGGGAGCGGGCCGCGGGGCAGAGCCCGATTCAAGCATCGGCACCGAGCTGTACGCGGTCACCGGCCAGTCGCCACGGCAGCTGGACCGCAACATCACCCTGGTGGGACGCGTGGTTCACGGCATCGAGCTGCTCAGCCCGATGGCCCGCGGATCCGGCCCGCTGGGTTTCTATGAAGACCCGGCCCAGCGCACCCCGATCCGGTCCGTGCGGCTGGCTTCCGACGTACCCGAATCCGGGCGCACGCCGCTGCAGCTGCTGCGCACCGATACGCCGCTGTTCGACGCAGTGGTGGAGTCGCGCCGCAACCGCCGCGACGGCTGGTACCTGCAGCCGGCCGGGCACATCGACCTGTGCAACGTCCCGCTGCCCACGCGCCTTGCCGGGGAAGGCTGAGCAGCGCCGGTCGGGGGCTGCGGCCATCACGGAAGCTTCGCCCGGGCAGCCATAGCCTGCGGCTGCCCCTGGACCAGCAAGCGAGACCACCATGCCCATGCTCCACATCCGCCTGACCGGCAACGATGATGCCGTTCGCGGCATCATGAACCTGCTGCAAAGCATTGACGGCATCGAGCACGTCGAGGAAATCGCCGACCTGATGTCGCGCATGGATGATGAAGATTCCAGCTCGGCCGGCCTGCACGACGTGCGCGGACCGGACACGCACGAGATCGAGGTTGATGCGCCCAACCTGTCAACCGCGCGCAAGGTGCGTGAAGCGGTGGAGGCGCTGGCGTTCGACCTGGACGCAATAGTGGAGTTCGAAGAAGACGAAGGCTGACCAGCGGCTCCCGATGCCGGACCATGCGACGCGCCAGACCGCTCTTGTAGGAGCGCGCCACGCGCGCGAAACCGCGTGAATCCCGGCGGCTCGCCGAGGCTTCGGTAAGGGCGCAATGACCGACGCCGCGCCGCAAAGCTCGATGTCACGCGGTTTCGCGCGCGTGGCGCGCTCCTACGGTGGGAGACGGATCCGCCTCACGATCAACACCAGCACCCCGAGCACCAGGGCGCGCAGCAGGGTCAATCCTGTTCCAGCGCACTCCGGCCGTGGCCGGCTGCTGTGCCGGACCCGGGTAAACGCCGGCGCTCCAGCCACCATAGCAAGCTGATAGCGCCCAGCCAGGCCAGGAACCACGGCCACGACGGCCCACGCCGCTCTTCAGTCAATGCCGACCTTGCTGGCTCTACCGTCCCTGACCCGGCTGCCAGCCGCTGCGTCGCTTCCTGCAGTGCGGCCGCCTCGATCCCCGGGGCCTCGCCGGCAGCGCGCACATGGAAATGCCAGCGCCCGCCTTCGGCTTCCAGCAGGTGCCAGCCCGCCACCTGCGGCCAGTAGGCAGCGCATTCCGCCGCACCCGCGGCAGGGTCCACCAGCACCGTTGTCACCTGTCCATCCGGAGCCGTCACCACTGCTTCCGATGCCGTCAGGCCGCAGGTAGCCATCCGCGTTCCGGCCCGCGCCCCAGGGTCGAACCACGGCGCGCTGTCGGCCGTCGGCCGGACCAATATGGACGCCATTGCGCTCCACAGTTCCGCGTGCAGGTCGCCGCGTCCGGCCAATGCCAGACGGTAGCTGTCAGTCAACGTCCAAAAGCCCACCCGGCCTCGCCCATGCGCCCGCCACCAGGCGAAGACGGTGTCGGCCCCGGTGCCCAGCGGTACGGCATCGGCAGCTTTCGGCCGCAAGGCCCGCCGCTCCAGCTGCGGCGGCGCTTCGTCAGCCAGGGCGGGGTCAAACGGAGCTTCCGCGCTTCCCGGCCCCATGCGTGCCCGCAGCAGGCTGGCATCTTCAACAGCTGGCAAGGCCACCGGTTCCACATGACCCTCGCCTTCCACTGCCAGACCCAGGGCTGCCAGATGGCTGCGGGCTGAAGGCGACAGCGGACCGTCCACCCGTACCAGCACCCCAAGGCCGGCGGCCATTCCCTCCACGAGCGCAGCGCGCCGCGTGCTACCCATGCCGGCGAGCGCGCGTGCGTCGACGATCACCAGATCAAAGTTGCCAAAGCCTTCCGACGTGACCGGTGCCGGGCCATCCCCCAGTCCCACGCCGCCGCCCACGGAGACCTCCACGTGCAGGTCCAGCCCCGCATCCGTGGCCCAGCGGCGCAGGTGGCGGAACTCGGGGTTGGGCGCGCCGGCAAGCAGCAGCACCCGGGGTGGCGGATCAGCTGCGATCTGCACAGGCACCTGGGCCCGGCCTGTGTCTTCGCCGGCGCTGTCGAGGACCTGAACGGCGTACTGCGCCAGCCCGGGCGAACGCGCATGTCCATCCAGGCTGAAGCGCCCGCTCTCATCCAGTTCCACGGCGCCAGCCACCTGCCCCGCAAGATCCAGCAGTCGCACCTGACCACCCGCGAGCCCTTCCACCCGACCGCTGACGGAAAACTTCGCCCCGGGCACTATCCGCTGCGGCGCAGACAGATGGGTCAGGCCCTGCGGCAGCGGTCCAGGCTGGAAATCCATCAGCAGGCCACGCGCCACTTCCCGGTCCCGCGCCTCCAGCCCGTGGCCCAGCACCTGCAGGCCCATGCCCGGGTGGCGGCGCAGCGCCGTGGCCAGGTCGGGAACCGGCGAAGCATCCAGCGCAGGCGGGGCTTCGGGCAGTGACACCACCACCGCCCCGGTTGCCCGGGCAGGGTCTGCGCCGGCGGTCAGCACGCTCAAGGTGCCGCTCTGCACCGGCTGCTGTGGCGGTATCAACGTCAGGTACAGCAGACCGGCGCAGACCGGCTGCAGCAGCATGAGCAAGACAAAACGCCAGAGCGGGCCGGGCGAACGCCGCTGCCACAACAGCAGTCGCACCCAGGCCAGCACCACTGCCACGGCAATCATCGCCGGCAACAGCGACATCACGTTCATGGCCCGCCCTCCATCTGCAGCGCCTCCATCTGCAGCGCATCCAGGTACCGGCCGCCGGCCGCATCCGCCTCAGCGCGACGCGGCACTTGCGCAGCCGGGCGCTCGATCAGGGTCCACAGCAATGCACGCAGGTCCTCGCTGCAGGAGATACAGGCGGGCTCGCGGCGCAGCGCATCAAGCGCCGCGGCGAGCGCCAGCGGATCGTCAAGGCGGTTCCCGTTGGCAGCGGCCCAGGCATCCAGCAGCTCAAGGTCCGCGCCTTCGATACCCGGGGCTTCCGCCATGGACTGCCACAGGGATTCAAGCTCATCCCCACCCGCGTCGCGCAGGGTCGGCGCCAGCGCCCGGCGGGCAATGCCGTCGCGCTCGCCACCGAGGCGTCGGCTTTCATCGATCGGCGGCAGCTGCGTGCCGACCCGGGCCAGGTAGATGCGGTCGGCCTCGCGGACCTGCTGGATATGGGCCAGCGCGCGGTAGGCATACGGCAGCGCCCGTTCCGGATCGCCCTGGCGCAGGGCCAGCTCGGATTGCCACATTTCACCGAGCGCCAGGCGCAGGGTTTCGCGGGTACGCGGATCCAGAAGAGTCGCGGCCTCGGGCAGGTCATGCAGGTGGGCGTATTCCTCCAGCACGCCCTCCATGCTGCCGAAGGCGGCCGCCTCGCGCGGCTGCCCGCCCCCATGGTCGTGGTCGTGCAGGTCGGTCGTCATTCCCGTGTTGGCGTGGGCGTGGTCGCTGTCGCCACCAGCCGGCACGGGGAGCGGCTCGGGCTCCTGGCCGAAATCGTCGATCGGCAACAGGGTCGGCGCCGGTACCGGCGGCGCGTCATCAATCGGCAGGCCGGGACCGTCCTCGGCCTCTTCGCCCATGAACTGGCCGTAGCGCAGGCGCAGGATGCGCTGGTCCACGCCCAAGGCATCAGAGCGCCCGGCGAACAGCTCCGGCGCCAGGGCGGGCCGCTGTTCCAGCAGCGCTTCGGCGTCGATGATGATCTGGCGCTGGCTGCGGAAATATGCCGGCAGCACTTCGCGCGCAAAGGCATCGAGGCCATCCACATCAGGCGGCGGCGCCGGTGGCCAGCGCAGAATCAGGCTGGGGCTACGGCCGCTCTGCGGGCCGGGCTCGCGGTTGTCCCGCACCTCCAGCAGGACCACCAGGTCTTCTCCAGGCTGCAGCCCAAGTGCGATCGGATCCAGGGTGGTCTCAAAGTGCCTGCGCGTCGGCGGACCGCTGCCGCGAACGATGCGGGTGCTCTCGGCGAAGGTGATGTTTTCGCCGGTACCCTGGGCCAAGGTGATGCGCAGGGTCGCATCGGCAGCCACGCCGTAATCATCAGTCGCTTCGAAAGCGAGCTGCCATTGCCGCTGGCCCGGCTCCATCAGGCTCAGGCTGCGTTCCGGCACCAGCACCCGCACCGAGGGCGCCTGGTCGGCAACCGCGTCCAGCCGGTGCAGCGGCGGTGCGGGTTGCGTCGGCGCGCCTGCAGGCAGAATGCGATACAGCACGGAACGGGCCAGCGCGTGCGCTACGCTCCAGCCGCCTTCGCCCAGTTCCATGGCAGTCTCATCGCCGTCATGGAAGGCCAGCGCGGCGCCATCGGGCTCGGGGGCGAAACGCAGGGTCCACCGCAGTTGCGAGCCTTGCGGTGCTTCGAGGTCCAGCGTTTCGGCATCCCAGGCTTCAAGTCCGGTATAGGCAGGCGGCTCAACCCTCAGTCGCCACGCCTCCAGCCGCGGTGCGCCCGGCACGACGGCCTGCGATGGCGCGGCGCGCATGCCGTCGCGGTCAACCTGGGCGGGCCACATCAACGCGGCAGCGATCACCAGCACGGCCCCGCCGGCGGCGACCGATGCGGGCCGCTGCGGCCACGGCGGCCGCAGGTCCGGCATGGGAGTAGTGGCGATGCGCTGGCGCAGGCGTTCACGCTGCAGGAGCTGCAAGGGCGCAAGTTGCGCACGGGCTGAAAACAGCAGCGCGGCACTGTCTTCCATATCGCGCCGCCGCACGTCCAGCGCCCGCGCCAGCCATTGGGCATTGATCCGGCGTGCACGCCAGGTGGTAAAACCCGTCGCAACGGCCAGTCCCGCAACGGCTGTCGCCAACGCGGCGACGGCTCCGCCAAACCGCCATGCCAGCGCGGCGGCTGCGGCTACTGGCGGCAGGACAACCAATGCGCTGGACAGCACCACCCGCAGGCGGACTGCACGCATTGCCAGACGCAGGCGCAGCGCGGGGCTCATGACTGTTCCCCGGCTGACCGCATGGGACGCCGGCGCGGCGTCGCCAACCAGCGCTCGATCAGGAACAGCAGCGCGATCAGCAGCCCCAACCAGGGCTTCAGCTCGCGCGGGGACTGCGTCCACGCGGTATCGACCTGCAGCGGCGAGTGGGCGACCGCAGCCACGCTTGCTGGCGGCGCCGGTGGACCCTGAAGCACCCCGCGCAGCCGCAGCGGGAAGTCCGGTTCCAGCAGTTCAGGCATCTGCGCCGGTGCCAACACACGGGTAAAACGCAGCAGCCGGCCTCGACCGTACGAAGCGCCCTCCACCAGCGGCTCGCCCACCTCGCTGCGCCACCAGGTAACGGAGCCCGCGGGCAGTTCGACTTCGGCGGAAGCGTCCAGCAGCAGAACGCCTCCTTCGCGGGTCCAATCGAGCACCGCCTCCGGTACCGGCCCGCCGGCCAGCCATGCAAGATGGGTGGCGGCAGGATCGAAAGGTTCGTTGACCGGTTGTGGCTGAAGCGACTCGCCGGCCGGCCCTTCCGCATCGCCCCACGACGCTGCGGCCACACGCAGGTAGCGCAGCGCGGCTGTCCTGTCGCCGTCATGGCGCACATGCAGGACAAGGGGCTCTATAGGAGATGCCTCCGGGGCCTGCATCGCGCCCGGCAGCACGTGCCAGGCAACCGGACGCGACAGCTGCGGTCGCTGCGCATCCATGCCGTGCAGCCATTCAGGCACGGCGACGGTGAGGGATGCTTCCGGCGGCAGCTCCGCATCCAGCTGGCGCAGCAGGCTGGCGACCGGCACCTGGCCCTCGGGTGCCGACTGGTCCAACGGTGGAAAGCCGGGCGCCAGCCAGCGCGGCGGCTCCGTCCCTTCGGACAGCGCACGTACCTGGCCCGCATCCACGCCGGGAACCGCCACGGTCCAGCCCGCGACATCCTGTTCGCCATGCAGCACCGGCCGTGCCAGCCACAGCGCCAACAGAGCGAGCAGCAGCAGCCGCAGCAACAGCAGCGGCCATTCCTCGATCCGCACGCGCCGCTGCGGGCGCGCTGCCTGACGCAACCAGCGCATGGCGGCAAACGGCGTCGGAGCCATCTGGCTGTGCCGCGCCAAGTGGATCAGCAGCGGAAGCAGCAGCGCGGCGAGTGCCGCCAATGCTGCGGGCAGCAGCAGGCCCAGGCTCATGGTTGCCCCGCCCCGGCGAACAGGCGCCGCAGCGGCAGTTCCAGCGGTTCATCCAGCACGTACACGGTGTGGCGGATACCCGCGGCATTGAAGCGCGCCTGCAGCGCGCGCTGCGCGGCAGCGAAGCGGGCCAGGAATCCTTCTCGCATGGCCGGGCCGTCACCAGGCAGCTCCGCGCCGGTTTCCGGATCGCGGAAGCGCCGCCCTTCGGTGAACGGAAAATCCCGTTCGGCCACGGTCAGCAGCTGGGCAGCCAACACCTCGCGCCGCGCGCCTGCAAGCCGGGTGGCAAGCGCAACGCTGGTGTCGTCGAAAAAGTCGCCCAGCAGGATCACCACGTCATCCGGACCGATCCGCTGGCGCAGCGTCTCCAAGCGGTCTTCGGTCGGGAAGCCACCACCCGCTGCGGCTTCGCGCAGCGTCAGCAGCAGCCGGTCGCGCTGGCGCACCCCGGCCGCAGGAGGCATCAGGGAGAGGCCATCGTTGCCTGCCAGTGCCAGGCCGAACGGATCACCCTGGGCCAGGGACAATTCGAAAACACACGCGGCCAGCGACTTGGCTGCTTCCAGCCGCGACCAGTCGCCACGACCTTCATCCGCCTGTCCCATCGAGGCGCTGGTATCCACCACTACCCAGATGGCCAGCGGGCTTTCCCGTTCGGCCTCGCGCACGTAGAAGCGGTCGCTGCGTGCGTAGAGTTTCCAGTCGATCCGGCGCAGTTCATCGCCCGGCTCATACCCCCGGTACTGCACGAATTCCTGACCCGCACCGCGCTCGCGGCTGCGGTGCAGGCCGAACCCACGCCCGCCCGCGGCGCGACGCGCGCCAATCCGCAGCGCACGCAACATGCCGCGCAGCTGCGGCGGGATCGGATCCCAGGCCATCACCGCGCCCGCTGATCAGTCGGCCGCGGTGCCCGGCGGCGGCACCTCGCGCAGCAGCGCCGCGACCACATCGTCGGCATGCACACCTTCGGCTTCTGCCGCGAACGACAGCAGCAGGCGATGGCGCATTACCGGCGCCGCCAGTGCAGACACGTCATCCCGCGTCGCCGCCAGACGCCCCTGCAGCAGCGCGCGGGCCTTGGCGGCCAGTACCAGCGACTGGGCCGCACGCGGGCCGGCACCCCACTTCACATAGCTGCGCACGGCTTCCGGCGCGCCTTCGCCGGGGCGGCTGGCACGCACCAGACGCACGACCCACTGCATCAGGTCACCACCCACATGCACCTGCCGCACCAGCGCCTGCAGCGCCAGCACCGCCGCTGCATCCATCACCCGCGGCACCTCGGCAGTGCCCGTGCCTGTGGTCTGTTCAACGATCGCCAGCTCTTCCGCCTCATCCGGATACTCCACCCGCAGCTGCAGCAAGAAGCGGTCCAGCTGGGCCTCGGGCAGCGGATAGGTGCCGCCCTGCTCGATCGGGTTCTGCGTGGCGAGCACGAAGAACGGCGCCGGCAGCGCGTGGGTCACGCCGGCATAGCTGACGGTACGCTCCTGCATCGCTTCCAGCAGCGCGGCCTGGGTGCGCGGCGGGGTGCGATTGAGCTCATCGGCCAGCAGCAGGTTGGTGAACACCGGCCCCTTCTGGAAGCGGAAGCTGCGATGGCCAGTGCCGTGATCCTCTTCCAGCACCTCGGTGCCGAGGATGTCGCTGGGCATCAGGTCGGGGGTGAACTGCACCCGCCGGAACTCCAGCTCCAGCGCCTGTCCCAGGGTCCGCACCAGCAGGGTCTTGCCCAGCCCGGGCACGCCCTCGAGCATGCAGTGGCCGCCAGCGAGCAGGGCCACCAGCAGCTGCTCAACCACTTCCGCCTGGCCAACCACTGCCTGGCCAATGGCTTCACGCAGCCCATCCAGCGCGCCCAGGCGCTGCTGTACATCGGATTCGGTCAAGCGGTCGGTCATTGCAGGGTTCCGTGGTTCACGCGGTCAGCGCATAGATGACGATGTTGACCGCGAACTTGGTGTTGTCTTCGGCCAGGAAGCGCTTGTTGCGCCAGTCGAAGTCCCATTCGCAGCCGTAGTCCTTGTTGCTGTAGAGCACGCCCAGGCGACCATCGATTTCGATGCCCTTGAGGTAATCGTGGACCAGGTCATCACCCCAGCCGTTGAGTTCGTAACTGGTCGCGGGCGGGCCATCGGGAAAGCGGAAGAAGCTGCTGTAGAGCGAGTGGTTGTTGGGCAGTTTGCGCAGCGCATCGGCACCGAAGATCGACGTCATCTGCGCCTCGAAGGATTTTGCGAACAGGCCGTCGATGTCATGGTTGCAGTCATCGACGAACACGAAGCCACCGTTGCGCACGTAGCGTTCGAAGTTGCGCCGCTCGGCGGGATTGAACTCCACCAGCTTGTGCCCGGCCAGGTAGCAGAACGAAGCCTCCAGCATGCGCGGATCCGCCAGGTCCAGCACCTGCTCGTCCGGATCCACCCGCAGGTTGGTGTAATCGATCAGCGCGGTGATCACGTTGGACGGCATGCGCGCATCCACGTCCCAGTCGCCGGACTCATAGCGCAGGCGGGTGAAGCGGAAGTCATACCCGCCCGCGGCCAGTAGCGGCCGCGGCAGCATCAACGCCGCCGCGCCACCCAGCATCAGCCTGAGGAACTGCGCCCGGTTCATGCCTTCATTGTAGGAGCGCGCCACGCGCGCGAAGCCGCGTGACAACTGGCGCTGCGAAGCTGTTTCGGCCACCTCGAAACATGAGGGGCCGGGGGGGGGGGGGGGGGGGGGGGGGGGGGGGGGGGGGGGGGGGGGGGGGGGGGGGGGGGGGGGGGGGGGGGGGGGGGGGGGTGGGGGGGGGGGGGGGGGGGGGGGGGGGGG
>NZ_JBSVRF010000010.1:0-16369 GCF_054052025.1 Luteimonas sp. A478 | reverse complement strand
CGCCGTCAGCGTCGTCTTGCCGTGGTCAACGTGACCGATCGTGCCCACGTTCACGTGGGGCTTGGTGCGCTCGAACTTGTCCTTTGCCATGTCTTTCTACCTGATTATCGTGATGATTATTTCTTGGTGACGGTTTCGGCGATGTTGGCCGGCGCCTCGGCGTAATGGTCGAATTCCATCGTGTACGTGGCGCGACCTTGCGACATCGAGCGCAGCGAAGTGGCGTAGCCGAACATCTCGCCCAGCGGCACCATCGCGTTGATGACCTTGCCCGAGGGGCTGTCTTCCTGACCCTGCAGCACGCCGCGACGACGGCTCACGTCGCCCATCACGTCACCCAGATAATCCTCCGGGGTGACGATCTCGACCTTCATGATCGGCTCCAGCAGGACCGGGCTGGCCTTGTGGAAACCTTCCTTGAAGCCCATGGAACCGGCGATCTTGAACGCCATTTCCGAGGAGTCGACTTCGTGGTAGGAGCCGTCGTACAGCTTCACCTTGATGTCCACGATCGGATAGCCGGCAAGCAGGCCGCTGACCATCGCTTCCTGGATGCCCTTGTCGACCGCGGGGATGTATTCCTTGGGCACTACGCCGCCGACGATCGAGTTGTCGAACTCGTAGCCGGCGCCCGGCTCCTGCGGCGAGATCTCCAGCCACACGTGGCCGAACTGGCCCTTGCCGCCGGACTGGCGCACAAACTTGCCTTCCGCCTTGACCGTCTTGCGGATCGTCTCGCGGTAGGCCACCTGCGGCTTGCCAACGTTGGCCTCGACGCTGAACTCGCGCTTCATGCGGTCGACCAGGATATCCAGGTGCAGCTCGCCCATGCCGGAAATGATGGTCTGGCCCGACTCTTCGTCGGTATGCACGCGGAAGGACGGATCCTCCTGCGCCAGGCGACCGAGGGCAACGCCCATCTTTTCCTGGTCGGACTTGGTCTTCGGCTCGACAGCCATCGAGATCACCGGCTCCGGGAAGATCATCTGTTCCAGAGTGATGATTGCGTTCTGGGCGCACAGGGTGTCACCGGTGGTGACGTCCTTCAGACCCACGCCGGCGGCGATGTCGCCAGCGCGCACTTCCTTGATCTCGGCACGGTCGTTGGAATGCATCTGCAGCAGGCGGCCGATACGCTCCTTCTTCGACTTGATCGGGTTGTACACCTGATCACCGGAATTCAGCGTGCCGGAGTAGACGCGGAAGAAGGTCAGCGAGCCAACGAACGGATCGGTCATGACCTTGAACGCGAGCGCGGAAAACGGCTCGTTGTCATCCGCCCTGCGGGTGACTTCGGCCTCGTTCTGGTCCATGCCCACCACCGGCGGCACGTCCACCGGCGAAGGCAGCAGCTGGACCACGCCGTCAAGCATGGCCTGCACACCCTTGTTCTTGAATGCGGTGCCGCAGTACACGGGCACGATTTCCACCTTCAGGGTGCGCTCGCGCAGGCCCTGGTAGATTTCGGCCTCGGACAGCTCGCCTTCTTCCAGATACTTGTCCATCAGCGCTTCGTTGGCTTCGGCAGCGGCCTCGACCATGAACGAACGCGCCTCGGTGCAGGTATCAACCAGATCGGCGGGGATATCGCGGTATTCGAACACGGTGCCGTGCGATTCGCTGTCCCAGTGGATCGCCTTCATCTTGACCAGGTCGATCACGCCATCGAAGCCTTCTTCGGCACCGACCGGGATCTGCATCGGCACCGGATAGGCACCCAGGCGGCTCTTGAGCTGGCCGACCACGCTGGTGAAGTTGGCACCGGTGCGGTCCATCTTGTTGACGAACGCAAGACGCGGCACCTTGTACTTGTTGGCCTGGCGCCAGACGGTCTCCGACTGCGGCTGCACACCACCAACCGCGCACAGCACGAACACCGCGCCGTCAAGCACGCGCAGCGAACGCTCGACCTCGATAGTGAAGTCGACGTGCCCGGGGGTGTCGATGATGTTGAAGCGGTGCTCGTCCAGAGTCTTGTCCATCCCGCTCCAGAACGCGGTGGTAGCAGCGGACTGGATGGTGATGCCGCGCTCCTGCTCCTGCTCCATCCAGTCCATGGTGGCCGAACCGTCGTGGGTCTCGCCCAGCTTATGGTTGATACCGGTGTAGAACAGGATGCGTTCGGACGTGGTGGTCTTGCCGGCATCGATGTGGGCCATGATGCCGAAGTTGCGATAACGTTCGATAGGAGTGGTGCGAGCCACGGTCGTCTCTCGTGTCTGTGCCCAGCAAGCCGGGCTTGAATGGCGGATACCGCCTTGCGGCGGCGTCCGTGTCTTGGGCACGACCCGCTGGGCGGGTCACGCGGGACGCCGGTAACGGCGTCTTGGAACAAGGCCGCCCGTAGACGGCCCTGGAATCACCAGCGGTAGTGCGCGAACGCCTTGTTCGCATCCGCCATGCGGTGGATGTCCTCGCGCTTGCGGATCGCACCACCACGGTTTTCAGATGCTTCGATCAGCTCGGCGGCGAGCTTGCGCGGCATGCTGTTCTCGCCGCGCTTGCGCGCAGCTTCGATCAGCCAGCGCATGGCCAGCGCCATGCGGCGCGAGGCGCGCACTTCAACCGGCACCTGATAGGTCGCACCACCAACGCGGCGGGATTTGACTTCCACCGCCGGCGACACGTTGCCCAGCGCCTTCTCGACCAGCTCCAGGGCATTGGCTTCGCCACCCTTCTCGCTGATGACGTCCATTGCGCCATAGACGATCTTTTCGGCGACGGACTTCTTGCCGCTCTTCATGACCATGTTGATGAAGCGGGCGATCGTCTCGCTGCCGTGCTTGGGGTCGGGCAGCACCGAGCGCTGCGGAGTATTGCCTTTACGCGACATTGGATTGTTTCTCGTAGGGCAGGCCTGGGCCCGCCGGGTTGTACGGATGGCAAGCCTTCAGGCCTGCCCCACAGATCAGGACTTCGGGCGCTTGGCGCCGTACTTGGACCGCCCCTGCTTGCGCTTGGCGACGCCGGCAGCGTCGAGCGCGCCGCGCACCATGTGGTAGCGCACGCCCGGAAGGTCCTTGACGCGGCCACCGCGCAGCAGCACCACGGAGTGCTCCTGGAGGTTGTGGCCCTCACCGCCGATGTAGGAGATGACCTCGTAGCCGTTGGTCAGGCGCACCTTGGCGACCTTGCGCAACGCCGAGTTCGGCTTCTTCGGGGTGGTGGTGTAGACACGGGTGCACACGCCGCGGCGCTGGGGGCAGTTCTCCAGTGCGGGCGAGTGGCTCTTGTAGGTGACGAGCTTGCGCGGCTTGCGCACCAGCTGGTTGATTGTTGCCATCGTATGGTTTCTGTCGGTTCGGGGCCGTGGCCCATGCGTGAAAACGAAGGCAGGCCGGATCTACCCAGCCCACCCAGACGGAAAAGTATAGCTGGCGCGGACGCATAGCGTCAACGCACAGCCGCACTTTCATATCCAGCCCGCGCGCATGGCAACGGATCCGGACAGCACTCCTGCTGATCCCGCCCATCCTGGGCCGAACACGAGGCGCATCCGTGCAACCTCATTTCGTGATCTGGGACGGACTTGCGCCCGCCACTTGTATCGGCCTATTACAGCGGCTTCGGCCGCTTTTGGCAAGTGCCGGGGGCGAAACCCCCGGCACGTTGCCCCAACGGACGCCGATTACTCCTTGTCGTCCGTGGTTGCCGGGGTCTCCTGCTCCGCCTGGGCGGCTTCGACGACCGGCGCCGCGGCGGCCTTGGCGGCACTGCCCGACAGGGCTGCCATCTCCGAATCAGTCAGTCCGGTGGCCCCGCGCTGGCGCTCGGCGTGGTATGCCAGACCGGTACCGGCCGGAATCAGGCGCCCGACGATCACGTTTTCCTTCAGCCCACGCAGGTTGTCGCGGGTACCGCGCACGGCGGCCTCGGTGAGTACCCGGGTGGTCTCCTGGAAGGAGGCCGCGGAGATGAACGACTCGGTCGCCAGCGACGCCTTGGTGATACCCAGCAACACCGGGTCCCACTTGGCGGGCAGCTCGCCCTTGGCTTCCAGACGCGCATTTTCCTCGATCACGCGCTGGCGCTCGACCTGCTCGCCCGCCAGGTAACGGCTGTCGCCGGCGTCGGTGATTTCCACCTTGCGCAGCATCTGGCGCACGATCACTTCGATGTGCTTGTCGTTGATCTTCACGCCCTGCAGGCGGTAGACGTCCTGGATTTCCTTGCTCAGGTAGGAGGCAAGTTCCTCCACGCCCTTCAGGCGCAGGATGTCCTGCGGGGTCGGCTCGCCATCCACCACGGTTTCGCCCTTCTCCACGTGCTCGCCTTCGAACACGATGACCTGGCGGTACTTGTGGATCAGCTCCTCGTAATCGTCCCCGTCCGTGCCCTTGATCACCAGGCGCTGCTTGCCCTTGGTTTCCTTGCCGAAGCTGACGATGCCGGACTTCTCGGCCAGGATCGCCGGGTCCTTCGGCTTGCGTGCTTCGAACAGATCGGCAACGCGCGGCAGACCACCGGTGATGTCACGGGTCTTGGAGGCCTCCTGCGGGATCTTGGCGACCACGTCGCCCACGGCGACCGCATCTCCGTCCTGCAGATTGACGATCGAGCGCGGCGGCAGCAGGTACTGCGCCGGAAGGTCGGTGCCCGGGATGTTGAGGTCGTTGCCCTTCTTGTCGACGATGCGCACGATCGGACGCAAGTCCTTGGCCTGCGAGCCACGACGCTTGGGATCGGAGATTTCACGCGAAGCCAGGCCGGTCAGCTCGTCGGTCTTCTCGATCACGGTCACTCCGTCGACGAAGTCGATGAAGCGTACGAAACCGGCGACTTCCGAAACGATCGAGTGGTTATGCGGATCCCAGGTGGCCACCGTCTGGCCGGCCTTCACTTCGCCGCCGTCCTTCAGGCTGATCAGGGCGCCGTAGGGCAGCTTGTAGCGCTCGCGCTCGCGACCGTGGGCGTCAAGCACCGACAGTTCGCCCGAACGCGACACCGCGACCAGGCCGCCGCTCGCATGACCAACCGACTTGAGGTTGTTGAACTTCACCGAACCGGTGGTCTTGACCGTCACGTTGTCGATTGCCGCCGCACGCGAAGCCGCACCACCGATGTGGAACGTACGCATGGTCAGCTGGGTGCCGGGCTCACCGATCGACTGCGCGGCAACAACGCCGACCGCCTCGCCGTGGTTGACCAGATGGCCACGGGCCAGGTCGCGGCCGTAGCACATGGCGCACACGCCGAAGCTGCTTTCGCAAGTGATGGTGGAACGCACCTGGATCAGCTGCACGCTCGCTTCGTCCAGCTTCTGAACCCACTGCTCGTCGAGCAGGGTGTTGCGGGTGACGATCGGATCCTCGTCGTCGCCAGGCAGGAATACATCCTCGGCCACGACACGGCCCAGCACGCGGTCCTTCAGCGGCTCAACCACGTCACCGCCCTCGACGACCGGCGTCATCGCCAGGCCGTTGGTGGTGCCACAGTCATGCTCGGTGATCACCACGTCCTGGGCCACGTCGACCAGGCGGCGGGTCAGGTAACCCGAGTTCGCGGTCTTCAGTGCGGTATCGGCCAGACCCTTTCGGGCACCGTGGGTAGAGATGAAGTACTGCTGGACGTTCAGGCCTTCGCGGAAGTTCGAGGTGATCGGGGTCTCGATGATCGAACCGTCCGGCTTGGCCATCAGGCCACGCATGCCGGCCAGCTGGCGGATCTGCGCCTGCGAACCACGTGCGCCGGAGTCGGCCATGATGAAGATCGAGTTCATCGACTTCTGCTCGACCTTCTCGCCCGAGGCGTTGGTCACGATCTCGGTGCCGATGGTGTCCATCATCGCCTTGGCCACGCGCTCGTTGGTACGTGACCAGATGTCCACGACCTTGTTGTAGCGCTCGCCAGCGGTGACCAGACCGGACTGGTACTGCTGCTGGATTTCCAGCACCTCGATCTCGGCCTCTTCCAGGATGCCCTTCTTCTCATCCGGGATGGTCATGTCGTCGATACCGATCGACACGCCGGCACGGGTGGCGAAGCCGAAGCCGGTGTACATCAGCTTGTCGGCGAACACCACGGTGTCCTTCAGACCAAGGCGACGGTAGCAGGAGTTGATCAGGCGGCTGATGTTCTTCTTGCTCAGCTCCACGTTGACCAGTTCGTACGGCAGGCCGTCGGGCAGGATCTCAGCCAGCAGGGCGCGCCCAACCGTGGTATCCACGATCGAGGTCCGGCTTTCGCGGTTGCCCTCTTCATCGATCACGGTCTCGGTGATGCGCACCTTGACCTTGGCGTGCAGGCCGACAACCTTGCTGTCGTAAGCGCGCTTCACCTCGGCCACGTTGGCGAACACCATGCCCTCGCCCAGCTGGTTCACCAGCTCGCGCGACATGTAGTACAGGCCCAGCACGACGTCCTGCGACGGCACGATGATCGGCTCGCCGTTGGCGGGGCTGAGGATGTTGTTGGACGACATCATCAGCGCACGCGCTTCCAGCTGGGCTTCCAGGCTCAGCGGGACGTGCACGGCCATCTGGTCGCCGTCGAAGTCGGCGTTGAACGCGGTACACACCAGCGGGTGCAGCTGGATCGCCTTGCCTTCGATCAGCACCGGTTCGAACGCCTGGATGCCCAGGCGGTGCAGGGTCGGCGCGCGGTTGAGCAGCACCGGGTGCTCGCGGATGACTTCTTCCAGGATGTCCCAGACTTCCGCTTCTTCGCGCTCGACCAGCTTCTTGGCCGCCTTGATGGTGGTGGCCAGGCCGCGGCGCTGCAGCTTGGAGAAGATGAACGGCTTGAACAGTTCAAGCGCCATCTTCTTCGGCAGGCCGCACTCGTGCAGGCGCAGGGTCGGGCCGACCACGATGACCGAACGGCCCGAGTAGTCGACGCGCTTGCCAAGCAGGTTCTGGCGGAACCGGCCCTGCTTGCCCTTGATCATGTCGGCCAGCGACTTCAGCGGGCGCTTGTTGGTACCGGTGATGGCACGGCCGCGACGGCCGTTGTCCAGCAGCGCGTCAACCGATTCCTGCAGCATGCGCTTCTCGTTGCGCACGATGATGTCGGGCGCGTTGAGCTCGAGCAGGCGGCGCAGGCGGTTGTTGCGGTTGATGACGCGGCGGTACAGGTCGTTCAGGTCGGAGGTCGCAAAGCGGCCGCCGTCCAGCGGCACCAGCGGACGCAGGTCCGGCGGCAGCACCGGCAGCACCGTCATGATCATCCACTCGGGACGGTTGCCCGACTCGAGGAAAGCCTCGACCAGCTTGATGCGCTTGGTCAGGCGGGTGAGTTTGGTGACCGAGCCCGTGCCGGCGATTTCTTCCTTGAGGCTGACCATCTCAGCCTGCAGGTCGATGGTACGCAGCAGGTCGTACACCGCTTCGGCACCCATCGCGGCGTCAAAATCGTCGCCGTGCTCCTGGCGCATCTGCATGTACTGCTCTTCGCTGAGCAGCTGGCCGCGCTCGAGCGGGGTCAGGCCCGGCTCGGTGACCACGAACGCCTCGAAATACAGGATGCGCTCGATGTCACGCAGGGTCATGTCCAGCATCAGGCCGATGCGGGACGGCAGCGACTTGAGGAACCAGATGTGCGCGGTCGGGCTGGCCAGATCGATATGGCCCATGCGCTCGCGACGCACCTTGGCCAGGGTCACCTCGGTGCCGCATTTTTCGCAGACCACGCCGCGGTGCTTCATGCGCTTGTACTTGCCGCACAGGCACTCGTAGTCCTTGGTCGGTCCGAAGATGGCCGAGCAGAACAGGCCGTCACGCTCCGGGCGGAACGTGCGGTAGTTGATGGTCTCGGGCTTCTTCACTTCGCCGAAGGACCACGAACGGATCATGTCCGGCGAGGCAAGCGCGATCTTGATCGCGTCGAAGTCCAGCGTCGGGCGCTGCTGGTTGAAGAGGTTGAGCAGGTCTTTCATGTTTGACTCCGGGATTCGGGATTGGAGATTCGGGATGTGTCGCAGCGGGGGCCGAAGCCCCCCTTCACCGGATCTCAGGTCTCCTCGAGCTCCATGTTGATGGCCAGCGAGCGGATTTCCTTGACCAGCACGTTGAACGATTCCGGCATGCCGGCAACCATTTCGTGCTCACCGTCCACGATGTTCTTGTACATCTGGTTGCGGCCCTGCACGTCGTCCGACTTGACGGTCAGCATTTCCTGCAGGGTGTACGCCGCGCCGTAGGCCTCCAGTGCCCAGACTTCCATCTCACCGAAGCGCTGGCCACCGAACTGCGCCTTGCCGCCCAGCGGCTGCTGGGTGACGAGCGAGTACGGACCGGTCGAGCGGGCATGCATCTTGTCGTCCACCAGGTGGTTGAGCTTGAGCATGTGCATGTAGCCCACCGTGACCTCGCGCTCGAACGGCTCGCCGGTGCGGCCGTCGAACAGACGGGTCTGGCCGCTGGCCGGCAGGTCGGCGAGTTCGAGCATCTTCTTGATCTCGGACTCGGCCGCGCCGTCAAACACGGGGGTGGCCATCGGCACGCCGTCCACCAGGTTGCGCGCCAGGGTGATCAGCTCTTCATCGCTGAACTGCTTGAGGTCCACCTGCTGGGCCGTGATCTCGCTGTCGTGGTTGTAGATCTCGTCCAGGAACTTGCGCAGGTCGGCCACCTTCGCCTGAGCTTCAAGCATGCCCTGGATCTTCCGACCCAGGCCCTTGGCGGCCCAGCCCAGATGGGTTTCCAGGATCTGCCCGATGTTCATGCGGCTCGGCACGCCCAGCGGGTTGAGCACGATGTCCACGGTCTCGCCGTCAGCCAGGTGCGGCATGTCTTCGACCGGAACGATCGAGGACACCACACCCTTGTTGCCGTGGCGGCCAGCCATCTTGTCGCCCGGCTGGATGCGGCGCTTCACCGCCAGGAACACCTTGACCATCTTCAGCACGCCCGGGGCGAGGTCGTCACCCTGGGTGATCTTGGCGCGCTTGTCCTCGAACCGCTTGTCGAACTCCTTGCGGTGGGTCTCGATCTGCATCTGCGCACGCTCGATCGCCTCGACGGCTTCTGCGTCCTTCATGCGGATGTTGAACCAGTCGGACCTCTTCATCCCGTCCAGCACCAGGCTGGTCACCGTCTCGCCCTTCTTCAGGCCGGCACCACCGTTGGCGTTCCTGCCGATCAGCTGGCTGCGCAGGCGCGCATAGATCGCCGCTTCAAGGATGCGGAACTGGTCGTCGAAGTCCTTCTTGACCCGCTTGATCTCCGATTCCTCGATCTGCTGGGCACGCTTGTCCTTCTCGATGCCATCGCGGGTGAAGACCTGCACGTCGATGACGGTACCGTCCATGCCGGGCGGCACGCGCAGCGAGCTGTCCTTCACGTCGGAAGCCTTCTCGCCGAAGATCGCGCGCAGCAGTTTCTCTTCCGGGGTCAGCTGGCTCTCGCCCTTCGGCGTGACCTTGCCCACCATGATGTCGCCGGCGCGGACCTCGGCACCGATGTACACCACGCCCGATTCGTCCAGACGGTTCAGCGCCTGCTCGGACACGTTCGGGATGTCGGCGGAAATTTCCTCCGGACCCAGCTTGGTGTCGCGTGCAACCGCGGTCAGCTCTTCGATGTGGATGGTGGTGTAACGGTCCTCGGTCACGACCCGCTCGGAGAGCAGGATCGAGTCCTCGAAGTTGTAACCGTTCCACGGCATGAACGCGACCAGCATGTTCTGGCCCAGGGCCAGCTCGCCGATGTCGGTCGAAGGACCGTCGGCCAGCACGTCGCCGCGCGCCACCTCGTCACCCACGTTCACCAGCGGACGCTGGTTGATGCAGGTGTTCTGGTTGGAACGGGTGTACTTGATCAGGCTGTAGATATCGACGCCGGCATCGTGCTCGCCGGAAATCTCCTCTTCGGTGGCCTTGACCACGATCCGGCCGGCATCGACCTGCTCGACCACGCCGCCGCGGCGCGCGTTCACGGTCACGCCGGAGTCGCGGGCCACGGCGCGCTCGATGCCCGTACCCACCAGCGGCTTCTCGGCACGCAGGGTCGGCACTGCCTGGCGCTGCATGTTGGCGCCCATCAGTGCACGGTTGGCGTCGTCATGCTCCAGGAACGGAACCAGCGCCGCCGCGACCGAGACGGTCTGCATCGGCGACACGTCCATGAAGTGGACCTCCGCCGGCGGCTTGAGCATGTTCTCGTTCTGGTAACGCACGTCGACGAACTGCTCGGTGAGGCGGTTGCCGTCATCCAGCGGCGCGTTGGCCTGGGCGATGACGTACTCGTTCTCCTCGATGGCCGAGAGGAACTCGATCTCGTCGGTCACCGCGCCGTCCACCACCTTGCGGTATGGCGTCTCCAGGAAGCCGTAGCGGTTGGTGCGGGCGAACACGGCCAGTGAGTTGATCAGGCCGATGTTCGGGCCTTCAGGGGTTTCGATGGTGCACACGCGGCCGTAGTGGGTCGGATGCACGTCGCGCACCTCGAAGCCGGCACGCTCGCGGGTCAGGCCGCCCGGGCCAAGGGCCGAGACGCGGCGCTTGTGGGTGACCTCGGACAACGGGTTGTTCTGGTCCATGAACTGCGACAGCTGCGAAGAGCCGAAGAACTCCTTCACCGCAGCGGCGACCGGCTTGGCGTTGATCAGCTCCTGCGGGGTCAGCCCATCGGTCTCGGCCATGGTCAGACGCTCGCGCACGGCGCGCTCAACACGCACCAGGCCCACGCGGAAGGTGTTCTCGGCCATCTCGCCCACCGAACGCACGCGGCGGTTGCCCAGGTGGTCGATGTCGTCAATGATGCCGCGACCGTTGCGGATCTCGGTCAGCACCTTGATCACGTCGAGGATGTCCGAGCTCTCGCCGCACTGCTCGCGCAGCCTGACCGAATCGGCGTCCTTGCGTTCGGAGAAGTAGCGCTCGTCGTACAGCACCGGCGCGCCCTCGGTCTCCTTGCGACCCAGGCGGCGGTTGAACTTCATCCGGCCCACGGCCGACAGGTCGTAGCGCTCGAAGGTGAAGAACAGGTTGTGGAACAGGTTCTGGGCAGCTTCCTTGGTCGGCGGCTCGCCCGGGCGCATCATGCGGTAGATCTCGACCAGGGCCTCAAGCTGGGTCTTGGTCGGGTCGATGCGCAGGGTGTTGGAGATGTACGGGCCACGATCCAGGTCGTTGGTCCAGATGGTGCCCACGGCTTCCACGCCGGCCTTGCGGAACTCAACCAGGTGTTCTTCGGTCAGCTCATCGTTGGCAGCAGCCAGCAGCTCGCCGGTTTCGGCGTCGACCACGTCATGGGACAGCACCCGGCCAAGCAGGTAGTCGTCCGGCACGGCCAGCGCTTCGATGCCGGACTGCTCCAGCTGGCGGATGTGGCGCGCGGTGATGCGACGGCCGGCTTCGACGATGACGGTGTCGCCATCGGCCAGGTCGAAATCCAGGGTCTCGCCGCGCAGGCGCTCGGGCACCAGCTCCACCTGCACACCTTCCTTCGGGTCGATGTGGAAGGTGTTGACCTCGAAGAACTCGTTGAGGATCTCTTCGCTGCTATAGCCCAGCGCACGCAGCAGGATCGTCACCGGCAGTTTGCGGCGACGGTCGATACGGGTGAACAGCGCGTCCTTGGGGTCGAACTCGAAGTCCAGCCAGGAGCCGCGGTAAGGAATGATGCGGGCGCTGTAAAGCAGCTTGCCCGAGCTGTGGGTCTTGCCGCGGTCGTGGTCGAAGAACACGCCCGGGCTGCGGTGCAGCTGGGAAACGATGACCCGCTCGGTGCCATTGACAATGAAGGTGCCGTTGTCGGTCATGAGCGGAATCTCGCCCATGTAGACCTCCTGCTCCTTCACGTACTTGATGGTCTTGGAGGAAGACTCACGGTCGTAGATCACCAGGCGCACGGTCACGCGCAGCGGTGCGCCGTAGCTCATGCCGCGCTGGCGGCACTCGCGCTCGTCGAACACCGGCTCGCCCAGCTTGTAGCTGACGTACTCCAGCGCCGCGTAGCCGTTGTAGCTGACGATCGGGAACACCGACTTGAGGGCCGCGTGCAGGCCACGGTCCGCGCGCTTGGCGGGCGTCAGGTCCGCCTGCAGGAACCCCCGGTAGGAATCCACCTGGATGGCGAGCAGGAACGGCACCTCCAGGATGGTCTTCTGCTTGCCGAAGTTCTTGCGGATGCGCTTCTTCTCGGTGAACGAGTAGCTCGATTGCTGCTGGGATGTCGTCATGGGAATGACCGCCTATTGAATCTGTGAACCGCGCGTCCGCGGCTCTGGGGGGATCGGTGTTCGACCGGGAAAATCGCCAGTGGGAAGTCGCTGGTATTGCCGGCACCAGCACGCCTTCTCCCGCTACTTCCAACTGGGGACTTGATGTCAGTTGTCAGGTGTTACCGGTGTTGTGTCGCCACAACGGCCAAAGGCCGGGGGCTTACGCCCCCAGCCTCGGCTGGTCGCCTGTTGAAACGGGCGACGCAAAGACCGCTTACTTCAGCTCGGCAGTAGCGCCGGCGGCCTCGAGGTCCTTCTTCAGCTTCTCGGCTTCGTCCTTCGCCACGCCTTCCTTCACTTCCTTGGGCGCGCTCTCGACGAGGTCCTTGGCTTCCTTCAGACCCAGGCCGGTGATCGCACGGACCACCTTGATGACCTCGACCTTCTTCTCGCCGATGCCGGTCAGGACCACGGTGAACTCGGTCTGCTCTTCAGCGGCAGCGGCGTCGCCACCACCGGCCGGACCAGCAGCCATGGCCACCGGGGCGGCAGCGGACACGCCGAACTTCTCTTCCATCGCCTTGACCAGCTCCATGACCTCGACAAGGGTCTTGCTGCTGATCGCTTCGATGATTTCTTCGTTGGAAAGGGACATCGTAATTACCTCGAATTAACTGTAATTGGAAAACGACTGTTTAACGGGTTCGTACCGAACTGATCGCTCAGGCGGCCTGGGCCTGGCCGACCGCGTTGGTCACGCGGGCAACCTGGGTGGCAGGCTCGGCCAACACGCGCACCAGCATGGTGGCGGGCTGGACCATGACGCTGAGCAGCATCGACAGCGCTTCATCGCGGGTCGGCAGTGACGCCAGGACATCCACATGGGTGCCCGGGTACATCTGTCCGCCCAGCGATACCAGCCGCGGCTTCAGCTTGTCGTTCGCCTTGGCGAACTCCTTGATCAGGCGTCCGGCGGCACCCGGGTCTTCCTGCGAGAAGGCGTACAGCAGCGGACCGGTCAGCTCGTCCTTGATGACGGCGTAATCGGTGTCTTCCACTGCGCGCGAAACCAGCGTGTTCTTGGCTACCTTCAAGTACACGCCGCCCTCGCGGGCCTTCTTTCGCAGGTCGGTCAGTTGCCCGACCGTCAAACCCGCGTACTCGGCGGCGACCAGCGAATGTGCCGTGCCGGCCACCTCCGCCAGTTCGGCAACGACTTCCTTCTTCTGTTCCAGATTCAGAGCCATTGCACTCTCCGTTTCATTCAACTCCGCTTGCGGCTCCTGCCGCTTGCGGGCCAGTTTCAGCATCGGTCCGTCGATGCCGGGAAGACCTGAAGGCCTTCCTGTTGGCGGCCGTTTCCAGAAAACCTGGAGGGTCGGCGACCATCTACGCAGGCCCTTTCGCGCTTGCGCGGTCCGGGATTAAGCGATCTGCGTGCACAGCGGCGGCGATTCCATGCCAACTCGAGCTTCCATGCCCGTCGCCGCTGCGGCGCAAGCCACGCCTGCGGTCTTTGACGACGCCGCGCCGGGGTAAAAAGCGCCCTTTGCGATGCCCTCAAATTACTGCTGGATGCCCGCGTCGCGCGCGGGCATCCCTGGTATTACTTGAGCGCCAGCGAGCCCTGGTCCACGACGACGCCGGGGCCCATGGTGGAGCTGATCGAAATCTTCTGCAGGTAGGTGCCCTTGGCGGTGGCCGGCTTGGCGCGAACCAGGTCGGTCAGCAGCGCGGTCAGGTTCTCCGCCAGCTGCCCATCCTCGAAAGTGGCCTTGCCGATCGTGCAGTGGATGATGCCGGCCTTGTCGGTGCGGTAGCGCACCTGGCCGCCCTTGGCGTTCTTGACCGCCTCGCCCGGGTTCGGCGACACGGTGCCGACCTTCGGGTTGGGCATCAGGCCGCGCGGCCCGAGCAGTGTGCCCAGCCGACCCACAACGCGCATGGCGTCCGGGGTGGCGATGACCACGTCGTAGCTCAGGTCCCCGCCCTGCATCTTCTCGGCCAGGTCTTCCATGCCGACTGCGTCGGCGCCGGCAGCCAGGGCTTCTTCGGCCTTGGCACCGTCCGGTGCGAACACCGCCACGCGCACGCTCTTGCCGGTGCCCTGCGGCAGCACGGTGGAGCCACGGACCTGCTGGTCGGACTTGCGGGCATCAACGCCCAGGCGCACGGCCACGTCCACCGCTTCGGCGAACTTGGCGCTGGCATGGTCCTTGACGATCTTCAGCGCTTCTTCGATCGGGTAAGCCTTGCCCGGCTCGGCGGCCGCGCGGATTGCTTTCTGTCGCTTGGTCTGCTTTGCCATGATCAGCCCTCCACCGCCAGGCCCATCGAACGGGCCGAGCCCTCGATGGTGCGAACCGCCGCTTCCAGATCGGCTGCGGTCAGATCGGGTTCCTTCGCCTTCGCGATCTCTTCCAGCTGCGCGCGGGTCACCTTGCCGACCTTGTCGGTATTGGGACGCGCCGAACCGGTCTGCACACCGGAGGCCTTCTTCAGCAGCACAGCTGCCGGCGGGGTCTTGGTGATGAAGGTGAAGGTGCGGTCCGAGTACGCGGTGATCACGGTCGGAATCGGCAGGCCCGGCTCCATCTTCTGCGTGGCAGCGTTGAACGCCTTGCAGAATTCCATGATGTTCAGGCCGCGCTGGCCCAGGGCAGGACCGACGGGCGGGCTGGGATTGGCCTGCCCGGCCTTGACCTGCAGCTTGATGTAGCCGACTACTTTCTTTGCCATTGTCTGTTAACTCCTCGGGTCCAAACGCCTGCACGCCCGGTGGGCTGCGGGGCTCCCCGCTGGTTGCAATAAAGGGGCGGAAGATCCGCCCCGGTCACTCAGGCCTTCTCGACCTGGCCGAACTCGAGCTCGACCGGCGTGGAACGCCCGAAAATCAGTACCGCCACGCGCAGCCGGCTTTTTTCGTAGTTGATTTCCTCGACTACGCCGTTGAAATCGTTGAACGGACCGTCAATGACCCGGACCATCTGGCCGGCCTCGAACAACACCTTCGGACGCGGCTTCTCCACGCCTTCGGCAACGCGGTTCAGGATTGCGTCGGCCTCGTGGTCGGCGATCGGCAGCGGGCGGGCGGCGGTACCGCCAATGAAGCCCATCACCCGGGGCGTTTCCTTGACCAGATGCCAGCTTTCGCTGTCGATCCGCGGAATCCCGTCCTCATTCTGGGTGACGATCTGCACCAGCACATAGCCGGGGAAGAACTTCCGCTCGGAACGGCGCTTCTGGCCGGCGCGCATTTCAACCACTTCCTCGGTCGGCACCAGCACCTCGCCGAAGCGCTCTTCCATCTCGGCGCGTGCGATCCGGTCGCGCAGCGCCTGCGCCACCGACTTCTCAAAACCGGAATAGGCATGCACGACGTACCAGCGCATGTTGCTGTTGCTATTGGTGTTGCTGTTGTTGCTGTCGCCTTCGGTTTCCATCGGGTCGGTCTTCTCCATCATCAGCCCAGGAACAGGCGCAAAAGCCATTTGATCACCGAGTCGTAGATCGCCAGGACGATCGCGATGATGACTACCGCGATGACCACAACCCAGGTCATGCGCACTGCTTCCTGGCGGGTCGGCCAGACCACCTTGCGCAGCTCGAAGCGGGTTTCAGACAGAAACTCGCGGGTCTGTGCGCCCTTCTGGGTGGCCATGAATACGGCCACGGCGGCCACGACGCCGGCCACAACGGCCAAAGCCCGCACCGGACCGGGCCACTGCCCGTCAAACCAGTAGAACGCGAACACACCAGCGCACACCAACAACACCGCCAGGGCGTACTTGACGATATCTGCCGACGAAGCGGACTTGGATTGCTCGACTCTGCTATTCATCTGGTACCGCTGCGGCCCGCAGGCATGTAACGCGTATGGCACGCCAGGAGGGACTCGAACCCCCAACCTGCGGTTTTGGAGACCGCTGCTCTGCCAATTGAGCTACTGGCGTATCGAATTGTTGCCGAATCTTGAAACGGCAACGGCGGCTCTCGCCGCCTTGCCTTTTTCCGGCTTTTGGGCCGGCCCGCGCCATCAGGCGCGGGCCAAACCATTACTTGTTGATCTTGGCCACCACACCGGCGCCGACCGTGCGGCCGCCTTCGCGGATTGCAAAGCGCAGACCTTCGTCCATCGCCACCGGGTTGATCAGCTCAACGTCCATCTTCACGTTATCGCCCGGCATCACCATCTCCACGCCCTCCGGCAGCTCGCAGGCGCCGGTGATGTCGGTGGTGCGGAAGTAGAACTGCGGACGGTAGCCCT
>NZ_JBSVRF010000009.1:0-49912 GCF_054052025.1 Luteimonas sp. A478 | reverse complement strand
GAAGTGAAACGCGCACGCGCCGATGGTAGTGTGCATCTAGCATGCGAGAGTAGGTCATCGCCAGGGTTTTTACCCCAAAGCCCCGCAGCCAACGCTGCGGGGCTTTTCTATGGGCGAAGGAAAAGGGCCGTGCCTACTGGCGGCGGGGCGCCGGCAACGGAAAGGCTCTGCGGGGCTGGTGTGGGCGCGTAGGTTGGGGATACGCTGCCGACGCTTTGGGTTTGAGTTTGGGTTTGGGTTTGGGGCCGGATTATCCGGTGTTGACTCGGTCCCTGCGCTGGAGCGTTTGGGCCCCGCTGTGGGCGGCAGGCTCTTTTCGGCGAATGTCCCCCAGCCTCCGCCTGCGGCGAAGGCCTCCTCCTTGATTTCGCCGAAAAGACCTGCCACCCACGGCGGGGCTCGGCTTCGGAGGGCAAAGGCGGGGGGCAAAAGGCGCGGCGAAGGCCACAAAAAAGCCCGCCTTGCGGCGGGCTTTTCTGGTCAGGCTGGCGGTGCGTCAGGCGCACCGGCCTTGATCACTTGATCTTGCCTTCCTTGTACATCACGTGCTTGCGGACAACCGGATCGTACTTCTTCATTTCCAGCTTGCCCGGGGTGTTCTTCTTGCTCTTGTCGGTGGTGTAGAAATGACCGGTACCGGCCGACGAATTCATGCGGATCTTGTCGCGCTTGGAAGCCATGTTTCGATCCTCCTCAGATCTTTTCGCCGCGCCTGCGCAGGTCGGCCAGGACGGTGTCGATGCCGTTCTTGTCGATCGTACGCAGACCCTTGGTGGAAACGCGCAGCTTCACCCAGCGGTTCTCGGAAGCAACCCAGAAGCGGCGCTCATGGAGGTTGGGCAGGAAAGTGCGGCGGGTTTTGTTCATTGCGTGCGAGACGTTGTTGCCGGTCGTCGTACGCTTGCCGGTGACTTGGCAGACTCGTGACATGAAGCACCTCGGTGGGTCGCGGAATATTCCGCATGGGGGCTCCCCTTGGCCAGGGAAGCGTCGGCCCCGCCGGCTGTGCGGATATCCACTCAGCGGCGCGCGATTCGGGAACGTTGCCGCGGTTGCGGCGGGCTGTGCGGGCTGACCCCCGAAATCGCGCTTCCGGAGGACTACCGTGCCGATCTGGTGGATCAGCGGGACACAGTGAGCCGGGCATTATCACCCGGCAGGCTCCCACAGGCAAGCTTTTGCCCCTGTAGGAGCGCGCCATGCGCGCGAAGCCGCGGAACGTTGATCCGCGCTGCGTGGCTTCGGCTCCGGTGCGGGGCTCGAAGCCAGGGGGTGGGGCTTCGGCACCGGTGCGGGATCCGAAGCCGGGCGGTGGGGCTTCGCGCCGGGCGCGCGGGCCGAAGCCTCAGTTGCTGCCGTGATTCACGCGGCTTCGCGCGCATGGCGCGCTCCTACAGGAGCTGTCAGGGAGCCTGGGCTGCGGCTTTGCTTTCGGCGATGAAGCTGCGGATCTGCTCTTCCAGGACCGGCAGCGGTACGGAGCCCAGGCTCAGCACGGCGTGGTGGAAGGCGGGCAGGTTGAAGTCCGCGCCGAGTTCCGCCTCGGCCTCGTGGCGCAGCTCCCAGATCTTCAGCTCGCCAAGCTTGTAGCTCAGCGCCTGCGCGGGCCAGGAGATATAGCGGTCCACTTCGGTGGTCACTTCGTGCTCGGACAGCGCGGTGTTGTCGCGCAAGAACGCCAGTGCCTGGTCACGGCTCCAGCCCAGGTGATGCACGCCGGTGTCGATCACCAGCCGCGCTGCGCGCCACATCTCATAGGTCAGGCGGCCAAAGTCCTGGTAGGGCGTCTCGTAGATGCCCATTTCCTTGCCCAGCTTCTCCACGTACAGGCCCCAGCCCTCGCCGTAGGCGGAGATGTAGCTGTTGCGGCGGAACTCGGGCTGTTCGTCCTGCTCCTGCGCCAGGGCTCCCTGAAATGCGTGGCCCGGCTCCGCCTCGTGCACGGTCAGCGCCGGCAGGTTGTACAGCGGGCGCGAGGGCAGGTCGTAGGTGTTGAGCCAGTAGGTGCCGCGGCCACCGCGGCCGGCGGTCCAGAACGGAGCGATGTCGTCGGGCACGGGGATGATGGTGAAGCGCCCGCGCGGCAGCGGATCGAAGAAGCGGCCGATCACCCCGTCCACGCGCTTGGCGATCCAGGCGGCGTGGTTCAGCAGCTCCTGCGCGCTGGTGGCGTAGAACTGCGGGTCGGTGCGCAGGAAATGCAGGAAGGCGTCGAAGTCACCCTCGAAGCCGGTGCCGGCAATCACCTCGTCCATTTCAGCCCGGATCCGGGCGACTTCCGCCAAACCGATGTCGTGGATCTCCTGCGGCGAGAGGTCCAGGGTGGTGTATTCACGGATCTGGGCGCGGTAGAACTCCTCGCCGCCCGGCATGGCCTCGGCTGCCAGGGTGGTGCGCGCCTGGGGTACGTATTCCTCGCGGAAGAAGGTCAGCAGGGTGCGGAAGCCGGGGATCACCGCGTCGGCAATTGCGGCACGGCCTTCGGCACGCAACGCTTCCTGCTCGGCGGCGGAGATCGACGCGGGCATGTTGCGGTACGGTTCCCAGAGCGCCGCCTGTTCCGCACCCTCAAGGTCGGCCACGGCCGCGATCGATACGTCGCGGCCATCCAGCACCGCCCGCGGCACGCTGAAACCGCGCGCCAGGCCGGAACGCATGTTGGCAATCTGCTGATCGAAATAGCGCGGCACGTCGCGCAGGCGCGCGGCGTAGACCTGGTAGTCGCGGGCGCTGTCGAACCGGCCGCGGGTCATGAAGCCCAGGCTGGACCAGAACGAGCTGTCCGAGTTGAACGGCATTTCATAGGCGCCCAGGCGGATGTTGGCCGCCATCGCCTCCAGCTGCGGCCGGTATACGGCCAGGTTCACCCGGTTCTGTTCCGACAGGGCGGTGGCATCAATGGTTTTCAGCTCGGCCAGCACGCTCTCCCACATCTGCAGGCGGCGGGCCTGGGCCTCGGCGCTGACGTCGGAAAGGGTGCTGCTGGACGGATCGACGTCTTCGTCGCCGCCGCGGCCGAACTCGGCCTGGCGCCAGTCCCATTCTTTCTCGTAGATGGCCTGGAAGGCGGCATCGGCGGCGGAGGGTTGCGCCCATGCTGCGGGTGCAACCAGGCACAGGGCAAACAGGCAGGCGGTGAAGAATCGGGTCACGTTGCGGTCCGTTGGATGTTGCGGATCGCGCATCATCGCATCCATGGCGCGGCAGAGCCCCGGCCCGGAAGTCCCGGCAATCCGCACGTTCCGTGGCAAAGGAGTTTTCAGCGCAGTAGTGGTGGCCGCGAGACAGTCGGGAGGGCCACGAGATGTGGGCGTCAATGCATTGTCATATTGGACGAGGATGATTGCCGGGTCGCTTTCCAGCGCGGGAGCTGGAAGCGGTCGGGGAGAGCAGGTGCGGGAGGGGGCGAACGCCGCCACCGCTGGAATGCCGGCATCAGGGATAGGCCGCCTTTTCCCGAGTGTGGTGCAGGCGCATGAGGCGCGCAGCTCTGTCGCACAGATCCCACCCCATGAATCAACCAGAGCCAGAACCCATGTCTGTATTGAAGAAAACTGTGCTGTCCGGCGCAGTGCTGCTTGCCCTGTGTGTTCAAGTCCAGGCGTTTGCCAACGAAGTTCATCCGAGCCAGGCCCTGCAGGAGGGCAGCCAGGCCGCGGCTACGGGCACCGTACATGGCCGCGTATACGATCCGGCGACGGGCGAGTACCTGCGCAATGCACGGGTGATGGTCGGCGGTCGCCAGGTCGCCACTTCCGGCGACCGCGGCGAGTTCCGCATCAGTGGGGTGTCGACGGGCAAGCGGGTGATGACGGTGGAGTTCACCGGTTTCAGCCCGGTGCAGCAGGAAGTGGATGTCCGTGCAGGCGAAACCAGCGAAGTCCTGTTCGAAATGTTCACCACGATCAGCGGCGGAGCGGATGCCGTATCGCTGGACGCAGTGCGAGTGGTTGGCGTGCGCGAGGGCGACGCCCGCGCGATCATGGAGCAGCGCGCCTCCATGAACATCACCAACACCCTGTCGGCCGACAGCTTCGGCGAGATCGGTGACGGCAACCCGGGTGAGTTCCTGAAGTACATGCCCGGCGTGGACTTCGACGTGGTGGCGGACGACGCCCCGCGCAACATTTCCCTGCGCGGGCTGCCTGCCAAGTACACCGGTGTGACCGTCAACGGCGTGAGCCTGGCAAGCGTCGATGCCAACCCCAGTTCGGGATCGCGGACCTTCAGCTTCGAGCAGATGGCACTTTCGGGCGTGGAGTCCATCTCCATCTACAAGACCACCAGCGCCGATATGGATGCGAATGCGCCGGCCGGCACCATCGATATCCGGACCCGGCGGGCGTTCGACCGCACGGGGCGCAACATTACCGTCAAGCTCGGTGCCACTACCCACTCCAACATGTGGGACAGCTTTGACTCAGGGCCGATGGAAGGCGGCTATGACCGGAAGTTCCTGCCGGTGGGTGAAATCAACTGGTCGGACGTGTTCCTCGATGGCCGCCTGGGCGTCGCCGCCGGAGTTGGCAATACCACCAACTACGTCGAGCACGAGCAGGTCACTGCCGGGCGCAACTACGTGCCGACCGCACTCAGCCCCGAGTCGTATGCGGTGACCTCGATCTCGGCCAACAACTACGGCCGCGAGTACAACCGCCGGGTTGCCCAGATGGCACTGGATTTCAAGGCCTCCGATGACCTGATCCTGTCACTGATGGCATCGGCCAGCCGCGGCGACATCGAGCCCAGCGTCATCAATCCGGCTTTCACCACCCACGCCCGGTCACGCGGCGTGATCGGCGACCCTTCGCTCGACTTCACCACCCAGGCCGGCGCCGACCAGAACACGCTCAACGTCAACCACACCTTCAACTACAAGGTCGGCTATACCCGCAATTTAATCCCCAGCTTCGAGTGGAATACCGAGCGCTTCAAGCTCGACGGCAACCTGTTCTCCTCCAGCTCCAACAGCCGCTACAACGCCAACAAGAAGGGCCAGGTCTATGACCTGCTCAACCCGGTGACGTCGACCGGAAATTTTTCCGCATCGCGCGAGAACTGGATGACCCAGGACTGGGACATCCGCCAGGTCGATGGTCCGGACTGGTCTGATCCGGACAGCTTCAACCTTGGCGCATACGGTGGTTCAAACCGCCCGGTCGTGCGTGCCGACCATGGCAGCAGCGGTGAACTGGAGTATCGCGGCGGCGCCCTGAATTTCTCGTTCTACCAGGACATCGGCGATGTAGCGCTGACATGGAAAACCGGCGCCAAAGTGGTCCGTGCAGCCTATGAATACGGGAACAGTTCCGAGGCGAAGCACTGGACCTACGACGGTCCGCTGGACAATGCGGGGTTCTTGCGCGCGATACAGAGCGCAAACCAGTTCTCCGCGGGCGATACGGGGATGCACGTCAACCCTCTGGGCGGTGACCACCTGTACGTGCACAGCCTGACCAAGATCTACCAGATGATGCAGGCCAACCCGGAGCAATGGGCGCACACCATCACGCCGACCAACTGGTACAACGCGCACGTGGCCAATGACCGGAAGATGGACGAGAACATCGATTCGCTCTACTTCATGGGCACGGCCGAGTTCACCGACCGCCTCCAGGCCCAGGCCGGCCTGCGCTGGGAGCGGACAAGCAGCACCAGCTACGATGTTGACCCGCTCAGCGTGGACGAGGTTGTTGCCGCCGGCTTCGACGTATCTTCGTCCACCGGGCGCGCCACCACCATCGAAGGGCTGGAATACCAGTACCTCACCAACCCCAGGGTCGAGCGCAAGGGCAGCTACAGCGAGTTCTTTCCCAGCGCATCGGTCAAGTACGGCTTCACCGACAGCCTCGACCTGATCGCCGGGTATGCCAAAACCATCTACCGCCCCGAGGTAAGCGACCTTGCCGGGGTGTGGTCAATCAACTACGAGGCGGAGGACGGTCCTGTCCTCAACGCCCCCAGCCCGTCCCTGCGGCCCGAATACTCGGACAACTTCTCGGTCCGTCTGGTGAAGTATTTCGAGCCGGTCGGACTGGTCTCGGTGAACTGGTACCGCAACCAGGTTACCGACCTGATCAGCAGCGTGTCGATGACCCCGGAAGAGTTCGGTTACGACGGCACTGATCCCGTCGTCCTGGTCAATACCAAGACGAACATGGAAGACGAGATCAACATCAGCGGCTGGGAGTTCGAGTTCAACCACGCCATGGACTACCTGCCCGGCGCTCTGAAGGGTCTGACGCTGCGTGGCTCATACACCCGCAGCAGCCCAGACGTGGTGTTGCCGCGGGTTGCCACGCAGGTCGCCAACCTGGGCATGGGCTGGCAGTACGGGCGCACGCGGCTGAACCTCAACACCGTCTGGAGCGACGAGAAGGACCGCGGTCTGACCAACAACATCGTCAACGCGTTCGGAGAAACCATCAACCAGAAGCAGCCGTTCGACGACTACCTGGAGGTCAACCTGTCGGGCAGCTACACCATCATTCCCAAGACCCGCGACAACTTCATGGGTCTGGATTTCTACTTCAGCGCCAACAACCTGTTCGACCAGAACCGGCATACCGTCTATTCCAATGGTGAAACCGGTCTCTCCGAGAAGGGCCACCACAGCCAGATCTACATCCACAGCGGGCGACGGGTGGCGTTCGGCTTCCGCGGCCGTTTCTGAGGCCCGCCAGGGCCTCAATCGGTCATTGGAAAGGGCCGGCATCGCGCCGGCTCGTACAACCTTCTCGAGGAGTTGAAACATGGGTACCCGCTTCACGATCGACCGGCGCAAGTTCCTGGTGGGCGCCGGCAGCCTGGCCATCCTTGCTGGCCTGCAGCCCGCACGCCTGTGGGCCGCGCCGGCCTTCCAGTCCTATCCGTTCGCGCTCGGCGTGGCCTCAGGCGATCCGCATCCGGACGGGTTCGTGATCTGGACGCGGCTGGCGCCCGAACCGTTGGCTGAGAATGCGGGCATGCCCATGCTGGCCGTGCCCGTGCGCTGGGAGGTGTCGGAGGACGAGCAGTTCAACCGGGTGGTCCGCAGCGGCGAAGCGCTGGCACGTCCGGAGCTGGGACACAGCGTGCATACGGAAGTGGAAGGCCTGCGCCCGCATCGCCCGTACTGGTACCGCTTCCATGTGGCCGGGCAGGCAACCAGTCCGGTCGGCAGGGTGCGCACGGCGCCGGAGGCAGGCACCGCGGTCGAGCGCCTGCGCATAGGCGTGGCCGGCTGCCAGCATTGGGAAGCTGGTCTTTACACCGCCTATCGCCACCTCAGCGAGGAACCGGAGCTGGATGCGGTCTTCCATTACGGTGACTACATCTATGAGGGCAAGGGCAGAGCTGGCAGCACGATCGTCGATGCAGCCGGCAATCCCATCGTGCGCCAGCACGCTGGGGACGAGATCCACACCCTGCATGACTACCGGCGCCGCTACGCCCAGTACAAGACCGATCCCGATCTGCAAGCCGCCCACGCGGCGACGGCGTTCCTGTCGAGCTGGGACGACCATGAGATCGATAACAACTGGGCTGGCGGTGACGATCAGGATGGCACCCCGCCGGAGATTTTCGCCCTGCGCCGACACGCCGCGATGCAGGCCTGGTACGAAAACATGCCGGTGCGCCGCGCGCAGTTCCCGGGGCTGGGCAGCCTGACCATGCATCGCCGCCTTGATTACGGGCAGCTGCTGCGTGTGCATGTGATGGACACACGCCAGTACCGCACCAAGCAGCGCTGCGATGCGACGATGGAGCGGTTGCAGCGCCCGTGCCGCTCGCCGGAAGACGCCCATGACGAGCAGATCATCGGCCAGGCCCAGGAGCACTGGCTGGCGCAGGGCCTGGACGGCGCCTTTCGCTGGAACCTGCTGGCCCAGCAGGTGATGATGATGCCCTATCGGTATCCGGACAGCCGCCCTGCCGGGCCGTTGAACACCGATTCCTGGAGTGGATATCCGCATGCGCGGCAGCGGGTGATCGACCTGCTCGCCCAGCACGGCCAGGGCAGTGTCATCGTCGCCACGGGCGACGTGCACAAGCATCACGTCGGCGTCGTGCCTTCGTCTCCGGACGACCTGCTCAGCACGCCGGTCGCGACCGAGTTCGTTACCACCTCGATCTCCTCGGGAGGCGATGGCAGTGACATTCCCGACACCTGGGGAAATGTGCTGGCGGAAAATCCGCACAACGTGCTGCTCAACGACCGCCGTGGTTACCAGGTATTCGACATCGGCCCGGAGCAGTGGCGTACCGACGTGGTTGCCATAGATCGCGTGTCCGCCCCAGGCGGAAGCAAGCGGGTCATTGCCCGCCTGGTGACCGAGCGCGGCCGGCCCGGCGCGGAGCCCGCATGATGGCCCCCCATCAAGCGCCGTGGCGCCGGTGGGAGTGGCTGTGGCCCGTCCTGCTGGCTTTGATGGTGCCCGCTGCCGCCGTCGCTGCCGGCCTGGAGGAGACCGCGGGCAGCAACGTCGTGGGCCAGCCGTTGCCCGCGTGGTCGCCTGGCGAGCTGGACATCCACCACATCAACACCGGGCGTGGCGACGCGCTGCTGTTCGTGTTCCCGGATGGCACCAGCCTGATGAAGGATGCCAGCGGGAAGACCGTCGAGAAAGCGCCCTTCTCGCTGCCGACGAAACCGGACACCTCGCGCCCACCCGGGGAGTGGGTGGCCCGCTACATCCGGCGCGCTCTGCCGGAGGGCGTCGAAGGCCTGGACTATGCGTTGATCTCGCATTTCCACGGCGACCACATGGGTGCCATCGATGCCGGTTCACCGTTGACCGCGACAGGCGGCGGGTACCGGCTCAGCGGCGTTACCCAGGTCGCCGAACTGGTCCCGATCGCCACGCTGATCGACCGTGGGTGGCCGGATTACAGCTATCCGAAGCCGATTGCGACTCCTACGATGGACAATTACCGCCGCTTCGTTGACTGGCAGGTCCGCAACCGCGGCCTGCAGGTGGATCGGTTCCAGCCTGGTGCCAACGACCAGATCCGGCTGCTGCACGACCCGGCTGCTTATCCCCAGTTCGAGCTGCGCAACCTCTATGCCAATGGCGAGGTCTGGACCGGCCTGGACAGCGGCACGCGCAGCCTGTTCCCGCCGCTGGAGCACCTTGCTCCCGGCGACTATCCGAACGAGAACAAGCTCAGCATCGCCTTCCGCATCAGCTATGGCAGCTTTGATTACTTCTCCGGCGGCGACCTGTCCTCGATCGACGAGGAAACTGCCGCCGCTCCCGCGCCGTGGCTGGACGTGGAGCCGGCGGTGGCGCTGGCCAGCGGTCCCGTCGACGTCATGAAGGCCAACCACCACGGCAGCTGGGACGCCAACAGCATTCCGTTCCTCGCCGCGCTGCGGCCCCGGGCGATCGTGGTGACCGCCCGCGCCGATGGCCATCCAGCCATCAACACCTACCGGCGCATGACCTCGCGCAAGGTGTGGCCCGGCGAGCGCGACATCTTCATCACCGCCGTGTCGCCGGCGACCGCCAGCACCACCTACGGTGTGGAAAGTGCCGCCAGCACGCACGGGCATGTGGTCGTTCGGGTGGAGAAGGGAGGGGGACGGTATCGGATCTTCGTCCTCGACGACGAAAGCGAGGACATGACGGTCAAGGCCGTATCCGGGCCGTATTCTTCGCGCTGATCCGTGGCTGGGGGCGGCGCTGCCCCCAGCCTCTCAGCCGGCGCGTTTGCGCAGCCGCTCCAGCACGCCGTCCAGGGTGTCCAGGTCGGCATAGTGGATGACCAGTCGGCCCCTGCCGCCGCGGCCGTGGGCGATGCTGACCTTGGCGCCCAGCGTCTCGGCCAGTTCGTTTTCCAGCGTGGCGATATCGGCCTGCTGCGGGCGAGGCTTGGCGCTGGTGCGACCACGTTTGCCGGGGACACGGCCCTCGGCGAACTGCTGGGCGCGATGCTCCACCTCGCGCACCGACCAGCCGTGTTCGGCGGCTTCGGCGGCCAGCTTGCTGGCCAGCTCCGGCGCCAGGGTGAGCAGAGCGCGGGCATGGCCCATTTCCAGCCGCCGCTCCTGCAGCAGCTTGCGGATCGCCGGCGGCAGTTCCAGCAGGCGCAGCAGGTTGGAGACCGCCGCGCGCGAGCGCCCCACCGCCGCGGCGGCCTGGGCATGGGTGAGCATGAATTCCTCGATCAGCCGCGCCAGCGCCTCGGCTTCTTCCAGCGGATTGAGGTCTTCGCGCTGGATGTTCTCGATCAGCGCCATCGCCACCACGGTGCGATCGTCGACCTCGCGCACCACCGCCGGTATCTCGGTCAGTCCGGCCCGGCGCGAAGCGCGCCAACGGCGCTCGCCGGCGATGATTTCCCAGGTGCGGCCACTGCCCGAGCGAATCTCGCGCACCACGATCGGCTGGATCACGCCCTGGGCCTTGATCGACTCGGCCAGCTCGTCCAGCTTGTCCTCGCTCATGGTCCGGCGCGGCTGGTATTTGCCTGGCGCCAGGGCGTCGATCGGCAGGTTCTGCAGGGTGTCGCCGGGGCCGGCCTCCAGCACCGGGGCGGTTTCGGCCGCCTTGGGCCCGAGCAATGCCTCCAGGCCGCGTCCCAGTCCGCGCTTCTTGGCAGGCGCCTTTTTAGCCTTGGGGGCGGTCATGCCGCTTTCTCCTTCTGTTCGCGCTCGCGCTGGCGGCGGATGATCTCGCCGGCCAGCCCGAGGTAGGCGATCGCTCCGCGCGATGCGCGGTCGTAGCCGACGATGCTCTGCCCGTGGCTGGGAGCTTCGGCCAGGCGCACGTTGCGCGGCACGATGGTGCGGAACACCTTGTCGCCGAAATGTTCGACCAGCTCGTTGGACACGGCGTTGGTCAGGTTGTTGCGCACGTCGAACATGGTCCGCAGCACGCCTTCGATCTCCAGCCCCGGGTTGAGCCGCGAGCGCACCGCTTCGATCGTTTCCATCAGCGCGCTGATCCCTTCCAGCGCGTAGTACTCGCACTGCATGGGCACCAGTACGGAATCGGCGGCGGTGAGCGCATTGAGGGTGAGCAGTGAAAGCGCCGGGGGGCAGTCGATGATGATGTAGTCGTAGCGGGGGCGCAGCGGGCCGAGCGCCTGTTTGAGCCGCTGCTCGCGGTTTTCGGCCGCCATCAGCTCGATCTCGGCGGCGGTCAGGTCGGTGTTGCCGGGCAGCAGGTCATAGCCCTCGGCCGTCTCGCTGATCGCATCTTCGCCATGCAACTCACCCAGCAGTACATCGCAGGTGGAGGCCTGCAGGTCGCGTTTGTCCACGCCGCTGCCCATGGTGGCGTTGCCCTGGGCGTCCAGGTCCACCAGCAGCACCCGCTTCGGGATGCCGGCAAGCGCGGCCGCCAGGTTGACCGCGGTGGTGGTCTTCCCGACGCCACCCTTCTGGTTGGCAATGGCAATGATGCGGGCCATGGGCTCCCCGGTCCGGTGTATGGATCCGGACCGCAGGATGGCGGGCCGGTCGATCATTATGCCCAAGTGCCGCGGCGGCGTAAGGGACGCGTTGTCCTGCCCCCGCCTCAGCCTGGCGCGTGGACCACCACCAGATGCCGTTCCGCGGCCAGGCCCGGGACCTGGAGCGGGGTGATGTCGCCTGCTCTCCAGCCTTCGGGCAGGGCGGCGATTTCCTCATCGGGGCGCACGCCCTTGAGTGCCAGCAGGCGGCCGCCGGGACGCAGCAGGTGGCCGCCGACGGCAACGATGTCGGCCAGGGTGGCCAGGGCACGTGCGGTGATGGCGTCGAACTGTCCCGGCATGTCGAGGGCTTCGGCACGGCATTCGTGCACGGTCGCGTTGGACAGGCCCAGGGTGCGCACCGCCTGGCGCATGAAGCGGGCCTTCTTGCCGTTCGATTCCACCAGTTCCACCTGCAGCGAGGGCCGTGCCAGTGCCAGCGGGATCCCCGGCAGGCCTGCGCCTGCGCCCAGGTCTGCCAGCCTGCCCACGCCGTCCAGGTGCGGGGCCAATACCAGCGAGTCGAGCAGGTGCAGGGTCACCATCTCGTGCGGGTCGCGGATGGCGGTGAGGTTGTAGGTCCGGTTCCAGCGCACCAGCAGGGCCAGGTAATCCAGCAGCGGCTGTGCCAGTGCCGGGTCCATGCCCAGCGTCGCCAGGCCGGAGTCCAGCGAATCGCGCAGCGCGGGGTCGAAGGTGTTGGTCATCGCCCTATTGTAGGAGCCGGCGGCCTTACAGCGTCCGGTGCCAGGCCAGGGTCGCCAGATAATTGGGGGCGGGCTCGAAGGCCTGCAGAGTCCAATCGCCTGGCGCGCCCAGTTCCGGGTCGCAGTCCAGCAGCACCAGCCGATCATCGCGCTCGCCGAACTCCAGCCGGTGCAGCCCAAAAGCGATGCCGCGGCCATGGGCCTTGAGCATGGCCTCCTTGGCGCACCAGATACGCACGAACACCGCTTCGCGCAGCGGGCCGGACAGGCGTTGCAGCCAGTCGGCCTCCGACGGGCTGAAGTAGCGCCGGGCCAGCTCCAGGGCCCGCGGCCGCGGGCGTGCCCATTCCAAGTCGCAGCCCAGGCGCACGCCATGGCCAAGCGCCATCAACAGCCCTTCGCCGCTGTGGCTCCAGCTGGTGTCGTGTCCTTCGTGGGCGGGGCCGAGGCACGGCCGGCCCCGCGGGTCGCGGTCCAGCTGCAGCTCATCGGCAGCCAGGCGCAGCTCATCCTGCAGCCAGGTGCGCACGATCGGTTCGGCGGCTTCGCCACGGCGGTAAGGCCGCCAGGCGCAGCGGACGCGTTCGAACTTGAGCTGGCCTGCAGTCAGGGACATGAAGGGGAATTGGGGAGATTGGGGGTGCGGCAGCGTAAGCTATCGCCGTTTCGGCGTGGGTACGCCGCAGGTCCAACAGCATAGACATGTCCGCAGTCATCGACGATCCCGCGCGTTCCGGTTCCGCCGGCACCAAGCTGCCCCTGGTTTCCGGCGACCCCGCGCGCCTGCTGGCGCTGGTGGCCGGCCAGCCGGTCAACCTGCACGAGTTCCTGGACCAGGTGCGCGCGGTGGCGGCGCTGCTGCCCAACGCTGGCCATGCGGTAAACCTGTGCGAGGACCGCTACCGCTTCCTGGTGGCATTCTGCGCGGTGGCGCTGCGAGGCCAGACCACGCTGATGCCGCCCTCGCGCACTTCGGCTGCGATCGAGCAGGTGCGGCAGCGGTATCCGGACAGCTATTGCATCGGTGATGGCCATGCTTGCGGCTGCGGACCCCTGGAGGCGGGGCACTACCTGCGCCTGCCCGACCCGCTGCCGCGCCAGGATGGACCATTGCCGCTGATCGACGCCGATGCCGTGGTGGCGATCGGCTTCACCTCCGGCAGCACCGGCGAGCCCGAAGCCAATGCCAAGACCTGGGGCTCGTTCGTTCGCAGCAGCGGCCAGAACGTGGCGGCGCTGGAGGGCCTGTGGCCGGCCGGCGCCCAGCCGCACGTGGTGGCCACGGTCCCACCGCAGCACATGTATGGCATGGAGATGTCGGTGCTGCTGCCCTTGCTTGGCGGAGCGGCGGTGCATGCCGGGCGCCCGTTTTTCCCGGCCGACATCGCTGCGGCGCTGAGCCAGCTGCCGGGTCACCGGGTGCTGGTGACCACCCCGGTGCACCTGCGCGCGCTGGTCGAATCCGGTGCCGCTCTGCCGCCGCTGTGCGGCATCGTCAGCGCCACGGCGCCGATGCCTCCCGAGCTGGCGGCTGCCGCCGAGGCATGCTTCCGCACCGAGGTGCGGGAGCTGTTCGGTTCCACCGAAACCTGCATCATTGCCCGCCGCCGCACTTCCCGGGAGCAGGCCTGGACCCTGCTGCCCGGCGTACGCCTGCAGCCCAGGCCGGACGGCACTCTGGTGCAGGCGCCGCACCTGGCCCACCCCGTGGTCCTTGCCGATCTGGTCGAACTGCACGGACCGGACCGATTCAGCCTGCGCGGTCGCCGCGCCGACCTGCTCGAGGTGGCCGGCAAGCGTGCTTCGCTCGGGGAACTGACCCGGCAACTGCTGGCCATTCCCGGTGTGCATGACGGTGTGGTGCTGCAGCTGGACGAGACAGGCTCGGGAGGGGTGCGGCGGATCGCCGCGGTTGCCGTGGCACCGGAGCTTGACGAGCGCGCCATCCTGGACGCGCTGCGGCGCGTGGTGGATCCGGTCTTCCTGCCGCGGCGCCTGCGGCTGGTCCCTGCGCTGCCGCGCAACGAGACTGGAAAGCTGCCGCGGACGGCGTTGCTGCAGCTGCTTGCGGCAGAGACTGCGGAATGAGCTGCGCCGAACCCGGGCGCGAGCGGGCCCGGGTTTTACCTCAGTAAAGCACCCGCGTGCGCAGAGTGCCGGGAATCGCGGCCAGCGCCGCACGCAGTTCGGCGGCCTGCTCCTCGCTGGCGCTCACGTCGATCACCACGTAACCCACGTTGGCGTCGGTACGCAGGTACTGGCCGTCGATGTTGATCCCGCGGCCGCTGAATACCTCGTTCGCCTGCGACAGCACGCCCGGCACGTTGCGGTGGATGTGCAGGATCCTGCGGCTGCCGTCGTGGCCAGGCAATGCGACTTCGGGGAAGTTCACCGCCGACAGGGTGGAGCCGTTGTCGCTGTAGCGGATCAGCTTGGCCGCGACTTCCAGGCCGATGTTGTCCTGCGCCTCGAGGGTGCTGCCGCCCACGTGCGGGGTGAGCAGTACGTTGTCCAGCCCGCGCAGCGGGGATTCGAATTGCTCGTCCTGGCCCTTGGGTTCGACCGGGAACACGTCCACGGCCGCGCCGCCCAAGTGGTCGCTGCGCAGCGCTTCGGCCAGCGCATCCACGTCGACCACGGTGCCGCGCGAGGCGTTGAGCAGATGCGCGCCCGGGCGCATGCGCGCAATCTGCGCCGCCCCCAGGAGGTGGCGGGTGCCCGGGGTCTCGGGCACGTGCAGGCTCACCACGTCGCTGCGGGCCAGCAGGTCGTCGAAGCCGGCCGCTGCGCGCGCGTTGCCCAGCGCCAGCTTGGTCTCGATGTCATGGAACAGCACCTGCATGCCCAGTGATTCGGCCATCAGGCCCACCTGGGTGCCGATGTGGCCATAGCCCACGATGCCCAGCGTCTTGCCGCGCACCTCGTGGCTGCCGTCGGCGTTCTTCGACCAGCCGCCGCGGTGGCATTCGGCGTTGCGCCGCGGGATGCCGCGCATCAGCATGATGGTCTGGCCGATGACCAGCTCGGCCACGCTGCGGGTATTTGAATACGGCGCATTGAACACCGGGATGCCGGCCAGCTGGGCCGCCTCCAGGTCCACCTGGTTGGTGCCGATGCAGAAGCAGCCGATCGCGATCAGCTTGCGTGCATGCGCCAGCACCTCGGCGTCGAGCTGGGTGCGTGAGCGGATGCCGACCAGGTGGGCGCTGGCAATCGCCTCGTTCAGTGCATCGCCCGACAGGGACTTGTCGCGGCAATCGACCAGGCTGTAGCCGGCGCCGTGGAAGGCGTCGACGGCGCTTTGGCTGACGCCCTCCAGCAGCAGCACGCGGATGTCCTGTCTGGGGAAGGAAGTCTTGGCCATCGTCGGAAAAGCACCGCAGCGGGACAGGGGATGCACTATGCTTGCGCTGACGCTGCACCGCAACATCCGGCAGTGCCGGGGGAGCCGACCAGTCCTGATGAACGCTTCGATTGTTGACAGCCTGCACCTTGCGGTTCCCGGCCTGCCGGTGAAAACCGAGGCGGCGGACCTGGAGCACTACGGGCGTGACTGGACCCGTCACTGGCCACCGGCGCCCCTGGCGATTGCCCTGCCCGACAGCGTCGAGCAGGTGCAGGCCGTGGTGCGCTGGGCCAATGCGCAGCGCGTGGCCATCGTGCCCTCTGGCGGGCGCACTGGACTGTCCGGCGGCGCGGTGGCCGCCAACGGTGAACTGGTGGTCAGCCTGGAACGCATGAACCGCGTGCTCGGCTTCGATGCGGTCGATCGCACGCTCACCGTGCAGCCAGGCGCAGTGCTGCAGGCGGTGCAGGACGCCGCACGCGAACATGGCCTGACCTATCCGGTGGATTTCGGCGCGCGGGGCTCCTGCACCATCGGCGGCAACATCGCCACCAACGCCGGTGGCATCCGCGTGATCCGTCATGGCAATACCCGCGACTGGATCGCCGGTCTGAAGATCGTCACCGGCAGCGGCGAACTGCTCAATCTCGGCCGCAGCCTGGTCAAGGACGCCAGCGGCTACGACCTGCGCCAGCTGCTGATCGGCTCGGAGGGGACGCTCGGCATCGTGGTCGAGGCCACCCTCAGGCTCACCGATCCACCGCCCCAGGCGCAGACCATGCTGCTGGCGGTGCCGTCGTTTGACGTGCTGATGGACGTGTTCGCCCTGTTCCGTTCGCAGCTGAAGCTGCAGGCTTTTGAATTCCTCACCGATCGCGGCCTGCACCACGTGTTGGAACACGGCGGAACGAATCCCTTTGACGTCGTGCACCCCTGGTACGTGCTGACCGAATACGACGCCGCGGCGGAGTCCGACGAGGCCGCTGCCCTGGCCGTGTTCGAACAGGCGGCGGAGCGCGGCTGGGTGCTGGATGGCGTGATCGCTGCCAGCCACGAGCAGGCCGGCCAACTGTGGCGCCTGCGCGAAGGCATCACCGAAGCGACGGCCCGCTGGCGCCCGTACAAGAACGACGTCTCGGTGCGGGTGGCGGCCATGCCCGCGTTCCTGGCCGAGGCCCAGGCCCTGCTGGGCGAGGCCTATCCGGATTTCGACGTGGTCTGGTTCGGCCACATCGGCGACGGCAACCTGCACATCAACGTGCTCCAGCCCGAGGGCCTGGCCGACGATGAATTCATGCGCCGCTGTGCCCACGTGACCGAGCTGCTGGCCGGGCTGCTGCAGCGCCATGGCGGCAGCATCTCGGCCGAACACGGGGTGGGCCTGTTGAAGCAGCCCTACCTCGGCAGCAGCCGCAGCGCCGCCGAAGTGGCGCTCATGCGCGGCATTCGCAGTGCCTTCGATCCGAATGGACTAATGAATCCCGGCAAGATCTTCGACTGACACCCAACCGACGCACCCCTCCTGTAGGAGCGCGTCGTACGCGCGAAGCCGCGTGACGTTGGTCGGCGCCGAACCGTCGGAGGTGTGTGCCAAAAGCCGGCGCCAGCGCGCAGGCTCCGGACGCCGCGCGGCAGCGGGATCATCGTCTTGAATCAGGTGTCACGCGGCTTCGCGCGCATGGCGCGCTCCTACAGAAGCCCGACAGCACGCCCCCGCTCCGGGGCCGTGCGCCACGAAATCAGGCGATCTGCACCCATGCCGGGGCGTGGTCGCTGGGGCGCTCCCAGGTGCGGGTGTCGCGGTCGATGCCGGAAGTCACGGCGCGATCCTTGAGAGCGTCCGACACCAGGGTCAGGTCGATGCGCAGGCCCATGTCGCGACGGAAGGCCGCCTGGCGGTAGTCCCACCAGCTGAAGATCCCGCCTTCGTCATGGTGCAGGCGGAACGCATCGTGCAGGCCCAGGTCCAGCAGGCGCTTGAGATGGGCGCGCTCGGCGGTGGAAGTGAGGATGTGCCCGTCGTTCCACACTTCCGGATCGTGCACGTCGCGGTCATCGGGCGCGATATTGAAGTCGCCCATCACCACGGCTTCCGGATGCGCCTTCAGCTCGGCGGCCACCCAGTCGTGCACCGCGTCCAGCCAGCGCATCTTGTAGGCGTACTTGTCGGTGCCCACGTCCTGGCCGTTGACCACGTACAGGTTGATGATGCGGATGCCGTTGACCGTGGCGGCGATCACGCGCTTCTGGTCGTCCTCGAAACCGGGGATGCCCATCTGCGCGTCGGTGATCTCATGTCCGCGGGTCAGGATCGCCACGCCGTTGTAGGTCTTCTGGCCGTGGAACACGTTGCGATAGCCGAGCTCGTCCAGCACCGCCGCCGGGAAACGCTCGTCGTCGAGCTTGGTTTCCTGCAGGCCGACCACGTCGGGCACGGACTCCTGCAACCAGCGCTCCAGGTGCGGCAGGCGCACGTTGAGGGAGTTCACGTTCCAGCTGGCGATCTTCACAGGCGTTCCTTGGTGCAGGGGATCAGGGATTGTAGGCAACCGCGGCAAAGAGCACCTCAGCCGACCAGCCTGCGCAGCCGGGGTGCCAGCCCGGCTGCCGGAGCGGTTACCCTGTGGCGATGAACATCAGACCCTATCGAGACAAGGTTCCGGCGCTCGGCGAGCGCGTCTATATTGATCCGGCCGCGACGGTGATCGGCGACGTGGCCCTGGCCGACGACGTGTCGATCTGGCCCGGCACCGTGATCCGCGGCGACGTGAACCACGTGCGCATCGGCGCACGCACCAACATCCAGGACGGCAGCGTGATCCACGTCAGCCATGCCGGCCCGCACACGCGCCTGGATGGCTACCCGACCATCATCGGCGCCGACGTGACCGTCGGCCACAAGGCCGTGGTGCATGCGTGCAGCATCGGTGACGGCTCGCTGGTGGGCATGGGCGCGCTGATCCTGGATGGCGCGGTGATTGGAAAGCACGCCTTCGTCGGCGCCGGTGCGCTGGTGGCACCAGGCAAGACGGTCGGTGAGGGCGAGCTGTGGGTCGGCAGTCCGGCGCGCCGGGTGCGCAAGCTCAGCGATGCCGAGATCGAAGGCCTGATCTACAGCGCCGGACACTACGTGCGGTTGAAGGACGAATACCTCGCCGGCTTCGCCGCGGGCTGAGCCTCAGTCGGCGGTGGCCAGGCTCGCCTGGCGCCCGCGCAGGCTGGCGTACACCTCGTCGGTCTGCGGGCGTACGCCATGCCAGTAGAAGAAGCTTTCCGCGGCCTGCTCGACCAGCATGCCCAGCCCGTCGACGGCGTGCAGCGCCCGCGCTGCACGGGCCCAGGCCAGGAACGGCGTTGCCGCCTCGCCGTAGTTGAGGTCCACCGCCGCCGCGCGGTTGGCCACCAGTGACATCGGCAGCGGCGGCAGTCCCGAACCGCGCGCGGCCGAGGTGGCCTGGATGATCAGGGTGAAATCGCCCAGCTTGCCCAGGTCGTCCATGTAGCGCGCATGCGTCCGGTCCGGCTCGCCCATGGCATCGACCAGGGCGTCGGCCCGTTCCGGGGTGCGGTTGACCACGTACAGCTCGCCGATGCCGGCATCCAGCAGGGCCGGGGCCACGCCGCGCGCTGCACCGCCCGCACCGATCAGCAGCGTGCGCCGGCCGCGCAGGTCCAGACCGTGGCGGTCGGTGAGGTCGCGCACCAGGCCGCGGCCATCGGTGTTCAGCCCGTGCCAGCCGCCGTCGCGGCGGACCAGGGTGTTGACCGCGCCGCTGCGCTGGGCGTGTTCGCCCAGGCTGTCGCACTGGTCAATGGCCAGCTGTTTGAGCGGCAAGGTGATGTTGGCACCGGCGCCCCCTTCCTCGGCGAACCGTGCCAGCAGCTCCGGGAACTGCTCCGGCAGCGCCTCGATGGCGCTGTAGTCCATATGGATCCCGCGGTCGCGGGCAAAGGCCGCATGGATGGTCGGTGACAGCGTGTGGGCGACGGGATGGCCGAACAGCGCGTAGCGGGGCGCGAGATCGGGATCGGGATGCGTGCTCATGGCGGACCTCCCTGACGTGGTCCAGCCAGTCTACTCCCGCCGGTGGGGTCAGGCGTCTTCGCGCAGCCAGCGGGCCGCGTCGGGGGCGAAGTAGGTGAGCACGCCATCCGCGCCGGCGCGCTTGAAGGCCACCAGGGCCTCCATGGCGCAGGCGCGCTCGTCCAGCCAGCCGTTGGCGGCGGCGGCCTTGAGCATCGCGTACTCGCCGCTGACCTGGTAGGCGAAGGTCGGCACGCCGAAGGTGTCGCGCACCCGGCGGATCACGTCCAGGTACGGCAGGCCGGGCTTGACCATCACCATGTCCGCGCCTTCCTGCAGGTCCAGCTCCACTTCGCGCAGGGCTTCCTCGCCGTTGGCCGGATCCATCTGGTAGGTGGTCTTGTCGGCCTTGCCCAGCGCCGCCGACGATCCGACCGCGTCGCGGAACGGGCCGTAGAACGCGCTGGCGTACTTGGCCGAGTAGGCCATGATCCGGGTGTGGATGTGGCCCCCGGCCTCCAGCGCATCGCGGATGGCGCCGATGCGCCCGTCCATCATGTCGCTGGGCGCCACCACGTCGGCACCGGCCTGGGCGTGGGAAAGCGCCTGCTTGACCAGCACTTCGACAGTCTCGTCGTTGAGCACGTAGCCGGTGTCGTCCAGCAGGCCGTCCTGGCCGTGGGCGGTATACGGGTCCAGGGCGGCGTCGGTGATCAGACCCAGCTCCGGGAAGCGCTGCTTGAGTGCCCGCAGCGCGCGCTGCACCAGTCCCTCAGGGTCCCAGGCAGCGGCGGCGTCCAGCGACTTGGCTTCCGGCGCGGTCACCGGGAACAGGGCCAGCGCGGGGATCTTCAGTTCGCAGGCCTGCTCGCCCAGGCGCAGCAGTTCGTCGATCGATACCCGCTCCACGCCGGGCATCGATGGCACCGGTTCGCGCCCGTTGATCTCATGCACGAACACCGGCCAGATCAGGTCGTTGGTGGTCAGCACATGCTCGCGCATGAGCCGGCGGGAAAAATCATCGCGGCGCATCCGCCGCGGACGGATCGGGAGTCTGTTCATCCATCCATTCTACGCCGCGGCGCCTGTACAGGCCGGGCGCGGGCCCGGGTTCAGCCGTGTACGCCGTCGATTTCCACGATCAGCTCGCGCCGGCAGATGACAGCGTGCAGCACGATGTACGGCACCCGGTCACCGAAGCGCTCACCCAGGGCGCGGGCCACCACCGGCAGGTCTTCGCGATCGCGCACGTACACCTTCAACCGGGTGCCTGCGCCAAAGCGCGCCGGCAGCTCCGGGCGGCCGCGCCGGGCCGAGGCCAGCAGCGCATCGAAGTTGGCGAAGGTCTCTTCCAGCTGGGCCAGCAACTCGCCTTCATGCTGCGAAGCGTGGCCCACGATGGCCGCAGTACCCGAGAGCAGCAGCGGGATGTCGGCGCCTGCGGCCGGCAGCATGGCCCGGGCAAAGCTGGGCGGCTGCGGGCCGTACTGGCGCGGGTAGCAGTAGGCGTTGATCTGGCGCGGGTTTTCCACTGGCGTGCCCGGCTCGGCCGCCGAGAGCCAGTACATCTGCAGGATCCGTGTGTCGTCGCAGCGGCCGATGCCGGTTGCTGCGGGCAGCCGGTCGGGATCGAAGCTTCCCATTCCGTCGGCGCGGCCCAGGCAGAACTGGCGATAGCGCTCTTCATCACCGTCGCCAAGGGTGATCGCGTCCAGGTAGTTCCAGATCCGCAGCATGTGCGGTGTGGTGCCCGCTTGCAGGTGGCTGCCCAGGGTCTGGTAGCCGCGGCGTGCGGCTTCATTGATCCCGATGCCGGCCTCGTCCACCTCGATCACGCCGAACGAGAGCCGTCCGTCGGTGGCCCAGGCGATCTCGCCGTCACGACCGTAGCGGACGGGGGCGTCCGTGCGCCAGACTTCCAGCGGCGCCTCACCCCACGGTTCCAGTGGAATGCGCAGGTAGCGCGGATCGTCGCTGTGCGGTGCCTGGCTGCCGAAACCGAACACGGCCAGCACGCCGGGTTCGGCCAACAGCGCGTCCGGCACCTGTCCGTAAACGTAGTCCACGCGCAGCCGTGCGCCGTGTCCGCCTGTTTCCTGCTGCGCATCACGCGCTGACTGCACTTGCTGGTTCAACATTCTTCTGCTTGCTGCTCGCCGTCTGGTTCGGCCCATGCCATCATTCCGGGCGCGCATCATAGCGCGACGCTGTTTTCAGTCCCTGACCTTCGAACCCGGAAATGAGCATGTCCAACCAGACCCCAGCCGAACGTGAACTGGCCGAACTGCTGGTCGAGAGCCTGAACCTTGAGGACGTGCAGCCCGGCGAAATCGATCCCGACGCGCCGCTGTTCAACGCCGGGCTGGGGCTGGATTCGATCGACGCGCTGGAGCTGTCGCTGGCGATCAGCAAGCGCTACGGCTTCCAGCTGCGCTCGGACAACGAGGAAAACCTGCGCATCTTCGCCTCGCTGCGGGCGCTGGCCGAGCACGTGCAGCAGCATCGGGCTGGTTGAACGCCGTCCAGCCTGCGGCCGTTGAACCGGCCGCCAATCCTGTGATCCTCGCTGTCGAAGTCGCCCTGGTGGTGTGCTACGGCGTGCTTGCGCACCTGTCCAGCGCCCGCGACAGCCATCTGCTGGCGCTGGCCGCGCTGCTGGCCCTGGTGCTGATGATGCTGGCTTCGCCACTGGCAGCGCGGCGCATCTGGGCGTGGATTTCGCTGCCGCTGTTGGCGGCTGCATGTTGGGTGGTGTACCGGGCTGGCCTTGCGCCCGTGCCCCTGCTGCTGGTGCCGGTGGCCTTCATCGGCCTGGTGGCGTGGATGTTCGGGCGCACCCTGGTGCCGGGGCGGGTTCCGCTGATCACCCGCATCGCCAGCATTGTTGAAGATGTCCCGGATGCGGCCGACGCGCCGGCACTGGAGGCCTATACCCGCTGGCTCACCACGGCCTGGGCGGTGCTGCTGGTGGTGCTGGGCGTGGTCAACCTGGGGCTGGCGATGATTGCCACGCCGGAAGGGCTGCTGGCGCGGCTGGGCGTCGCGGCGCCGGTCACGATCACCCACGTGCAATGGTCGTGGTTCGCCAACCTGTTCAATTACGGCATCGTGGCCGGGTTCTTCATCCTCGAGTTCCAGCTGCGCAAGCTGCGCTTCCCGGGCCGGTTCCCCAGCTTCTTCCGCTTCCTGCGCCAGATGGGCGGGCTGGGGCCTGCGTTCTGGCGCGATCAGCTGCGCTGAGGCGGGCGACTTGCAGCGGCGGGTGCCACGTGGTGCCATGACGCTCCGTACGAGGCAGGGAAGTACCCATGAGTCATGGAGTTGAAGCCGCTGAAGGCCAATCGGCGCTGCCGCGCTGGGGCTGGGCGGCGCTCAACCTGCTGCAGTTCGTCTTCACCCTGGCCTGGACCATGGGGTGCGTGAGCCTGGCGCTGCTGGTGTACGCGCTCACCGGGGGGCGGCGCAGGGTGCCGCTGCGGATGGCCTCGTGGCTGTGGGCGTCCGGGCTGCTGCGCGCGTCGGGCGGCAGGTTCGAAGTTGAAGGGCTGGAGCGGGTCGACTGGTCGCAGCCCTATGTGCTGGTGGCCAACCACCAGTCGGTGCTCGATATCTGCGCGCTGTTCCGGGCGGTGCCGGTACCGCTGCGGTTCCTGCTGAAGCAGGAAATGACCCGGGTGCCGTTCGTCAACTGGTACGCGAAGGCCATGGGGATGGTGTTCATCCCCCGCGACGACCGTCGCGGGGCAACGCAGGCCCTGCGCCGGTCGGCGGAGTTGGTCCGCTCGGGCGCGGTCCTGTGCATCTTCCCGGAGGGCACCCGCAGCCGCGACGGCACGTTCGGGCGGTTCAAGCCCGGGGCGTTCCAGGTGGCGATTGAATCGGGTGCCAGGGTGCTGCCGGTGGCGCTGGAAGGCACCGGAGCCGTGCTGCCGCCGGATGGCGCATTCCGCGCGCGCCCGGGCCTGATCCGGGTCCGCTTCGGTACTCCACTGGACCTGCATGCCGACGGCGGGCCGCTGGACCGCCAGCAGCTGGCGGCCCGCGCCCAGGACGCGGTGGAAGGGCTGCTGCGCGACGGCTGATCCGCCGGACCTGCGCGGTCGGGGGGGGGGAGGCGCGCATTGGTATGCTTCCGCTGATGTCCCGCTGCTTTCCGCCCACATGCTGCTGACCATTCCGCACGACCATCCTTCCCTGCCGGGGCATTTCCCCGGGCGCCCGGTGGTGCCCGGCGTCGTGGTGCTGGAGCGGGTATTGGCAGCAATCGAGGCGGAACACGGCCCGCTGCCGGCGCTGCGCCTGCCGCAGGTGAAGTTCCAGCGCCCGCTGCTGCCTGGCGAACAGGCGCGCATCCATCTTGAACAATCCGCCCCGGGGCGCTGGCGTTTCCAGGTGCTGTGCGGCGATGCGGTGGTGGCCAGCGGAGCCGTGGCCAGCGATGCCGTGACCAGCGGTGACGTGGTGGCGGACGCCGGATGAGCGCGGAATGGAAGCGTCGCCGCGAGGGCGGTGGCCGGCTGGCCGTGCGCCTGATCCTGGCCGTGGCCAAGGGGGGCGGTCGCGGGTTCACCCGCCTGTTCCTGGTGCCGATCACACTGTATTTCATGCTGCGGCGCCCGGCGGAGCGGCGTGACTCGCGTGCCTATCTCAGCCGGGTGTTCGGCCGCCCGGCGCGCCTGCATGAAGTGGCGCGCCACATCCACACCTTCGCCTCCACCATCCTTGATCGCAGCTTCCTGCTGAGCGAGGACTTCCGGCGCTTCCAAGTCAACGTGCACGGCATTGAAAAGCTCCAGCAGCGGGTCGAACACGGGCGCGGGGTGCTGCTGTTCGGCTCGCACCTGGGCAGCTTCGAGTCGTTGCGGGTGCTGGCCCGCCAGCGGCCTGATTACACAATCCGGGTGGTGCTGGACAAGGCCCACAGCGCCGCCGTGACCCAGCTGTTGGATGAGCTCAATCCCGAGGTGGCCGCCACGGTCATCGACGCCGGGCAGCCAGGACCGACGATCATGCTGCAGATCCAGCAGGCGCTGCAGGAAGGCGCCATCGTGGCCCTGCTGGTGGATCGCGCTCAGCCGGGGGGCGCGGTGGAGCAGGTGCCTTTCCTGGGTGATCCGGCGGGGTTCCCGCTGGCGCCATGGCAGATCGCCGCCGTGCTCAAGGTGCCGGTGGTGCTGGCGTTCGGCCTGTATCGCGGTGGCAACCGATACGATCTGGTGTTCGAGTCGTTCAGCGAAGGCATCGACCTGCCACGGCGCGAACGGGCAGCCGCGATTCCGGCGCTCATCCGGCGTTACGCCGAGCGGCTGGAACATCATGTGCGCGATGCGCCCTGGAACTGGTTCAATTTCTACGACTTCTGGAAGGATGACGATGCTGGCAGCGACCCGGAAAGCACCCAGGCCGGCGATCCTCGCCGCCGCAACGCTGGCGTGCCTGTTGGCACCGGCGTGGGCAATGGCCCAGGCGGTCAAGGCTGATCCGATCGACAGTGGCCAGATCCTGCGACAGATGGCGCAGCCGACGGCGGCGGTGAGCACCCCGTTCGTGGAACTGCGCGAGTCGGAACTGCTGGATGCGCCGCTGAAGATCAGCGGTGAATACCGCCGCCTGGAAGGCAACACCCTGGTGCGCGAGGTCCGCTCGCCCTACGCCGAAACCACCACGTTGAAGGACGGGCGGGCGACGGTGGAGCGCGCCGGACGCGCACCGCGCAGCTTCTCGCTTGCGCGCGCGCCGGAGCTGGCCGGACTGCAGGACACCTTCGGTGCGCTGCTGGCCGGTGACCGCGAGGTGCTGGAAGAAAACTTCGCGGTCGGCGCCTGGGGGGCGGTCGATGGCTGGACCATGACCATGGCCCCGCGCGACCGCGCCCTGGCCCGGCGCGTGCAGGGCATCACCCTGTTCGGCGCGAATGATGAGCTGCGCTGCATTGAAACCCTGGGCACCGATGACAGCCTGCAGCGGACCCTGCTCGGCAGCGCCGCGGTGGCAGCGGCCGAGGTGGATACTGCGGAAGGCTTCGAGCGCCTGTGCCGCTCCGGCGCCGGCGACTGATGTCCCCGCGGCTGCGGCTTGTCCTCGCCCTGTGCTGGCTGGGGCTGCTGGTGTTGTCCGCGCTGCTGGTGTCCCGGCACCTGCATCTGAGCGGTGACCTGCGCGCCTTCATGCCGGCGCCCGACACGCCCGAACAGAAGCTGCTGATTGACGAGCTGGGAGACGGGCCGGGTGCGCGGCTGCTGCTGCTGGCAATCGGTGGCGCTGATCCGGAAACCCTGGCGGCGCAGTCGCGCGCGCTGCAGGTTGCGCTGGATGGCGATGCCCGCATCGAGCTGGTGGCCAACGGCAGCGAAGCCGAGGCGGGGCTGGATGCGATCCCCGAGCGCCTGCGTCCCTACCGCTACCTGCTCAGTCCCGGTCTGGATGAGCGCCCGCTGGATGAAACGGTGCTGCGCGAGGCGCTCGAGGACCGGCTGCAGGACCTGGGCTCGCCGGTGGGTGCGCTGGTGGAGCCGCTGCTGCCATTTGATCCAACGCTGGAAATCGCCACCCTGGCCGAGGCCTGGGAGCCGGCGGGGGCGCCGCAGCGGATCGACGGGGTGTGGTTCACCCGCGTGGGCGACGAGGCCCTGCTGCTGGTGCGCACGCGCGATGCCGGCTTCGATCCGTCCGCGCAGGGCGGCGTGGTCCAGGCCATCAATGACGCGTTCGCCGAGGTGAGCGCTGACACGGCCACCTCGCTGGTGATGACCGGGCCGGGCGTGTTCTCGGTGGAGATCGGTGCCCGCACCGCGCGCGAGGCGGCGCGGATCGGGATCATCGGCAGCATCGGGCTGGTGCTGCTGTACGGGTTTGCCTACCGCAGCGGCCGGTTGCTGCTGCTGGGCGTGCTGCCGCTGGCCAGCGCCGCGCTGGCCGGGATTGCCGCCGTGGCCGCCATGTACGGCGGCATGCATGGCATCACCCTCGCGTTTGGCTTCACCTTGATCGGGGTGGCCCAGGATTATCCCGTGCACCTGTTCAGCCACCTGCGGCCGGACGAGCCGCCGCGGGCCACCGTGCGCGCGCTGTGGAGCACCCTGCTGACCGGCGTGGTTTCCACCTGCATCGCCTATCTCACCTTCTTCTTCTCCGGCGTCGACGGGCTGCAGCAACTGGCGGTATTCACCATCGTCGGCCTGTTCACCGCCGCCCTGACCACGCGCTTCCTGCTGCCACCGCTGCTCGATCCGCGCCGGGGGGACGCCGCTGACAGCCGCTGGGCGCGATCGCTTGCGCGCGCCATCGATGCCATCCCGCGGCCGCAACCGCGGGTCGGTGCCGGGCTGATGGCGGCGCTGGCCGTGGCAGCCATCGCGGTGACCGTGCTGGCCCCGGGTCCATTCTGGGAAAACGACCTGTCCCGCCTGACCCCCGTGCCCGAAGCGGGCCTGGCCGAAGACGGCCGCCTGCGCGGCGAGCTGGGCGCGCCGGACGTGCGCTACCTGCTGGCGGTCGACGGCGCGGACCCGGAACACGCGCTGCAGGCCTCCGAGCGCCTGTTGCCGGCCCTGGAGCAGCTGGTGGACGAAGGCGCCATCAGCGGTTACGAAATCGCCGCCCGCTACCTGCCCAGTGCCGCCACCCAGCAGGCGCGCCAGGCCCGGCTGCCGGCAAGCGCTACGCTGCGCACCGACCTGGAAGCCGCCACGACGGGCAGTCCCTTCCGTGTGGGCGTGTTCGCCCCCTTCCTGGCCGACGTTGAAACTGCGCGCACCGCAGCGCCGCTCCGCCCCGGCGATCTGGCAGGCACGCCGCTGGAGGCGGTGGTGTCCAGCCTGCTGGTGCAGACGGAAGACGGCCGCACGACCGCGCTGGCCACCCTGGGCGGGCTGGAGGATCCAGTTGCCGTGGCCGCCCGGCTGGAGGCCGCGGGCGCACGCCTGCTGGACCTCAAGCAGACTTCGGAATCCCTGGTCCAGGCCTGGCGCGGTCGCGTGCTGGCAGCGCTGGGCATTGCGGGGCTGCTGCTAGTGGCTACGGTATGGATCGCCCTGCGCGCGCCGCGACGCGTTGCCCGGGTGCTGGTGCCGATGGCATTCACCCTGGTGCTGACCCTGGCGATGCTGCGCGGCTTCGGCGTCGAGCTGACCCTGTTCCACCTGGTGTCACTGGTGCTGGGTGCAGGGCTGGGGCTGGACTACGCGCTGTTCTTCGAGCGCTCCGGCAGCGACCGCCGCGAACAGCTGCGGACCCTGCACGCGATCGTGGTGTGCGGATCGATGACCGCGCTGGTGTTCGGCTTGCTGGCGTTCTCTTCCATCCCGGTGCTGCGGGCGATCGGGGTGACGGTGGCGATCGGGGTGGTCGGCAACTTCATCCTGGCACTGCTGATCGCCAGGCGACCTGCAGGGACGGCAGAAGAGGTCGGCGGCGGGGTGGAGCTGATGGAGCGGGGCGCATGATCGGACGCGAAGAAATCCTGGCGATGATTCCCCACCAGGGCGCGATGTGCCTGTGGGACCGGGTGCTGGAGTGGGACGCGGAATCCATCCGCCTCGAGGCCGGCAATCATCGCGGTGCGGACCACCCGCTGCGGGCCGACGGTCGCCTGCGTGCCGTGCACCTGTGCGAATACGGCGCCCAGGCCATGGCCGTGCACGGCGGTCTGCTGGCACGTGAATCCGGCGGCGTTGCCCCGCCGGGCATGCTGGTGGCCCTGCGCGGGGTGGAGCTGCATGTTGCCCGCATTGATGGCCTGGCCGGTGAGCTCGAATGCCATGCCCAGGTACTGGCCCAATCCCCAACGACCCAGCAATACGCCTTCCACATCACCCACGGCGGAACCCTGCTCGCCGAAGGCCGCGCCGCCGTCATGCTGGCTCCGGACGCGCCGCCGGCATAAACCAACGAACCACAACGATCGTCACGCGGCTTCGCGCGCATGGCGCGCTCCTACGGGATAATTGACAGTTATGACTGCACACACAACACAACGGCGCGCGCTGGTGACCGGCGGCAGCGGCGATATCGGCGGCGCGATCTGCCGTCAGCTCGCCGCTGATGGCCTGCACGTGATCGTGCACGCCAATGCCAACCTGGCCCGGGCCAAGGCGGTGGTTGACGAGATCACGGCGGCCGGCGGCAGCGCCGAGGCCGTCGCCTTCGACCTGACCGACGGCGAAGCCGCCACCGCCTGCATCGAAGGCCTGCTTGAGGCCGGCCCCATCCAGGTGCTGGTCAACAACGCCGGCATCCACGATGACGCCCCCCTGGCCGGGATGAGCGACAGCCAGTGGCGGCGGGTGATCGACGTGTCCGTGCACGGCTTCTTCCATGCCACCCGACCGCTGCTGCTGCCGATGGCACGCAAGCGCTGGGGCCGGATCGTCAGCGTGTCCAGCGTTGCCGCGGTGACCGGAAACCGCGGCCAGGTGAACTACGCTGCGGCCAAGGCCGCCCTGCACGGGGCCACGAAGTCGCTGGCCCGGGAAATGGCCTCGCGCGGGATCACCGCCAACGTGGTGGCGCCGGGAGTCATCGAGGGCAGCATGGCGAAAGACGCGTTCCCTCCGGAGGTGGTGAAGCAGATCGTCCCTGCCGCCCGCGTGGGCCGGCCGGAAGAGGTCGCCGCGCTGGTGGCCTTCCTGTGCTCGGATGCCGCCGGCTACGTGAACGGACAGGTCATCGGCGTCAACGGCGGGATGGGATGAGCGCCCGCATGCACACGCGCTTCAGGCCCCGGCGCGGATAATCGACCCGCAGATCCGGCCGCCGAAGGGGGCGTCCGGCCGTTTGAAGAGGATTTCGCCATGCGCACCTTGCGTCCGTTGCTCTTGATCCTGCTGGCGCTTGCGCTGGTCGGCTGCGCCACTTCGCACATGCTTACCGGCACGCCCCGCGCGCCGATTGATCCCGCCCAGGTGCGTATCTATCACGGCCCGCCGCCGGTCGGTTACGAGGAAATCGCCGTCCTGCAGACCCGCAGCGGCGGGCTGACCTACGGCGAGCAGAACAAGATCGATTCGGTGCTGCGCAAGCTGCGCGAAGAGGCCGCCAGCCTCGGCGCCAACGGCGTCCTGCTCCAGGGCACCGCCGACGACTATGGCAACAGCGGCGTCAGCGTCGGTGCCGGCGGCGGTCGCATCGGCGGGCGCGGTTACGGCGGCCTGGGCGTAGGCGTCAACATCAGCCCCTCCCAGGTCCACGCCACCGGCATCGCCATTCACGTGCCCAACCCGCCGCCCGGGAACTGACCACCCCCGCCAGCCCGTGCATCGCTGTAGGAGCGCGCCATGCGCGCGAAACCGCGTGACGGATCGCCACGCGGTTTTCCTTCGGCTACAAACGTGGTTACCGACGCCCCGCCGCGACCCCGGAATTCACGCGGCTTCGCGCGCGTGGCGCGCTCCTACAGGGGGCTGGGGTCGGGATCCGACATCCAGACAGCGTTCCAGAACGGGTAGTCGCCGATGCGCTGGACGAGACCTGCGCGCAGCGGATTCGCGACGATGTAGCGTGCGACCGACCGCAGGTCCTCGCCGGAGCGGATGGCGTGATCGTGATACGCGCGGGTCCACAGCGGACCGGTCCGCCCCAAAGCCCGGTTGACCCGGCGCGCGCTGCCGGATTTGAGCCCGCCGACGGCAACGTGGAGCGGCTGGTCTCCATCCAGTTGCAGCAGGCAATGCACGTGGTCCGGCATGACTACCCATGCCAGCACGCTGCCGTCGGAGATCGCAATCGAATCGTGCAGGCAGGCGGAGACAACGCGGGCGGCCTGGAAGTCTTCGAACAGCGGCTCGCGCCCGTGGGTGGTGAAGGTCAGGTGCCAGGCCTGCCCGGAGTGGCCCCCGGTGCGGCCCGACCGCAACGCAGCGTGACCGGGACGGGGTTCGGTTCGAAGCGTGGATGTATTCATGGCTCCATCCTTGCCGCCCCGTCTTGTCCCCGCTATCGGCAAACCGGCTGCAAGCCAGTAGGTAAACGCTGCGTCCCCCGGTAGGAGCGCGCCACGCGCGCGAAGCCGCGTGAATCACGGTTCGCGGATCATTTTTGGGTGGTGCGCGCTAACCGGAGCCCCACCGCGTGGATCTACGTCACGCAGAGGTTCCTCCGGCCACAACATTGCCACCGACATCCCGGCGCGCCCCGGAATTCACGCGGTTTCGCGCGCGTGGCGCGCTCCTACGGGGGCGGGTGGCGGTCATACGTGTGCGGGCGCCCGCAGGGGCATTCGATATCAGCGGCGGGGTATTACGTCTGCGGGGTCGAGGCGCGGACGGGGAGGGGTTTGGCGGGGGGGCGGGCCATGAACAGGCCCAGCAGCGGGCCGGTCATGACGGTGGTCAGGATGGCCATCACCAGCAGCAGGGTGAAGGCCTCCTGGCCGATCACACCGGCGTCCAGTCCGATCTTGATGACGATCAGCTCCATCAGCGCACGCGCGTTCATCAGCGAGCCGACCGCCATGCTGTCGCGCCAGCCCAGGCCGGCCAGGCGCGCGCCAGCGGCGCCGCCGGCGATCTTGCCGACCACCGCCGCGGCCATGATCAGCCCCAGCGCGCCCAGCCCCGCGCCCACGAAGGCGTCGCCGGTGGTGTTGAGGCCGGCCAGGGCGAAGAAGATCGGCATCAGCACGATGATCGCCACGTGCTCGATGCGCTCCATCAGGGTGCGCAGCAGGCGGTCATCGCGCGGCAGGCAGGCGCCAAACAGGAACGCGCCGAACACCGCGTGCAGCTGCAGCCAGTCGGTCACCGCCGCGCAGGCGAACAGGCCGACGAACAGTGCCGCCAGCACCATCCCACCCGGCACACCGTCGGCGGCATGGCGCGCCAGCAGCCACGCGTACAGCGGGCGCAGCACGCCGAAGACCACCGCGCACAGCACCGCCAGCCCGATGATGATCCTGAAGAAGCCGGCGTAACCCGCGCCCGCGCCGATCAGCGCCACCACCAGGGCCAGCAGGATCCACGCCAGCACATCGGCGATCGCCGCGGCGCTCAGCGACAGCTGGCCCAGTCGGGTGTGGGTGATGTTCCGCTCCTTGAGGATCCGCGCCAGGATCGGAAACGCGGTGATCGCCATTGCCGAGGCCATGAACAGCGCGAACGGCCAGAACCCCACCCCCTCCGGCGCCAGCGTCGGATGCAGCGCCGGCGAGATCGCAATCCCCAGCGCCATCGGCACCAGCACGCTCAGCACCCCCACCCAGCCCGCGGCCCTGAACTGCGCGCGCATCCCTTCCGGCGGCGTACGCAGCTCGACGCCCACGATGAACATGAAAAGCACCAGCCCCAGCGTGGCCAGCGACGACAGCGCTGACAGCGATTCCGGCGCGAACAGCTGGCCATGGAACTGCGGAAACAGCGCTCCGAATACGATCGGCCCGAGGATGATGCCCGCCGCCATCTCGCCGATCACCGGCGGCTGGCCCACGAAGCGCAGCAGCAGCCCGCACACGCGTGCGGTGGCGATGATCACGACCAGTTGCAGCAGCAGCGGGTTTTCCATCAGGAAGGGTGGCCGATAGGAAGGAGAGGAGCGCGCCGCTCAGGCGCTGGCGGCGTACCAGTGTGGTTCCAGGGAAACAGGCGCTTCGCTATCGGTGTCGGCCAGTGCCTCCAGAGCGTGCGCGCCGATGTCCGCATGGTCGCCGCGCGCCCGCTGCAGGATCTCCCCGGCCAGCCAGCGCATCCGCTCCACGTTGGCATGCATGCGCGCGTCGAACGTGGCGTCGTCCAGCTTGTCGGACAGGGCGCGGTTGAGCTCATGGAACCAGCCGATGCGGGCCTGGTCGAGCAGTCGGGCATGCTCCTCGTCCAGCCCCGTTGCGGCGTTACGCTCGCCCCACTCGCGCAGCAGCGGCTGCATTGCCTCGTTGAGCGCGCGCGCGGCTTGCAGCGGCTTGCGCAGGCGGTGGAAGGTAGCGAGGTCGGTGATGCGGCCGGAGAAGAACAGCGGCGCCAGCAGCGCCCAGTAGTAGGTGTAGTCCCAGATCACCTTCACCGGCATCACCCGCGCATCGCCGAACAGCGCGTACTGGCCCTGGTAGATCGGCAGCATGCTGTCGTAGAACGAGCGGTACAGCTGCTGGTAGATCCCGGCCCACGGCGACACGGACCCGCCCGCGCGATCCCGCGCCACCAGGTCGCAGATATAGGTGTTGGCGAACGCGATGAAGTCGCTGCCGGGCGAATAGAACGGGTCCAGGAACAGCCCCGCATCGCCGGTGATCGCCCAGCGGTCGCTGGAAAACAGCTGCCGGCAGCCATGGGAAAAGTGGCGCAGGAACAGGAAATCCTTGACCGCGTGCGCGCCCGAATCGAGGCTGGCGGCCACCCGCGGCTGGTGTCGGCGCAGCCACTGCATGGCCTTGTCGTGGGTGTTCATGGTTTCCAGCGGATGCATCTTCGCGTCGCACACGATCCCCACCGAGTGCGCGCCGGACGCCAGCGGGATCAGCCAGAACCAGTAGCCCGGCCCGCACATGTGGTTGGTGGAGCGCCAGCGTTCGGGCGGGTCGCAGCGCTGCAGCCAGTCCGCATCTGCGGACCAGTCGGCGGGATCCACGATCCCCTCCACCCGCCACCACACCGCGTTGGCGTCATGGTCGTTGGTCTCGGCCAGGCCAAGCTTGCGCTTGAGCAGCCCGGCCCGGCCGGAGGCGTCCACCAGCCAGCGCGCGGATAGCGTGTGTTCGCCGTCATCGGCGGAAAACCCGACCTCATGTGGCGCTTCGCCTTCGCCAATGGAAATCGAGCGCACCACCGTGCCGTCGTGGAAATCGATGCCCAGCCCGCGCACGCGTTCGCCGAGGAAATTCTCGAAGCGGCCGCGGTCGATCTGCCATGACGGCGTCGGCAGCAGGCTGCTGACGCCCAGCTCGGTGCAGGCATCCACGTCGCTGCGGCCATCGGAAAAGAAGAAGCGGAAGCCGAATTTGCGGATCTGCTGCTCGTCCAGGTGCCCGCGCAGGCCCAACACGCTGGAAAAATAGCGCGCGCCGATCTCCACCGTCGACTCGCCCACCTTGTGCGCCGCCTCGGCCACCGGATGCGTGCGGCGCTCGAGGATGCTGATCCGCAGTGCCGGGTCCTGCTGGCGCAGCTGCAGGGCCAGGGTCAGCCCTGCCAGGCCTCCGCCCAGAATCAGAATATCTGTGTCCGGAGAAGCCTGGTCCATGGTGTCAGCCTGTTGGCGTTGAGGGGCGCGGTGCGGGGGTCGGGCTGAACTCGCCCGCAGGCTCGTCGATCACCGGTCGCGTCCTGCGCGTGCGCCGGTACTCGCCGAACATATTGCCGTGGCCGAAAACCTGCAACACAACGTGCGAAGTGATCAGCCGCAGATCGTGCCAAAGCCTGAAGTGACTCTGGCGGAACTGGTGTTCGGCATCCGCATAGCGGGTGTCCACCGGCAGCGCCACCACGCCCAGCCCCAGCTGGCGGGCGGAGGAGATCAGCATCTGCGCCTCGAACACGAACCCTTCGCCGGGCACGTCCTGCATCGCGCAGGCGGCGGCCGGGTACAGGCGCTGGCCGCTCTGCGTGTCGACCACGCGGAAGCCGCACGCCCAGCTGATGCCCCAGTCGCCGAAGTCGTTGCCGATCCGCCGGTACCAGGGCTGGCAGCCGCGCTTGCGCAGGCGCGCGGCGACGATCACGCAGCCGGGGTGGCGGTTGAATGCATCGATCATGCGCGGAAGGTCATCCGCCGAATGCTGGCCATCACCGTCCATCGTCGCCACCGCCGTCGCGCCCTGGCGCAGTGCTTCGGCAAACCCGTCGCGCAGGCTCGCGCCCTTGCCCATTCTCTGGGGGTGGCGCAGCACGGTGACGGGCAGGTCAGCGATCAGGTCCGAAGTGCCATCGTCGGAGCCGTCATCGACCACGATCACCCGCGGGCAGTGCGCCAGTGCATCCTCAACCACTGCGCGGATCTGCAGCGCCTCGTTGAGCGCCGGTATCACCACCGCGACGTCCGCGGCGCGCAGTCTGGCGTTGCCGCTATCCATGAGCCAGCTCCACCCGCAGCACGCTGCCCGGGCCGGCCTGCAGCAGCGCCAGGTCGCCCTTGGTGGCCAGGGCGTCGAACAGCGGCAGCATCGGGGCCATGGCGTTGCCTGCAGCCAGCGTGGCCAGCCGGCCTTCGGCAGCCTCGGGCGCGCCTTCGATAAAGCTCGCCCGCAGGCGGGTGCCGCCCGCGCCGCGCGAGAGCACCAGCGCCCCGCCCAGCAGTCCTTCGCTCGGCGCCATCGTTCCCAGCGGGCCGGTCGCGCCGATGTCATAGGCTGCCAGCAGCACCGCCTCGTCGCCGCCGGCCAGCTGCGCCAGCGCCTCCAGCAGTCCCTGGGCGAAGGTCGCCGGACCGGCGCTGATCGCGGTGGCGGCGGCCATGCAGCCAACGCCGATGGTCCAGTAGCCGGCGGCGGCGTTGTGCACCGAGTTGTGGAACCGGGTGGGCGAGATCGCGCGCGGATCGTCGGCCAGGGTGGCGGCCATGTAATCGGTGATGGCCAGGTCGCCGTGGGTGGAGGCGAACACCGATGCCAGCGCCTTCGGGTCGCGCCCGGCGTCTTGGCAGGCGGCCAGCGCCACCTCCAGCGCCACCGCCACGGTGGCCGGCGCGCGCCGGCGCTCGTTGGCGGCCAGCAGCCGTGGCGAGGGTTTGCGCGGGGCGTCCTCCACCGCGGGACCGCCGCCGGCAAAATCCCGTGCGGCCTGCCACGAAGGCAGCCCGCCGGCCCAGAAGCCGACGCCGTCGATCCTCGCCTCCAGCGCCGTCATTGCGCCACCGCCTTGCCAAACACCAGCGAGCAGTTGTTGCCGCCAAAGCCGAATGAGTTGTTCATCGCGTAGCTGATGTCGCCGCGCGCGTTGTCCAGCCGCAGCTGCGGCCCGCAGGCCGGGTCCAGCGCCAGGCTGTTGAGGGTGCCGGGCAGCAGCCCGTCCTCCAGCGCGATCAGCGCGAACACCGACTCCACGATGCCGGCCGCGCCCAGCGTGTGCCCGGTCCAGCCCTTGGTGGAACTGGCGTGCAGGTCCGGGCCGAACATTGCCGCCACCGCCTTCGCCTCGACCGTATCGTTGGCTGGCGTCGCGGTGCCATGCAGGTTGAGGTAGCCGACCTGGTCGGCTTCGATCCCGGCGCGCTTGAGCGCGTCGGCCATCGCCATCCGGGCTCCCAGACCCTCGGGGTGAGGCGCTGACATGTGGTGGGCGTCGCTGGATTCGCCGTAGCCGCGCAGCTGCAGCCCGGGCTCGCCCTCTTCGCAGCGCTCCAGCAGGGCATAGCCGCCAGCCTCGCCCAGCGACAGTCCGTCGCGCGCGGGGTCGAACGGCCGCGCCGGCTGCGTCGACACCAGTCCCAGCGAGTTGAAGCCGAACAACACGCTGCCGCACAGGGTGTCGATGCCGCCCACCAGTGCGGCGTCAGCCAACCCCGAGTGGATCAGCCGTGCAGCCTGGGCGAACACCTTGGCGCTCGATGAGCAGGCCGTGGCCACGGTCATGCACGGTCCGCGCAGGCCGGTCGCCTCCTGCACGAACCCGCCCAGCGAATGTGGCGTGTGTACATGCGCTCGCGCCAGGTCTGCGGGAAAGGCGCCGTCGTCGAGCCGGGCATAGGCCTCTTCGGTGGCGCCAATGCTCGAAGTTGAGGTGCCCAGCACCAGGGCCACGCGCGCCGCGCCATGGCGGTCGACGGCCGCGGCCACGGCCTCCAGCATCCCGTCCTGCTGCAGAGCCAGCCAGGCAAGACGGTTGTTGCGGCATTCCCACTGGGCAAACTGGACGGGCAGCGCCTCGTCTTCAAGCCCGTCGACGCGGCCGATCCAGGCGTCCAGCGGATCGGGTCCGAAATCGTTGCGGCGCAGGCCGCTGCGGCGCTCGTCCAGCGCCTGTGCCTGTGCGGCACGTCCGCGGCCAAGCGCGGTGGTTGCGGTATAGGCGCGGATCGCCAGCGCCGGAATCGGGCAGAGCATCGGGCGCGCAGGCCTCCTTGTTCACTGGCCGCGAGTATAGGCGGCAGTGGTCAGGCACTGGTGACGCCCCGTTCACAGCGTGCGGATGGTGTCCCCGCCCGCCTTGTCCAGACTGTCCTTCGCCGCGTCGCGCTGTTCGGCATTGAAGGCGTGGACCACCACTGCCGAGCGGCCTTCCGCCAGCGCATCGCGCACCTTCTGGATATACGGGTCGTGATCGGGTCGCAGCGACACCAGCCCGCCGGCCATCAGGCCGAACACGCCGCCGTAGCCGATGATCAGCGCCGCGGCGAAGCCGGGCGAGCTGGTCACCAGCTCCAGGCCGGTTGCGTACAGCAGCGCAAACACCAGTGCACCGAGCACCAGTCCGGCCACTCCCAGCTTGGCGTGTGCGGTGATGATGGTGCGCAGGATGCCGCGTCCTTCCGGCTCCATCTTGCGGCCCGGGTGAAGGTCGTGGCGGGTAATCACCTGCACCTGCGACGGGCGCAGGCGGAGCGCCTTGCGCAGCCTGCGTGCACAGCCGCGTGCGTTGCTCTCGCTGTCGAAGATGGCTGCAACCTTGCTGTCCGAGACTTCTCCCGTAAGGGGCGACAGAGCGTTCATGGGTGGGGGCCGCGTTGGGGTACGGTCCCTATCCTCGCGCCGTAGCCATCAAAGCACTGTGACAGTACCGCGCTGCGTACAGCCGGTTCTGAGGCGGACCGTCAGCGGATCCAGCCGCGCAGCTCGTCGCGGCTGAGCAGACCGTCGCCGTCCACGTCGACGCCGTTGAATTCCTGCCTCAGGGTGTCGTTTGCGCTCGCCTCGCGGCGGCTGATGAAGCCGTCCGCGTCGGCGTCGAGCGTTTCGAAATCAATGCTGTAGTCACTTGAGAGCAGCGTGGTGGGCTCGAACGAGCGGATGATCACCTGCTGGCCGCCCGCCTCGCCGAAGGTGACCATGCCGGTTTGGCGCTCGGCGCGGTCCGGCCGCGTGGTCGGTTCGTCGGGCACCGGCAGCGGAGCCGTCTGTACCTGCGCGAACGTGAGGGCAGGCGTCAGCAGGGCAAGGAGCAGGAAGGATTCGGATAGCTTCATGATCTGGTGTCCAGATATGGGGTTGAGCCGAGGTTACCGCCCCCAGACCCACACGAAATCCACGCACGCCTTTTGTAGGAGCGCGCCATGCGCGCGAAGCCGCGTGACCTCCGCTGTGGTCCTGCTGCATCGTCCACGAATTTGCTCCGGGATCCCCGCCGGCCTTTCAGACAGTGCGGCGGCAGAAAGGGTGCGGGATTGCGGGTGTCACGCGGCTTCGCGCGCATGGCGCGCTCCTACAAGGGGTCCTGGGCGAGGAATTCTTCGATGGCGGTGAAGGCGGAGGTGCTGCCAGGCGGGGCGTCGGTCATGCCGGTGGCGTAGTACACAACACCCGTACCGCCTTCCATGTCCACCCACAGTCCGGACAGCAGGCCGTAGGCGTTGCCGGCGTGGCCCACGCGGCGTACGCCGTCGCCGAACGGATCGTCGCGGCAGCCCTCATGCGGGGTGGCCAGGGCCTGGGTGGCCAGGCCGTAGCTGCAGTAGAAGCCTTCCTGCGCATGCCCGCCCGCGTCGGGCTCCACGGTGTCGCCGCCCGTGGAAGCCAGCGACCACTGCGGCCGCAGCATGGTCTGCACCGATTCTTCGCTGAGCAGGCGCACGCCGTCCACGCTGCCCTGTCCCAGCAGCAGCCGTCCGATCTTCGCCAGGTCCGTGGCCGAAATGCGCATGCCGCCCTGCGGCCCGAACAGCGCACCGTTGGCGCCGGGGCGCCACAGGTCCAGGTTGCAGCTGCCGTCGGCTGCGCGGGCCACCGGACAGGCGGGGCGCGTGCCCTGGTTGTTGTCGGCGCTGGGCGTGCGGTCGCTGCGGTACTGGACCACCGCGTTGGCCACGGTGGCGTCATCGCAGGCGGCCCAGCCATAGCAGCCGGCCAGGCCGAGCGGATCAAACACCAGCCGCTTCATCAGCAGGTCGAAGCGCTCTCCGGTGGCGTTCTCCATGAGCGTCGCCACCAGCGGGAAGTTGAGGTTGGTGTACTGGAACCAGGTGCCGGGGGCGTGCTCTTCGTTCCAGGCGCGCGGGTCATCCAGCAGGTCCTTAAGCTGGCCGTCCAGCGGAGTCTGCCAGTAGCCCGCGTCGTCGGTCAGGCCGCTGGTGTGCGACAGCAGCTGGCGCAGGCTGATCGGCGCATCGGGAAACCGGGGATGGCGCAGCTCCCAGCCGAGCCCTTCCGACACGTCGGCATCCAGGTCCAGCAAGCCGTCTTCCACCAGCTGCATTACCCCGATCGCGACCACCAGCTTGGAGATCGACGCCATCCGCGTGGGCGAGTCGGCGGTGACCTCGCGGCCGCTGGCCAGGTCGGCCATGCCCCGGGCGTGGGATGCGGTAATGCCGTCCCGGTCGAAGGCGACCCGCACCGCGGCTACCGGTTCGGTGGCAGAGGCGGGCGCGTCGTCGACGGCAAAGGCGGTGCCGCAGGCGCACAGCAGCGCGGCCAGCAGGGCGCTTGCTGCCGTCAGCCTGCCAGCGGTCAGTCCCTGTGTAGTCAGCTTGTTCAACATTGGTGCATCCGGCGTTTTCGTTCAGGTAGCGGGAGCCTAGAACATTTTCAGCTTCGCCGTGGCCAGCCCCGGCAGTTGCTCCGGCTTGAAGAGCGCAGGCGGCGACGCCATCCCTTGCATACAACACTTTGCGGAGAATTCCATGCAGACCATCCTTGTCACCGGCGCCAATCGCGGCATCGGCCTCGCCCTGGTGCAGCGTTACCGCGAGCGCGGCGATCGCGTCATTGCCGTCTGCCGCACCGGCAGCGAAGCGCTCGAAGCCACCGGCGCCCGCATCGAGGCCGGTGTGGATGTATCCGATGACGTAGCGGTGGCCTCGCTGGCCCAGCGTCTGGAAGGCGAGCAGCTGGATGTGGTGGTGCTCAACGCCGGCATCCTCACCCGCCAGTCCTATGGCGAAATCGACGCGGCCGGCTTCCAGGCCATGCGCGATCAGTTCGAAATCAACGCGCTCGGGCCGCTGCGGGTGCTGCAGGCGCTGGATGCCAACCTGGCGCGGGGCAGCAAGGTCGGCATCATCACCAGCCGCATGGGCTCGATGGGCGACAACAGCTCCGGCGGCCGCTACGGCTATCGCGCGTCCAAGGCGGCGGTGAACGCCATCGGCCGGTCGCTGGCGGTGGACCTGAAGGAGCGCGGCATTGCCGTGCAGCTGCTGCATCCGGGCTTCGTCGCCACCGAGATGGTGGGCGGGCGCGGCGAGGTGGCTCCGGAGCACGCCGCCGCCCAGCTGGTCGAGCGGCTGGACGAGCTGGGCCTGGAAGCGTCCGGCACCTTCCGCCACGCCAACGGCAGCCAGCTCCCCTGGTGACCGCCCGGGTCGCGTGGTCGCGCCGGGTTTGAAGGATCCCAGCTCTCCGTAGGAGCGCGCCATGCGCGCGAAGCCGCGTGACACCTGGCACCGGGACGGGGCTTCGGTTACGACGTCGTCACCGAAGCCCCATCCAGTGTGCAGAATTCACGCGGCTTCGCGCGCATGGCGCGCTCCTACATTCGAGTTGGGCGTCCCGAATCCGGGCCGCGCGGCCCAGGTCGTTACGCGGTCATGCCGCTGTGGCGCAGCAGGGCTTCGATCTGCGGCTCGCGGCCGCGGAATGCTGTGAAGTTCTCCAGCGCCGGGCGGCTGCCGCCCCGGGCCAGGATCTCGCGGCGGAAGCGCGCGCCGGTCTCGGCCAGCGCCTCCGGCGCCTCCTCGAACGCCGCATAGGCATCCGCGCTCAGCACCTCGGCCCACTTGTAGCTGTAATACCCGGCCGCGTAACCGCCGGCAAAGATGTGGCCGAACTGGTGCGGGAAACGATGCCAGGCCGGCGGACGGATTACCGCCACCTCGTCGCGCACCTGCTCCAGCAGGACCATCACTTCCGCAGCGCGGGCTTCGGCGCCGCTGTGCAGCAGCATGTCGAACAGGGCGAACTCCAGCTGGCGCACGGTCTGCAGCCCGCTGTGGAAGTTCTTCGCCGCCAGCATCCGGTCGAACAGCTCGCGCGGCAGCGGTTCGCCGCTGTCCACGTGCGCGCTCATCGCCCGCACCCGCGGCCATTCCCAGCAGAAGTTCTCCATGAACTGGCTGGGCAGCTCCACCGCGTCCCATTCCACCCCGTTGATGCCCGCCACCGGCAGCTCGCCCACCTCGGTCAGCAGTTGGTGCAGGCCGTGGCCCATCTCGTGGAACAGGGTCACCACTTCATCGTGACTGAGCGTGGCCGGCTTGCCGTCCACCCCCTTGCCGAAGTTGCAGACCAGGTACACCACCGGGGTCTGGTCGCCATCGGCACGGCGGCGGCGGTTGCGGCAGTCGTTCATCCACGCCCCGCCGCGCTTGCCGGTGCGCGCATGGGGATCCAGGTAGAACTGGCCCACCAGGCCGCCGCTGCCGTCGAGCAGGCGGTACAAGCGCACGTCCTCGTGCCAGGTGGGCGCCTGGTCCTGCTCCACCCGCAGGCCGTACAGGTCGTGGATCAGGCCGAACAGCCCGTCCAGCACCTTGGGCTCGGTGAAGTACTGCTTCACCTCCAGCGCCGAATAGGCATAGCGCGCCTGGCGCAGCTTCTCGCTGGCCCAGGCCAGGTCCCACGGCTGCACGGTGTCCAGGCCCAGCTCGTCGCGGGCGAACTCATCAAGCTCGGCCCGATCGCGCCTGGCGTGGGGCAGGGCCTTGCCGGCCAGCTCGCGCAGGAAGGCAAGTACGTCATCCGGGGCGTCCGCCATCTTGGTGGCCAGCGACACCTCGGCGTAACTGGCAAAGCCGAGCAGCCTGGCCAACTCCGTGCGCAGCGCCAGGGTGCGCTCGATCAGGCCGGAGTTGTCCAGCTCCGCCGGACCCGCCTCGGAGGCCCGCACCCCGTAGGCCCGGTACAGCGTTTCGCGCAGCTGGCGGCTGTCGGCATAGGTCTGCACCGGCAGGTAGCAGGGCATGTGCAGGGTCAGCTTCCAGCCTTTGCGGCCGCCCTCGCGCGCTGCGGCGCGACAGGCATTGAGCACATCGGCCGGCACGCCGGCCAGCTCGGCTTCGTCCTGCACGTACAGGGCGAAATCGTCGGTGGCATCCAGCAGGTTTTCCGAGTACCGGGCCGACAGCGCGGCCAGCTCTTCCTGCAGCTGGGCAAAGCGCGCGCGCTGGCTTTCTTCCAGCTCGGCGCCGCCAAGGCGGAAGTCGCGCAGCGCGTTTTCCACCGCCGTCCTGCGCGCCTGGTCGAAGCCGGCGAATTCCGGCGCCTTGGCCAGCGCCCGGTACTGGGCGTACAGCGCCTGGTCCTGCGCCAGCGCGCTGAAAAAGCGGGTCACCCGCGGCAGGGCGGCGTTGTAGGCTTCGCGCAGCTCCGGCGTGTTCACCACCGCCTGCAGGTGACCCACCACGCCCCAGGCGCGGCCGAGCCGCTCGGTGGCGTCCTCCAGCGGCGTGATGAACCCCTCCCAGGTCACCGGCGCCACCGTGCGGGCATGCTCCACCGCCGCCTCGGCCTCGGCCAGCAGCGCGTCCATGGCGGGGGCCACGTGTGCCGGCGTGATCGCGTCGAAACGGGGCAGTCCGGAGAAATCGAGCAGGGGATTGGTCATGGGGGGGTACCGATGGGGAAACAGACCCGTCATTCTAACGGGCCGCCCCGCCCGCCCATCGCCGGGAGCCCGCCGGCCGGACAGCCGGCAGGACCGATCGCAGGACTGATCCCAGGACTGATCCCAGGACTGAATCGCAGGACCAACGGCAGGCCCGTTTTCAGATGTCCCATGCCATGATCGAGCCGAATCCACCCAGCCAGATGCCTGCCGGGCCGTCGCTGTCACCGTCGCCTGCGGGCGATGACCGGTCGGCCAGCCGTTCGCAAGAAGCCGAATCCATGTCCACCCAGGTGCCCCAGACCGTCCCCGCGCAGGGTGCCGAGAAAACCGGCCCGCATCAGCGCTACGGATTGTTCCATGCGCTGCCGCCGCTGGGGTGGGCGCTGCTGGTGCTGCTGGTCGGCCTGGCGGGGACCGGAGCCATCGCCCACCACGAATGGCGCGACGCGCAGGCGCGCGCGGAGGCCATGCACGCCTCGCTGGCCGATGCCGCGCGGGGCCGCGTGCGCGAGCCGCTGGAAGGCGCCGCCGTCGCCTTGCGTGCCATGCAGACCGTGTTCCTTTCGCAGGGCGAAATGAGCCAGACCGCCTTCGCCCATTACCAGCAGAACCTGCGCGCGGTCGGCAACGTGCCCGGATACATCGTCACCGCGTTCGCGCGGCGGATCGATCCGTCCGACGGCAGCGGGCAGCATTACCGCTACGAGCTGCTGTCGCCAATGCATGGCAACGAGGCGCTGCTGTGGTTCGACCTGGCCACCCAGCCGGACAACCTGGCCGCGCTCGAGCTGGCGCGCGACAGCGACCTGCTGTCGATGTCGGCGCCCTTGCAGCTGATCCAGATGGAAGGCGCCGGCCTGGCCGGGCGCGGTATCACCCTGCGCCTGCCGGTGTATTCGCGCGGTCCTTCGCCCATGACGATCGAGCAGCGGCGTGCGCGTGAGATCGGTGCGCTCGCGATCAGCCTCCAGCTCGATCCGCTGGTGCGGACCGGCCTGCAGGGGCGGATCCTCGAGTTCATGCACGTGGCCATCCACGATCCCGACGCTGCCGGGGATGGCCGGGTGTTCGAATCCGGGCCGGCGCCGCAACACGACGTGCCGGCGCTGGTGCGCCAGCTGGAGTTCGGCGGGCGCCGCTGGGAACTGCACCTGCGTCCGCAGGCGGCCCACGCCGAGTTCGAAAAAGCCGTTTCCATCCTCGCCATCGGTTCGCTGATCAGCCTGCTGCTGTCACTGCTGCTGTGGTCGATCGCCTCCACCCACCGCCACGCGCTGGCGCTCGGCCAGGGCATGAGCGCACGCTTCGCCGAGAGCGAGGCGCGGTTCCGGGCCCTCAACGAGCTGCTGCCGGCGCTGGTGCTGCTGGCTGACGGCGAGGGCAACATCACCTACGCCAACCAGTTCGCGCGCAAGCGCCTGGGCGAGGTGGTCGGGCGCCCGCTGGCCTGTGTATTCGCCGATGACGCGCTGGGCAACGAGCTGGCCGATGATCCGGATGGCCAGTCCAGCTGGGAAGACCGCGAAGCCGAGCTGGCCGCGCCGGCCGGGGGGTTCTGGGCCTCGGTATCGCTGGCCCCGGTGGTGGTTGATGGCCAGCGCCACCGGCTGCTGGCCGCCAGCGACATCAGCGAACAGCGCGAGCTGGCCGCACGGCTGGGCTATCAGGCCACCCACGACGCCCTGACCGAACTGTGGAACCGGCGCGAATTCGAGCGCCGCCTGGCCCGCGCGCTGGAGCGCCAGCGGGTGGATCCCGAGGGCGGCCGCTTCGCCCTGCTGTATTTCGACCTCGACCAGTTCAAGGTGATCAACGACCTGTCCGGCCACCGCGCCGGTGACCAGCTGCTGGTGGAACTGGTGATGACGCTCAGCCGCGAGCTGCGCGAGGGCGACCTGATTGCGCGCCTGGGCGGCGACGAATTCGGCCTGCTTGCCTACGGCGTGGGCGAGGCCGAAGCCCTGGTGCTGGCCGAACGCCTACGCCGCAGCATCGACAGCGTGCGCTTCATCTGGAAGGGCCGCACCCACTCGGTCAGTGCAAGCATCGGCGTGGTGGTACTCGACCATCCTGGCGCCACGCTGCAGGACGTCATGGCCTGGGCCGACAGCGCCTGCTACCTGGCCAAGGAGAACGGCCGCAACCGCGTGCACCTCTACCGCGAGGATGACGAAACCACCCGCCGCCACGGCGAGATGGAATGGGTGCACCGGCTGGCCAGCGCGCTGGAAGAGGACCGGCTGGTGCTCGACTACCAGGAGGTGGTGCCGCTCAGCCCGGATGCCGCGGAAGGCCCGTATATCGAGCTGCTGCTGCGCCTGCGGGAAAAGAACGGGCAGTTGGTGCCGCCGGGCACCTTCCTGCCCGCCGCCGAGCGCTATGGATTGATGCCGGCGGTGGACCGCTGGGTGATCCGCACGGCGCTGTCCAACTTCAGCCGCCTGCACCCGTCGGGTGCGGGCCTGGAAACCTGCGCCATCAACCTGTCCGGTGCCACGGTGGACGATGAGGATATCGCCGATTTCATCCTCGGCTGCCTGGCCGAATACGGGGTTCCGGCGGAAGCGGTGTGCCTGGAGATTACTGAAACAGTTGCCGTGCGCAGCCTGCTGAAAGTGGCCAAGGTGATCGAGCGCCTGCGTGCGGCCGGGTGCAGGATCGCGCTGGATGATTTCGGCGCCGGCATGTCGTCGTTCGGCTATCTGAAGAACCTGCCGGTGGACGTGATCAAGATCGATGGCAGCTTCATCCGCGAGATCGACAAGGACCTCATGAGCCGGACCATCGTCAGTGCGATCGTGCAGATCGGCCACCAGCGCGGGCTGAAGGTCGTGGCCGAATGGGTCGACGACGACGCCATCCGCGAAGTGCTGTGGATGCTGGGCGTGGACTACGGCCAGGGCTTCGTGCTGAGCATGCCCCAGCGGGTGGTGTTCCAACGCGACTGACAGGCGCTTGTCGGGGCTTCACCGGGTGTTAGCGGCCCGCCGCACACGATGTGGGCGTCCCCCGCACCCAGGAGCGCTGACATGAAGCATGCAACCATCCGTACGACCGTATTCGCCGCTGCCCTGGCATTTGCCGGCGCCGCCTGCGCGGGCGATCCCGGTCAGGACGGCATGAGCGAGCGCGAAGTGCGCGACGCGCTGGCCGCCGCCGGCTACACGGATATCGATGACGTCGAGCGCGACGATGGCGTGTGGGAGGCCGACGCCCGGGATGCGGACGGACGCCGGATCGACGTGCGGGTGGATCCGCGCACCGGCACCATCTATCCCGACGACGGCCAGACCTCGCTGACGGAAGATGAGGTGCGCGCGAGCCTCTCGGCCGCCGGCTACGAGCGCATCCGCGACGTGCGCTTCGATGACGGCATGTGGGAGGCGGATGCCCACCACGATGGCGTCGAATACGACCTGTACATGGATCCGGCCACTGCCGAGGTCGTGAGCCGGAAGCGGGATTGAACGTGGCATCCCGAATTCATCGGATTCCGCCGGATCTCCGCCGACCAGATGTGAATATCCCCTCGTAGGAGCGCGCCACGCGCGCGAAACCGCGTGACATTGATCCGCGCCGCGCACCCCCGGACACCACACCCTGTCCGACGCTCTGCCGCGAAACATGATTCACGCGGTTTCGCGCGCATGGCGCGCTCCTACATGGGGGCATGCCAGAATGTGGTGCATGGATCAGACCACGCCCCGTGCGTCCGGAAATGCCCCGGAAACAGCCCCCCAGCCACGTCAGCGCCGCATCCTCGTGCGCGACCGTCTGCAAGCCATCGTCTACGGCGCCCTGCTGGCGATGATCATTGGCTGGGTGCTCTACATCGGCCGGCCGGTGTTCGTGCCCATGGTCTTCGGCGTCCTCGTGGCCTACATCATCATCGGCCTCTCGCGCGGTCTGCGCCGCGTGCCCACCGTCGGCCGCTGGCTGCCGCCGTGGCTGTGCTACGTCGCCTCGATCGCCTCCATCCTGGCGGTGATCGGCGCCGGCGTGCTGCTGGTAGTCAACAACGTGGGCCGGGTGGTGCAGCTGGCGCCGGACTACGAGGAATCGCTGCTGCAGATGATCCAGCGCGGGGCCGAGCTGGTCGGCATCGAGAGCGCGCCCACCTGGAACGCCCTGCGCGTGCAGATCCTCGAGCAAATCAGCACCCAGGCGGTGATCGGCTCCACCGTGGTTTCGGTGACCGCGGTGATGGCCACCATGGCGGTGGTGCTGCTGTACGTGACTTTCCTGCTGGTGGAAAAGAGGGTGTTCCCGCAGAAGCTGCGCAACCTCTCGGATGATCCGCAGGATGTTTCACGCATCCGCCAGGTGCTCGATAGCATCAGCACCCGCACCGGGCAGTACCTTGCGCTCAAGACCCTGGTCAGCGTGATCCTGGGCGTGATCAGCTGGGCGATCATGGCCATCTTCGGGGTGGAATTCGCCGGCTTCTGGGCGGTGCTGATCACCGTGCTCAACTACGTGCCCTACATCGGCTCGTTCCTGGGCGTGCTGTTCCCGGTGGCCTGGGCGATCGTCCAGTTCGGCGATATCGGCACTGTCATCACCCTGCTGATCCTGCTCTCCAGCGCGCAGTTCGTGATCGGCAACTTCCTTGATCCGTGGCTGCTGGGCAACTCGCTCAACCTCAGCCCGTTCGTGATCCTGGCCAGCCTCACCATCTGGGGCGCCCTGTGGGGCATCCCCGGCGCGTTCCTCGCCGTGCCGATCACCTCGGTCCTGGCCATCGTCCTGTCCGAATTCAGCGGTACCCGCCCCATCGCCGTCCTCATGTCCCGCAGCGGCGATTTGTAGGAGCGCGCCACGCGCGCGAAGCCGCGTGACGTCTGGCGGCGCGGTGTGGCCCCGGTCACCGCGCCGTGTCCGACGGATTCCCGCACGCCATGATTCACGCGGCTTCGCGCCTATGAGGCGCTCCTACGGGGGGGTGGACGTATGGGTCGAATAGCGATTCGCCCGGTAGGAGCGCGCCATGCGCGCGAAACCGCGTGACATGTGGCGGCGCGGTGTGACCCCGGTCACCGAACCGTGTCCGACGGATTTCCGCACGCCATGATTCACGCGGCTTCGCGCCTATGAGGCGCTCCTACGTGGGGGGTTGGACGTATGGGTCGAAGAGCGATTCGCCCGGTAGGAGCGCGCCATGCGCGCGAAGCCGCGTGACGTCTGGCGGCGCGGTGTGGCCCCGGTTACCGCGCCGTGTCCGACGGATTCCCGCACGCCATGATTCACGCGGCTTCGCGCCTATGAGGCGCTCCTACCCCGGGAGGCGCTCTTACCCCGGGGCGCGTCGGTACGCCGTTCGGAACGTACCGGCTGCCGGTTTACTGCGGTGTGTGCGCCAGGCAGCGGCTGAAGAACGACTCGCTCAGCCGGTAGCGGTGCAGGGCATCCTTCCCGCGCAGGCCGTGCTTGGCGCCGGGATAGGTCATCAGCTCGAACGCGGTGCCGGCCTGCTGCAGCTGGCTCATCAGCTGGGTCGCGTTGGAGAACAGCACGTTGTCATCGGCCATGCCGTGGATCAGCAGCAGGCTGTCCGAGCGGATGTTGTCCGCATGGGTGAACACGCTGGCCTCGCGGTACCCATCGGGGTTGTCCTGCGGCAGGTGCATGTAACGCTCGGTGTAGTGGGTGTCGTACAGGGCCCAATCGGCGACCGGCGCGCCGGAAATCCCGCAGGCGTAGTGGTTGGGCGCCTTGGCCAGCAGCATCAGGGTCATGTAGCCGCCATTCGACCAGCCGTGCACGCCGATCCGGGCCGGATCCACCCACGGCTGCTGGCGCAGCCACTCCACGCCGTGTACCTGGTCTTCCACTTCCACCGTGCCCTGGTTGCGGTACAGCGAGCCCAAGAACTCCGCGCCGCGTCCGGGCGTGCCCCGGTTGTCGATCGAGAACACCACGTAGCCGCGCTGGGCCAGGTACTGGTTGAACAGCGCGTCGCCGCGCGAAGGCCACGCATTGGTCACCGTACGACCCACCGGGCCGCCGTACACGTGCACCACCACCGGGTACTTGCGCGAAGGATCAAAATCCGCCGGCTTGATCAGGCTGTAATGCAGGGTGCTGCGACCGTCGGCGGCGGTCATGGTGTCGAATTCCACCGGCAGGTGGGCGTCGATGAAGGCCGCGTACGGGTGCTCCGGATCGGTCGGATCGTTCTCCAGCAGGCGCGCGATCAGGCTGCCGTCATTGCGGCGCAGCTCAACCTGCGGCAGCGATTCAACGCTCGACCAGCTGTCCACGTACACGCTGGCATTGCGGGCGAAGCTGGCCGCATGGGTGCCGGGCTCCTGCGACAGACGCACGATCTCGCCGCCAGCCAGCGGCACCACGTTCACATGCATCTCCAGCGGTGCGTCCGGGTTGCCGGCGAAGTAGGCCAGTCCGGCCTCTTCGTCCACCGCCAGCAGCGAAGCCACCGGCCAGTCGCCTGAAGTCAGCGGCACCAGCCCGCTGCCGTCTCCGTTGGCGCCGTCCTCACCAACGATGTACAGATGCTGGAATCCGCTGCGCTCCGAGCTCCACAAAATGCGCCCGTCCTTGAGGAACCGCAGGCTGTCGTGCAGTGGTATCCAGGTGTCGGCGGTCTCGGTGATCAGAGTGCGCTGGGCGCCGGTGGCGAGCGTCACCTCGATCAGTTCCAGCGTCTGCTGGTCGCGGCTCTGGCGCTGGAAAGTCAGGCGCCCGGCGTCGCGCCAGTCCACGCGCGGCAGGTAGATGTCGGTCTCTTCGCCCAGGTCGATCCACTGCGGTTCGGCGCCCTGGCGCGGCGCGATCACGCCCAGCTGCGCCAGCACGTTGGGATCGCCGGCAAACGGATAGCGCTGCTCGATCACCTCGGTGCGGTCCGGGTACACCTCGTGGCGGCGATGGATAGAGACCGGGGACTCATCGATCCGCGCAAAGGCGACCGCCGAATCATCCGGCGCCCACCAGTAGCCGGTGTGCCGGCCCATTTCCTCATCGGCCACGAACTCCGGCACGCCGTTGCCGATCACGTCCGAACCGTCCTGGGTCAGCTGCACTTCGCGGCCGTCGGCCAGGTCGATCACCCACAGGTTGCGCTCGCGGATGAAGCTGACGAACCCGCCCTGCGGCGACAGCTTCGGATCGGTGGCGAACCCGCCGCCGTCAGTCAGCTGGCGCACCGCGGTGGAGCCTTCGCCCGCCAGGTCGTACAGGTACAGCTCCCCGCCCAGCGGGAACAGCAGTCGCGAGGCGTCCGGCGCCCACTGGTAATCCACGATCCCGCTCAGCCCGGCGATGCGCTGGCGCTCGCGCCGCGCCTTCTCCTCGTCGCTGAGTTCTTCTTCACCCGGCAGCACCACCGACGAGTCCACCAGCATCCGGGTCTGGCCGCTTTCAATGTGGTATTCCCACAGGTCCAGCCGGTTGCGATCCGTGTCGCGTCCGCGCAGGAACGTCACCCGCGAACCGTCCGGCGCCACCTGCGGTCGCATCAGCGTCGGGCCGGCCAGCGGCGCATCGCCGGTGATCGCTTCCAGGGTCAGGCGGCCGTCATCGGCCAGGGCGGAGTTGGGCATGGTGGCAGTGGCAATCATCAGCGTGGCAGCGGCGAGTAGTTGGCGCATGTAAACCTCGGGCGGTACGTTTTCATCGTGCGAGCAAGTCTACCCGCGCCCGCCCGCCGCCAGTCGCACCGCCCCCGTAGGAGCGGGGGGGGGGGGGGGGGGGGGGGGGGGGGGGGGGGGGGGGGGGGGGGGGGGGGGGGGGGGGGGGGGGGGGGGGGGGGGGGGGG
>NZ_JBSVRF010000008.1:0-69624 GCF_054052025.1 Luteimonas sp. A478 | reverse complement strand
CCCCCCCCCCCCCCCCCCCCCCCCCCCCCCCCCCCCCCCCCCCCCCCCCCCCCCCCCCCCCCCCCCCCCCCCCCCCCCCCCCCCCCCCGCCTGTGAAAGCCCCGGCGACGCCCGCGAAACCTGACGTCACGCGGCTTCGCGCGCATGGCGCGCTCCTACAGGGCGGTGAGGAATTCGCGGACGGGCGGGCCGAAGCGGTCGAAATCGACCAGGAAGGCATCGTGGCCCTGCGGCGACTCCAGCGGCACGAAAGTTGAAGTGGCGCCGCCAGCGCGCAGGCCGTCGGCAATCTGGCGCTGCTGCTGGATCGGGAACAGGATGTCGGTATGCACGCCGATCGTCATCGCCTTCTCCACCCGGATGGAGGCGAGCCCGGCGTCGATGTCACCGCCGGCACAGTCGCCGATGTCGTACCAGTCCATGCACCGGCTCAGGTAGAGGTAGCTGTTGGGATCGAAGTGGCGAACAAACTTGCGCGCATGGGCTTCCAGGTAGCTTTCCACCTGGAACTCCATGCCGAACGGATCCTCGTCATCGCGCCGGTCGGACTCCAGCCGCACCCGGCCAAAGCGTCCATCCCATTCCAGCGCCGAGCGGTAGGTGATCACTCCCAGCTTGCGGGCCATGCGCATGCCTGCTTCCGGATAGCGTTCATCATCGAAGTCGCCGCCGTTCCAGTTCGGATCCAGGCGGATCGCTTCGCGTTGCAGTGAGCGGATGGCGATCGAGAACGGCAGCGCCTGTGCCGCGCCGGAGATGTTCACATGGCTCCGGGTCATGCCGGGGTAGCGCTGCAGGAACGCCAGCCCGCACATGCCGCCCATCGAATTTCCCACCACGCAGGCCAGCCTGCCGATGTCCAGCGCACGCACCAGGTGGGCGGCCGAATCGGCGATGTCCTCAACCGAAAGTTCGGGAAAACGCAGCCCCCACGGCCGTCCGTCGTCAGGATGGGGCGAGGCGGGGCCGCTGGAGCCCTTGCAGCTGCCCAGCGGGTTGATGCACACCACGAACCAGCGGTCCGTATCGATGGGTCGGCCGGGGCCAACCATCTCTTCCCACCAGCCGGGCTCCGGGTTGTCCGGATTGGCGGCGGCGTGGGCGTTGGGTGAGAGGCCGGGAAGGATCAGCACGGCATTGCTGCGGTCCGGGTCCAGCCGGCCCCAGGTTTCGTAGGCGAGCCGTCCGTCGCGCAGCTCGCCGCCGCGTTTCATCGGGAAGGATTCGGGAAGGGCCAGAAAGCGGGTGCCCTGGGGGATGAATTCGGTCATGGCCGCCAGTTTAACGTTGGCGGCAACCGGCCGTAACCGTCCGTGGGCGCAGGGCGCCTCAGTCGAGTGCGCCCAGCACCAGTTCCACCGGACCGTCCGTGGGGAGCTTGATCCGTACCGGTGTCGAGGTGATATCGCCCTCCTGGGCAGACGCGGTGCCGGTGCTGGAAATGCGTGCCACGAGTTCGACTTCCTCTACCGTCGACAGGGCCTGGGTAGGCATTACCGCGTCGCTGTCGTCGAGGGTCAGCTCCAGCGGCAGGTCGCGCACCAGCCGGCGCTGGGCGGCGACGGGCATGGGCGATCCGCCCGGCACCCGTGCGGCCACGAACACCACTGCGTCGGGATCCAGCCGCACCATGGCAGCGAATTCGGGATCAACCGTGACCCGTACCTGGACCGCGTTGGGCGACGACGGAGCGTCGGCCGCCTGCGGGATATCGGCAAGCGGTTCCATGCCGGCATCGCCGCGCGCCGCGTTGATCTGCTGCAGCAGGCCGGCGGCAGCCTGGGGCCCAAGTACCGTTAGCAGCGGCTCCCATGTTTCCGCCGCAAGAGCATCTTCGCCGGCCTGACGCTGGGCGATGCCAAGAAACAGCCGCGCGCGCTGGTAGGACGGATCAATCTGCAACGCCCGCTCCAGCAGCGCCCTGGCCTCCGCAGTGAAACCACCCGCCGCTTCCACGGAGGCAATTGCCTCGGCGTGCTCGGTCAGGATGCCGGGGTTTTCCGGATCCAGGCGCGCGGCGCGGCCGAGCGCATCGCGGGCATCTTCGTAGCGTCCCATCTCGGCGTAGGCCCGGCCAAGCAGGCGCCAGCCTTCGCCCTGCAGCGGGTCACGCTCCAGGTCCGCCTCGAGCAGGGCAACCGCTTCTTCCATGGTGGTCGGCGCCTGACGCTGCCCCGGGTCGAGTCCGTCCGGGGTGCCCACCAGCAGGTACAAGCCGGTGGCAAGCAATGGAACCGACAGCGCGACGGCGATTGCCGTGCGCCGGGATTGACCGCGCAGTGGCCCGGCCAGAACCATGGCCGCGGCTACTGCAAGCAGCGCCGAAAGAATGATGAAAGCAACCATTACCACTCCTGTCCGTCATCGACCGGCACTTCTTCGCCGGCCACGGCGCTGCTGCGCTTGCGCACGGTGCGCACCACCACCACCGCGCCGGCCAGCAGCAACACGCCGGGGCCAAACCACAGCAGCCAGGTATTGGCCGACACGCGCGGCCGGTACAGCACGAACTCGCCGTAGCGGGCCACCAGGAAATCCCGGACCTCGTTGTCATTCATGCCCTGGCGCATCAATGAGAGCACCTCGCGGCGCAGGTCATGGGCGATCTGGGCATTGGAATCGGCCAGCGACTGGTTCTGGCACATCACGCAGCGAAGCTCCACCACCAGCTGGCGGAAGCGGTCTTCCTCGGCCGCGTCGCGGAACTCGAGCGGGGTCGGGTCCTGGGCCGCCTGGGCCAGGACGGCCGTGGGGATAAATGCCAACAGCAATGCGAGCAGCAGGGTTCTCATCCGCCTTCCACCTCATCCAGCGCCGGCAGCAGGCCGGTGCGCAGGCTTTCTTCGGTCAGCGGGCCCACGTGCTTCCAGCGCACGATGCCGTCGGCGTCGACCAGGAATGTCTCCGGTGCGCCGTAGATGCCCCAGTCGATGGCGTAGCGGCCTTCGTAATCGGTGACCACCAGCCAGTACGGATTGCCGAACTGCTCCAGCCAGCGCAGGGCGTCATCCGGCTCGTCCTTCCAGTTGTAGCCCACCAGGCGCACGCGCCGCGTTTCGGCGAAGTCGGTGAGCACCGGATGCTCGTCGCGGCAGCCCGGGCACCAGCTGCCCCAGACATTGAGCACGTAAGGCGTGCCGCGCAGGTCCTCTGCAGTGACCAGGTAGTCCGGCGCATGCAGCACCGGCAGTTCGAATTCCGGCGCCGGGCGGTTGATCAGCGGCGAGGGCAGCGCGTCGCGATCCGGGTCGCGGCTGAGCCAGACGCCCGCGGCAAGCAGGGCGGCGATCAGGCCGAACACGACCAGCGGCAGCCAGCGTGACCGGGGGGCGGCAGCACTCACTCGGCGGCCCTCCGCCCGGTCTGCCCGGTTCCTGCCCGCGGGTTCTGCCTGCGGCGGAAGCGGCGATCGGCTGCGGTCACGAACCCGCCCAGCGCCATCAGCGCCGCACCGGCCCAGATCCAGCGCACGAACGGCTTGATGTGCACGCGCACGGCCCAGGCGCCTTCGCCCAGCGGCTCGCCCATGGCGGCGTAGACATCGCCGAAGAAGCCGGTGTGGATCGCGGCTTCGGTCATGACCTGGCCGCCGCTGGCGAAGTGCCGTTTCTCGGGCGTCAGCAGTTTGATCTCGCGGCCGTCGCGCAGCAGCATCACCCTGCCACGGTCGGCGATGTAGTTGGGCCCCTGCACGCGCTCCACGCCATCGAAGCGGAATTCCATCCCGTCCACTTCAACCACCTGGCCGGGCTGCATGGCCATTTCCCGCTCGGCGTCCAGCGCGCTCACCATCAGCGCGCCCACCACGAACAGGGCCACGCCGAAGTGGGCCAGGCTCATGCCCCACATTTCCAGTGACATGCGTCCGCTGGCCGAGCGCAGCCGCGACCACACGAAGCGCAGGGTCCCGAAACCGACCCAGATGCCTCCGCCTATCGCGGCGGCGATCTTCCACGGCGCCTGCGGCGCGAGGAAGAAGGCGATCGCTCCCCCCACCAGCGCCAGCACGAACCACGGCGCCAGCATCCGCAGCGGTTTGCCTGGCTCTTCGCGCTGCCAGCGAGTCAGCGGCCCGAACGGCAACAGCAGCACCAGGGGCGCCATGAGGATGACGAACAGCAGGCCGAAATAGGGTGGGCCAACCGAGATCTTGCCCATGTCCAGCGCATCGGCCAGCAGCGGGTACAGCGTGCCCAGCAGCACCATCGCGGTGGCCGCTACCAGCAGCAGGTTGTTGACCAGCAGCAGGGTCTCGCGCGAAGCAGCGGCAAATGGTCGCCCGGCTTCGTTGTCCGGCGAGCGCAGGGCATACAGCAGCAGCGACGCGCCCACGGTGATGCCCAGGAACAGCAGGATGAACAGCCCGCGTTCCGGATCGGCGGCAAAACTGTGCACGCTGGTCAGCACGCCCGAGCGCACCAGGAACGCGCCCAGCAGCGACAGCGAGAACGTGGCGATGGCCAGCAGCAGGGTCCAGCCGTGGAAGCTGCCGCGCTTTTCGGTGACCGCCTGGGAATGGATCAGCGCCGCGCCGGCCAGCCACGGCATGAAGCTGGCGTTCTCCACCGGATCCCAGAACCACCAGCCGCCCCAGCCCAGCTCCGCATAGGCCCACCACGAGCCAAGCGCGATGCCGATGGTCAGGAACGACCAGGCTACGTTGGTCCACGGCCTGCTCCAGCGCAGCCAGCGGGCATCCACCTTGCCGTCCAGCAGGGCGGCGATGGCGAACGCAAACGGCACGATGAAACCCGCGTAGCCCACGTACAGCATGGGTGGATGCACGATCATGCCCGGATCCTGCAGCAGCGGATTCAGATCGCGCCCTTCCAGCGCGGCGGGCAGTAGCCGGTCAAAGGGATTGCTGGTGAAGATCGTGAAGGCGAGGAAGCCCAGCGCGACCGCGCCCATTACTCCAAGCACGCGTGCGCTGACTTGCGGCGGCAGTGACTGCGACCAGCGCGCCACCGCGGCGTTCCACAGGGCAATGATCAGCACCCACAGCAGCAGCGAGCCCTCATGCCCACCCCACACCGCGGTGATGCGGTAGATCATGGGCAGCAGCGTGTTGGAGTTTTCGGCCACATAGCGCACCGAAAAATCCTGGCTGATGAACGCCCAGGTCAACAGCGCATAGGCAATGCCGATCAGCGCCAGCTGCAGCCAGGCTGCGGGACGGGCCACTGCCATCCACGCAGGGAGGCCACGCTGAGCGCCTGCCAGCGGCAGCACTGCCTGGATGACGGCCGCCACCAGGGCCAGGAGCATCGCGATCTGGCCGAGTTCAGGCAGCATCGGGCGAGCCTCCGTTACTGGCGATCAGGGGAGTGCAGCGGATCAGGATCACTGGCGGATGGCCTCGTCGGCGGGCGTCTCCACCCCATGTTTTTCGTGGGCCAGGCCCATCTTGTCCGCTACTTCCTTCGGCACGTAGGTTTCGTCATGCCGGGCCAGGACCTGCTCGGCAACGAAGGTGTCGCCCTGCATCTGGCCGGTGGCGATCACCGCCTGGTCCTCGCGGAACAGGTCGGGCAGGATCCCGGTGTAGACCACGGGCAGCTGGGCGTCGCCGTCGGTGACCATGAAGTGGGAGTCGATCGAACCGGATTCACGGTTGAAGGAGCCGGCGGCGACCATGCCGCCGAGGCGGAAGCGCGCCTGGCCGGAGGCCACTGCCTCACCGGCGCGGCCGTCCAGCACTTCGGCAGGGGTGTAGAGGTAGGCCACGTTGCGCTGCAGGGCCATCGCCACCAGAGCGGTGGCCACGGCGGCGGCGGCCACCAGCGCCAGGACAAACCAGAGGCGTCTGCGTCGGATCGGATTCATTGGGGATCACTCTCCATTTTTGCTGCGGCCGCGCGCCGGGCCGCCAGCAGGCGGGCCGCGCGCAGGAACTGCCGCGTGCGGATGCGCGGGGCCACGAAGTCCCACAGCAGCACCGCGGTGAATACCAGGTAGGAAGCAAGCACGTAGCCGGCGTAGGTCATGACTTGGCCCCGGTCAGGCGGCGGACCCAGTCCTTGCCAGCTTCGCGATACAGGTTGTCGGCGCGGGCACGGGCCAGCAGCGAGCCAACGAACCAGAATTTGGTGCCGATCACCATCCACACCAGCGGCGGCATCATGCTCGGATCCATGCTGGACTCGCCGAACACGCGGATGGTCTGGCCCTGGTGCAGGGAGTTCCACCACACCACCGAGTAGCGGATCACCGGTAGCAGCGCCACGCCGACAATGGCCAGCAGCGAGGCCACCCGGGCGGCCGCGCGGCGGTCGTCGATGGCGTGGTACAGGCCGATCACGCCCAGATACATGAACAGCAGGATCAGCTGGGTGGTCAGGCGCGGATCCCAGTCCCACCAGGTGCCCCACATGGGCTTGCCCCAGATGCTGCCGGTCGCCAGGGTGATGAAGGTGAAGGCCGCACCGATCGGTGCGCAGGCCATGGCCAGGATCTCGCACAGCTTGATCCGCCAGATCAGGGCAATGGCCGCGTACAGCGCCATCAGGGCATAGATCAGCAGGCTCATCCAGGCCGCCGGCACGTGGATATACAGGATGCGGAAACTGTCGCCCTGCTGGTAGTCGGGCGGCACCGAAAACAGCGCCAGGTACACGCCCACGCCCATGATCAGCACCCCCAGCCCGTAGCACCACGGCGCCCAGCGGGCTGCGAAGCGGTCGAAGTAGGGGGGCGAACCGAGTTTGTGGAACCAGAGGAGGGCGGGATTCATTCTTGGCTGCTACCTGCCGCGTGCGCGGGCGGCGAAGGGTTTCGCTGATGGGAAGTCATGTCAATTGAGCGCAATCCGGATCGCGGTGGCGGCGGTCACCGGGGCAAGTACCAGTGCCAGCACCAGGCCGGCACCGAGCATCAGCAGGCCGCCGACCGGGTCCAGGCCCTGCGCGGCCAGTGCGACGCTGCCTGCGCCGAACACCAGCACCGGTACGTACAGAGGCAGGGCCAGCAGCGCCAACAGGATACCGGACCGGCGCATGCCGACGGTTAACGCCGCCACCACCGCGCCGATCAGGCTGAGCAGCGGCGTGCCCAGTGCCAGCCCCGCCAGCATGGCCGGAAGCTGTTCGCGCGGCAGCTGCAGCAGCTCGGCCAGCAGCGGCGTGGCCACCAGCAGGGGCAGGGCGGTGGTGGCCCAGTGCAACACGGTGCGCACCAGCACCAGCCAGGCCAGCGGCACCGGCGCCAGCATCCACTGCTCCAGCGAGCCGTCCTCGGCATCGCCGCGGAACAGGGTGTCCAGGGCCAGCAGGCCTGACAGCAACACGGCCACCCACAGCACCGCGGCGGCTACGCGCGCCAGCAGTTCGGCATCCCCGCCCAGGGCCAGCGAAAACAGCACCACCACCAGCACCGCGAACAGCGCCGGCTGCAGGGCATCGCCACGTCGGCGCCAGAGCAGGCGCAGATCGCGGACGGCCAGCGCCGAGGCTGCCTGCAGCAATCCGGGCCGGGTCATGGCGCAGGCACCGGTTCGACCTGCCCGCCAAGTAGAAGTTCACGCGTGCGGACCGGGGGCGCGGCATAGGCACCATGGGTGGTGACCAGCGCGGCGCCGCCGTTGCGCAAATGCGCCTGCACCAGCCGGTTCACCAGCTCGATTCCGCCCAGGTCAAGGTTGGCATAGGGCTCGTCCAGCAGCCACAGCGCCGCCGGCGACAGCCACAGTCGGGCCAATGAAAGACGCTTTTTCTGGCCTGCGGACAGCTGCCTGAGCGGGGTGTCCTCGTAGCCGGCCAGGCCGACCAGGGCCAGCGCCGCCTCGGGCGCCTGGCCGCGGCGGCGGCCGTGCAGGCCGCACAGGAAATCCAGGTTTTCCAGCACGCTCAGATCGGCCTTCAGCCCGGGAAGGTGACCCAGATAGGCCATGATCTGCGAGCGCAACTGCGGGCGCGTGGGCTCGCCGTCGATCTCGACCGTGCCTTCGTCGGCGCGCAACAGACCGGCCAGCACGCGCAGCAGGGTGGTCTTGCCGGAACCATTTCCACCGCGCACCAGCAGGGCCTCGCCGCCCTCGACGGCGAAGTCGAGCGGGCCGAACACCGGATTGTCGTTGCGCGTGAAGCGCAGGCCGCGCGCGCTGAGCATGGGCGTGGCGAGCTGGGGGTCGTACATCCAGTTCCTGGCGTGCCGGCAGGGGGCCGGCTGAACACAGGCGCTATTGTATCCAGTCGAGGTGCGGCTGCGGCCCGATTCGCCCGCGTTCACATGCCTGGAACGCGCCCGGGACAGGTGCGACAGGGGGCAGGGAGGGCATGGCCGCGGCGCCACGGGGCGGCTTACACTCGGGCGCCGCGTCGGACGGGTGGATTCCCTGGATGCAGATGGGTAAGGACGACAGATGATTCCCGAAAGCAAGCTGCCCCGCGTCGGCACCACCATTTTCACCGTCATGTCGCAGCTGGCGGCGCGCCACGCTGCGGTCAACCTGGGGCAGGGGTTCCCTGACTTTGCGGTGCCGCAGCGGCTGGTGGACGCCCTGGCCCGGGCCATGCGCGACGGCCACAACCAGTACGCGCCGATGACCGGGGTGCCGGCGCTGTGCGAGGCGATCGCAGCCAAGGTGCAGCGCGTCTACGGGGTTCAGGTGGATCCGCAGGGCGAGGTCACGGTGACCAGCGGCGCCACCGAGGCGATCTTCAACGCGGTGCACGCGGTGGTGCGGGCGGGCGAGGAGGTGATCGTGCTTGATCCGGCCTACGACTGCTACGAGCCGGCGATCGAGCTGGCCGGCGCGCGCGCCGTGCACGTGCCGCTGGATCCGCGTACGTTCGCGCCGGACTGGGAACGGATCCGTGCCGCCGTGACGCCGCAGACGCGGATGCTGATCATCAACTCCCCGCACAACCCATCCGGGGCGATGCTGACGCCGGAAGACCTGCAGGCGCTGGAAAAGCTGCTGGAGGACACCGGCATCTGGCTGCTGTCGGATGAGGTGTACGAGCACATCGTGTTCGACGGCGTCCGGCACGAAACGGTACTGCGCTTTCCTGCCCTGCGCGAGCGGGCGTTCGTGGTGTCCAGCTTCGGCAAGACCTACCACTGCACCGGCTGGAAGGTTGGCTACTGCATCGCGCCACCGGCACTGTCTGCCGAGCTGCGCAAGGTGCACCAGTACAACGTGTTCTGCACCTTCGGCCCGGCGCAGCATGCCTTTGCTGAAATGCTGCGCGAGGAGCCCGAACATGACGAACAGCTGGGCACGTTCTACCAGGCCAAGCGCGACCGCTTCCGCGAGCAGCTGCTGGAAACCCGACTGGTTCCGCTGCCGGTGCCGGGCGGGTACTTCCAGCTGGTGGACTATTCCGCGGTCAGTGATCTGGATGACGCAGCCTTCTGCCGCTGGTTGACCACCGAACATGGCGTGGCGGCGATCCCGCTGTCGCCATTCTATGAATCCGCGCCCGCCGGCCAGCGCCTTGCGCGGCTGTGTTTCGCCAAGAACCAGGAAACCCTGGATGCGGCGATCGAGCGTCTTAAGCGACTGTGACTTGACCGGGGCGGAGGCGTCGTGGCCCCGCCCCGACCGGAGAGATGGCCCGACCGTCGGGCCCGTGTGGCGTACGGACGGGGTAGGATTGGGGCATGAACAATCTGCGTATTTCCCTGGTCCAGGGTGAGACCCGCTGGCACGATCCAGCCGGCAACCGTGACTACTACGGCGAGATGATCTCCTCGCTCAAGGGCATCACCGACCTGGTGATCCTGCCGGAAACATTCACCAGCGGCTTCTCCAACGATGCCATCGAAAATGCGGAAACCATGGACGGCCCCACCGTGGCCTGGATGCTCGACCATGCCGCCGCGATTGATGCCGCAGTGACGGGTAGCATCCAGATCCGGGACGGCGCGGACGTCTTCAACCGGATGTTCTGGGCCACCCCCGACGGCAAGGTGCAGCATTACGACAAACGGCATCTGTTCCGGTATGCCGGAGAACACGAGCGCTATGCGCCCGGACGCGACCGGCTCACCGTGGAGTGGAAGGGCTGGCGGATCTGCCCGCTGGTCTGCTACGACCTGCGCTTCCCGGTGTTTGCCCGCAACCGCTATGACGTGGAGCGCCCCGAAGCACTGGATTTCGATCTGCAGATTTTTGTCGCCAATTGGCCGGCCGCGCGCGCGCATGCATGGAAAACCCTGCTGCGGGCGAGGGCGATCGAGAACCTGTGCTACGTGGCCGGGCTCAACCGCGTTGGCACCGATGGCAACGGCATCGATTACTCCGGCGACAGCGCGGTGATCGACTTTGTCGGCGATGCCGCCAGCGAGTGCGGTGAGAACGAAGTGGTGAGTACCACCACGCTGCTGGCGGCAGAACTGGCGTCGCATCGTGAGCGTTTCCCGGCGATGCTTGACGGCGACCGATTCGAGCTGCGCTGACGGGGGCACATTTTCTTTACGGCGGCTGGTGTCTACTGGCTGCCCGACCGGTCATAGCGCTGGGGTAGCAATGACCATCACATCCCGAATCGGCACGCGATGGCTGATGTGCCTGTGGGCGCTTGCAGCAGCGCTGTCCGTACTCGTGGTGTCCCCGGCATGGGCCCAGGAGCCGGCGACAGCGGGCGGCGGTGTACTGCTGGTGGATATCAAGGGCGGGATCGGTCCTGCCACCCGTGACCACATACGCAATGGCATCGAGCGTGCCGCGAGCGAGGATGCGCGTGCCCTGGTGCTACGCATCGATACGCCGGGCGGGCTGGACGCCGCCACCCGCGACATCAACCAGGACATCCTGGCATCGCCGGTGCCGGTGATCGCCTGGGTGGCACCCAACGGCGCACGCGCGGCCAGCGCGGGCACCTACATCGTCTACGCCAGCCATCTGGCGGCAATGGCGCCGGCTACCTCGCTGGGCGCGGCGACGCCGGTGTCAATCGGCGGAGCCCCGGGTGGGGGGCGGCAGTCCGACGATGGTGATGGAGACGAAGGTGATCAGAGCGGCGATAGCGCAGACACCCAGCGGGGTACCGGAAGCGCTTCGGAGCGCAAGGCGGTCAACGATTCAGTCGCTTATCTGCGCGGCCTGGCCACCCTGCGCGGGCGCGATGTGGCCTTTGCCGAGGAGGCCGTGCGCGATGCGGCAACCCTGACCGCGGGTGAGGCGCTTGAGCGCGGCGTGGTGGAAGTGGTGGCCGCCAGCCTGGAGTCGCTGCTCGAGCAGGCCGATGGCCGTGAGGTGACGGTGGCGGGCGAGACGCGGACTCTGGCAGTGGCAGGCCGGACGGTGACCGAGCTTGCGCCCAACTGGAGGGTACGCCTGCTGTCGGTACTGACCGACCCCACGTTCGCCTACATGCTGCTGCTGGTGGGCATGTATGGCCTGCTGCTGGAGGGTTACAGCCCGGGTGCGGTGCTCCCGGGCGTGGTCGGCGCGATCTGCCTGCTGCTGGGCCTGTACGCGCTTCAGGTGCTGCCGGTGAACTATGCGGGACTGGCGCTGATCGCGCTGGGCATCATCCTGATGGCGGTGGAACTGGCCTCGCCCAGTTTCGGCGTGCTGGGCATCGGCGGCCTGGTGGCCCTGGTGTTCGGGTCGATCATCCTGTTTGACCATGTGCCGGGTTTCGCGGTGTCCAACTGGCTGCTGGCCGGGATCGGCATCGCCAGCGGTGCCGGCTTCATGTTCACGCTGTGGCTGGCGATGCGGGCGCGGCGAAGGCCGGTGGGCGGCGGCGCCGAGGAGATGCTGGGCCATGAAGCTGTCGTGGCGGGCAGCTTTGAAGGCCGCGGCCAGGTGCGGATCCGCGGCGAGCTGTGGCAGGCGGCGTCGGATGCCCCACTGGTGGCCGGACAGTGCGTGCGGGTGTTGTCCAGGAAGGGCCTGGTGCTTCGCGTTTCGCCGCTCGACGGTGGCCACCCGCATGAACCCATCAATCGCAGTCCGGAGGTTATGCCATGAATTTCACCGTGTTTCTCCTGCCGATCCTGATCGCGATCGCGCTGGCGCTGTTCAGTGCAATCAAGATCCTGCGCGAGTATGAGCGTGCGGTTGTATTCCAGCTGGGCCGGTTCTGGAAGGTCAAGGGGCCGGGCCTGATTTTCCTGATCCCGGTGCTGCAGACCATGGAGCGGGTGGACATGCGCACCATCGTCATGGATATCCCGCCGCAGGACCTGATCTCGCGCGACAACGTGTCGGTGAAGGTCAACGCGGTGGTGTATTTCCGCGTGGTCGATCCGCAGAAGGCGATCATCAATGTGGAGCGCTACTACGAAGCCACCAGCCAGCTGGCCCAGACCACGCTGCGCTCGGTGCTCGGCCAGCACGAACTGGACGAGATGCTGGCCGAGCGCGACAAGCTCAACGGCCAGATCCGCGCGATCCTCGACGAGCAGACCGACGCCTGGGGCATCAAGGTCGCCAACGTCGAGATCAAGGATGTGGACCTCAACGAGACCATGGTCCGCGCGATCGCCCGGCAGGCCGAAGCGGAGCGCCAGCGTCGGGCCAAGATCATCCACGCCGAGGGTGAGCAGCAGGCCGCTGAAAAGCTGGTCGAGGCGGCCAAGCTGATGAGCCAGGACCCGCGTGCGATCCAGCTGCGCTATCTGTCCACGCTGACCGAGATCGCCGGCGACAAGAGTTCGACCATCGTGTTCCCGCTGCCGATCGACTTCATCGAATCGCTCAGCAGCAGGCTGCTGGACCGCAAGCCGGACCGCGGAGACTGACCATGGGCCAGAATGCCGAACGTGTGTATACATCCGATGCGGACATCGCCCGGCTGGAGGCGCTGGTGCAGCAGTTGCCGGATGAGGCGCGGGTGGAACTGCTGCTGGCCGATGGGAGCAGCATCACCGGCGCGGTGGTGGTGCGCCCCACCGTGCAGACCTTCCGCGGCCCCGACGGGTCAGAAGGCATCAACGGCAGGTTGAGGGTGGATGACGCCGGTGATCCGGCGCGCTCGCATCTGATATGGCTGGATGTGATCCGCGAGGTGCGTCGTCTCGATCCTATCGCCGACCCCATGCCGCCGCCGCGCTCGCCACCCCGGGAGGGATAGCGCCGCGCCGGCGGTCAGCGGTCAGCGGCAATCATCCGCGGCCACCACCACCACGGGGTCCACCACGCGGCCCGCGCGGGGCCGGGCGGCGGTTGCCGCCGCCAGCCGGCGGACGGGGTCCGCGCGGGCCGGCAGTGCGAGCGCCCGGGGTGGCGTGATCGGAAGGAAAGTTCGGTGCACTGTCGGGATGACCATAGGGGCGCGCGCTGCGCTTCTTGGCCGCGCCCGGGCCTCTGGCCTGCGGACGGCCCGGTCCGCCCTTCTTGGCCGGCGGCTTCTTCGGGCCGCGGCCGTCAGCGTTGCGATGACCGCTGGGGCCGGTATCCACGCCGTCGGGCACGTACCAGCTGCGGAAAGCGGCCGGGTTGCCCTCCGGCAGTGCCCGCGCGCTCTTGTCACGGCGCTGCTTGAAGGGTTTCTGCGACTGGTTGGCAGCCGCTTCGCCGCTGACGGTCAGGCCGCCGTGCGGCTTGCGTCCACCGCGGCGGCCGCGGTCCTCGCGCATGTTGTCGAAGCGGCGCAGCTCGCGGCCTTCGTCGGCCGTGGTGTGGCCACCGACATAGCCGGCCGAACGATGCTGGCCGCCCACGTGCACGGTGGATTTGGCCGCCTTGCGCTGGCCGATCACCGGCAGCAGCGTGAGCGCGGGAGGAGGGCCTTCCTCGAGCTTCAGTTCGCGCCGCAGTTCTTCCACCTGGGCGGTGGGCAGTTCCTGCGACTGGCCGCGCAGCAGCGGCTGGGGCAGGGACACGCCGCCGTAGCGCACGCGCTTGAGGCGGCTCACCTGGCAGCCCTGCGATTCCCACAGCCTGCGGACTTCGCGGTTGCGGCCTTCGGTGACCACCACCTTGAACCAGTCGTGCGAATCGGTACCGCCGATCCGCTCGATCCTGTCGAACTTCGCCGGGCCGTCTTCAAGGGCGACGCCGCGGGCCAGCCGCTCGATGATCTTCTCCGACACGGTTTCCTCGCCCTCGGGGGCGCGGACCCGGCACACGTATTCCCGTTCGATCTCGAACGAGGGGTGCATCATCGAGTTGGCCAGCTCGCCGTCGGTGGTGAGCAGCAGCAGGCCGGTGGTATTGATGTCCAGACGACCGATCGCGATCCAGCGCGCACCCTTGAGGGCGGGCAGGGAGTCGAAGATGGTCGGGCGGCCTTCGGGGTCCTCGCGGGTGGTCACTTCACCCTCGGGCTTGTTGTAGATCAGCACGCGGGCCGGTTCGGTCAGCGCACTGGCGACGAAGGTCTTGCCGTCCAGTGCGATGCGGTCTCCGCCGCGCACGCTCATGCCGACCTGCGCGGTCTCGCCGTTGACCTGTATCAGGCCATCGGCAATGCGCTGTTCAAGCGCGCGTCGCGAGCCGAGCCCGGCCTGGGCCAGGACCTTGTGCAGACGTTCCTCCAGCCGCGGCGCGGCGGAATCTTCGCCATCGCGCTTGAGTGAAAGTTTGCGGGTGCCCTTTGCGGGCTGGGTGTTGCGGTCGTTCATTGAATGCTCCGGTCGCTGTCGCCTTCTTCGGCGAGGGCGCTGTCATGGTGTGGTTGTTGTGGATGGGAAGTGGGGTCGGCGCCAGTGGTCACCGGGCCGGCCGGGGTGTCGGTAGTGGGGGTGTCGGTAGTGGATCGGGCATCGCTGTCGGGTCCGCTGGATTCGCTGCCTGCGTCGAGGGGCGTGTCGCCCACCGGCAGGGCTTCGTCGCCGGCTGATTCATCACCATTGAGCCGCAGCTGCGGCTCCAGGTCGCCGAAATCCTTGAGTTCGGACAGCGGCGGCAGTTCATCCAGGCGTTTGAGGCCGAAGTAATCCAGGAAACCCCTGGTGGTGCCGAGCAGCTCCGGGCGACCGGGCACATCACGATGGCCAACCACCCGGATCCATTCCCGCTCTTCCAGGGCGCGGATGATGTTGCTGTTGACCGCCACGCCGCGCACCTGTTCGATCTCGCCGCGGGTGATCGGCTGCCGATAGGCGATCAGGGCCAGGGTTTCCAGGGTGGCGCGGGTGTAGCGGGTCTGGCGTTCGGTCCACAGCCGGGCGACCCAGGGGTGCACTCCGGCCTTCACCTGGAAGCGCCAGCCGGTGGCCACTTCAACCAGTTCCACGCCGCGCTCGGCGCAGCCGGCCTGCAGGAACTCCAGGGCCTTTTCGATGCTGTCATCGGGCGCGGGCTCATCCAGCGGAAACAGCTCGCGCAGCTGGACCACCGTCAGCGGCTGGCTGGCGGCGAGCAGGGCGGCCTCGACGATGCGGTTGATCAGTGACTGGTCCATGGCGGCAGGGTGTCAGCTAGTGGAAAAGAACGGCGCGAAACACGCGGCGTCAGAGGTCGTTGGCGGCGGTGGGTTCATCGTCGAACTCGCTGGACAGTTCCAGCGCGGTGTCGCCGTCGCGCGTGGCCAGCGATTTGACGTAGATCGATGGTGGTGGCTGCTCGGGAACGGCGTCTTCCCAGTCTTCCTGGACGATGTCCAGCAGCCGTTCCTTGGCCAATTCAAGCAGCGCCAGAAGCGTCACCACCACGCCGAGCTTGCCTTCGCGCGGCTCGAACAGGGTTTCAAAACGGTGGAAGCTGCCGTCATCCAGCCGCGTCAGCACTTCACCCATGCGCTGGCGAACGCTGAGTGCGTCGCGCCGGATCGCATGGCCGGTGAACAGCTCGGCGCGCTTGAGCACATCGTGCAGCGCCAGCAGCATCTCGCGCAACTCCACCGGTGGCGGCAGCCGGACTTCGGCACGGTCCGGCACGTGGGCCGATACCGGCGCAGTGTCGCGCTCCATGCGCGGCAGGGTGTCCAGATCTTCCGCAGCCTGTTTGAAGCGTTCGTACTCCTGCAACCGGCGGACAAGGTCGGCGCGGGGATCGTCTTCCTCATTTTCATCAAGTGGAGGCCGCGGCAGCAGCATCCGTGATTTGATCTCGGCCAGGATCGCCGCCATCACCAGGTACTCGGCGGCCAGTTCGAACCGCAGCTCCTGCATCACCCCGATGTAGTTGACGTACTGGCGTGTGATCTCGGCCACCGGAACATCCAGGATGTCCAGGTTCTGCCGGCGGATCAGGTACAGCAGCAGGTCCAGTGGGCCCTCGAACGCTTCCAGGATCACTTCCAGCGCATCCGGCGGGATGTACAGATCCTGCGGGATCTGCAGCACCGGCTGCCCGTGCACCACCGCCAGCGGTATTTCCTGCTGTAGCGGATGGACGCTCATGGGCTGTGCGGTCTCCATCGGGATGGAGGCGTCGGGTCCGGGTTGTGTCATGCGTTGCGGCCCCCTCCGGGCCGGCAGTGATCTGTGGGTTGCGGCGTGATTGCGCGCGGAATGTTCTTATATCCAGCTCCGGGTGCACAGGACCGGCGGGGCCGGGAGCCTGGTGACCTGCGGAGATCTGCCCGGGGCGCGGCGCGAGCCGCCGGTCGCAGCCGGGGACGGCGACAGGGGAACTGGCGGAGGCGTAGGGCGGGGCCGGTTGGAGGCAGCGATATGGCGTTGCGGGGGCGACGGCCGCTGCTGTCCGGCCTTAAACACGTGCCCAGAGTACGGGCAGGCTGGGCCGCTGTCCAGCACCGGCCTTGGCTACAATTCATCCGTGCCCGGCGTTGGGTCGGGTTGGGGAATGGCATGTGGTATCTGATCGAAGGATATGACGGTTCGCAGGGACTGGAGCGGCGTGCGGCCGCACGACCGGCGCATATGGAACGGCTGGTGGCGTTGCGTGACGCCGGCCGGCTGCTGTTGGCCGGGCCATGCCCGGCGATCGACGCCGCGGATCCCGGCCCGGCAGGTTTCAGCGGCAGCGCGGTGGTGGCGCAGTTCGAATCGCTGCTGGCGGCACGCGAATGGGCGGAGACGGATCCCTATGTGGACGCCGGGGTATACGAGCGGGTCGAGGTGCGGCCGTTCAAGCCGGTGCTTCCCTGACCCTGTGCTCCGTTACAGGCTGATGTCCTCGTAGCTGCGCGGGTCTGAAATCGGCTCCAGGTGGCCGGTCACGCGCATGGCCGGGAACTCGGCCACGATCTTCTCGATCAGGTCTTCCATGGCGTCATGGCCGCGCAGCACGGTCCAGTCGCCGGGAACCAGCATGTGCATTTCCATGAACTGGCGGGCGGCGGACTCGCGGGTGCGCACGGCGTGGAATTCGATTCGGCCCTTTTCCGTATGCGCCTCCAGGATGGCGAGGATCCTGGCGTTGTCTTCTGGCGACAGCGACACATCCATCAGGCCGGCGGCCGACTCGGAGATGAGTCTGTAACCGGTGACGAGGATGTTCACTCCCACCAGGATGGCAACCACCGGGTCGAGCCATTCCCAGCCGGTCAGCCAGACCAGCAGCAGGCCCAGCACAACGCCGACCGAGGTGTAGACGTCGGTCATCAGGTGCCTGCCGTCGGCGCGCAGCGTCACCGAGCGGTGGCGGGTGCCGACCTTGATCAGGATCCGGCCGACAACGCCGTTGAGCAGCGCGGCCACCAGTGAGATCACCATGCCGATGCCGATCGACTCCAGCGGGCGCGGGTTCACCAGCCGGTCGATACCCAGATAGATGATCGAGGCCGCAGCGATGAACACCATGACCCCTTCCAGAGCCGCGGAGAAATATTCGGCCTTGGTGTGACCGAAGTGGTGGTTGTCATCGGCCGGCCTGGCAGCGACGGTCAGGGCAACGAGGGCTGCGATGGCGGCCACCAGGTTGACCATGGATTCGGCAGCGTCCGACAGCAGGCCCACCGAGCCGGTAATGGCCCAGGCGCTGCCCTTGAGCAGGACCGTGACCACCGCGGTCCCGATTGCCAGCCAGGCGTACTTCGTCAGATCGGTTGTGCCCGCCGATTTTCCGGTTCGTTTCATGGCCATATGGTACTTCCCGGCCATGAAACGGCTCGACCATCCAAAGACGTTCGCCGGGCGGTCGGTTGCGGTGGGCAGCGGCTTTGGGGGAGGCTCAGGGGCACCAGTGCACGTGCAGCGGCGCCCCCGGGGTCAGCAGGGCGATGCGGGCCGGGTATTCCAGCGGGTCGTCACCGGCGACGATTTTTTCCAGCAGGGCGCGTTTTTTGGCCCCGCGGATCAGCAACATCCGGGACCGGGCCGGCTGCAGGCCCGCCGGTGTCAGGCTGATGCGCCGCAGCCAGCGTCCGGCACCGGAGCAGCCGCTGGCGTCTACCGCCACGTAGGCGGCGGGGCTGGACAGCGCCTGCTCCAGCCCGATCATCCGCGGGAACAGTGAAGCCGTATGTCCGTCTTCACCCATGCCCAGTACCACCACGTCGGCCGGGGTGCGGGCGTGCATGTTGGCCACTGCGACCGCTTCCTCGATCCCGCGTCCGGGCTGGGTCAGGGTTTCAAGGCGCGCTGCCGCCGCCTGGTGGCGCAGCAGCGATTCGCGCACCAGCCGCGCGTTGCTGTCCTGGTCATCGGGCTGCAGCCAGCGCTCGTCTACCAGCGCCACATCCACGCGGTTCCAGTCCAGTGGCGCCTTGGCCAGGGCCGAATACACCGGCCCGGGCGTGCTGCCGCCTGACAGCAGCAGCCGCGCGCGCAGCTTGCCATCCAGCGCCTGCTGCAGTGCCGCAGACAATGCCACCGCCGCGCCCCAGGCCCACTGGGTCGGCGAGTCGTAGGTATGCAGATGCATGGGCACGCCGGCGCGAGTGCCGTCCGCAACAGTCTGCTGCTGGCTCATCGTGGTTCTCTCCCCTGCTGCTGGCCTGCGATCGCCGCTGCGCCCAACAGGCCCGGATGGCGATGCAACACTGCCACGGATGGTACCCGGGCCATGGTGGCCGAAAACCGCCCCTTGTGTTCGAAGCGCTCGCGGAATCCGGAGCGGCGCAGCTGTTCAAGCAGCCTCGGCACCATGCCGCCGGTCAGGAACACGCCCTGCCAGGCGCCAAGGGTCAGCACCAGGTCGCCGGCGATCGCGCCGAATACGTTGCAGAACACCTCCACCGCCTGCGCGCTGTGCGGGTCGCCGGCGGTGGCCGCGGCGGTAATGTCCGCGGGCTCCGGCGAGCCGGGATCTTCGCCCGCCATCCCGGCCAGGGCCCGGTGGATGTTGACCAGGCCCGGTCCGCAGACCAGGCGCTCGTTCGACACGCGGTCGAAGCGGGTGGAGAGGTGTTCGAGGATTGCCAGCTCCAGCGCCGAGCCGGGGGCGAAGCTCACGTGTCCGCCTTCGCTGTCCAGCGGATGCGGCCGGCCATCGCGCACCACCAGGCCGCCCACGCCGAGCCCGGTGCCGGGTCCGACTACGGCCAGCACCTTATCGGCCTGCATCTCATGGACATGACCCTGCAGCGGTTGCCACGGGGCCGGGCCGATCACCGCATAGTCGTCCGGGCCGAGCAGCGGCACGGCCATGGCCTGGGCGGTGAAATCGTTCACAAGCACCGCTTCCGCCAGGCCCAGCTGCGCACGCAGCCCGCTGCCGGAGACCACCCAGGGGTGGTTGAGCATGCGGGCCTGGTCGCCGGAGATGCGCGCGGCGATGGCGAACACGGCGCGATCCACCCGCGCGCCGGTTTCCTGCAGGTAACGTCGGGCAGCGTCTTCCGGTGAGCCGGAAGACGCGACTGGATACGCACGGACGCTGTCGGGCAACAGCGGCATCGGGGCGGCGGGATCGGCCAGGGCGAACCGGGCGTTGGTGCCGCCGATATCGGCGAGCAGGGTGTATGCGCCGGTCACGGTCGCCGGGCTCCGCGACCTGGCACGGTGGACGGGAGAAATCCTGCAGCCGCCTCAGGCCCCCAGGATCCTGCGGGATATTCTTCCGCCCGGATGCCGGCCTGCTCCCACGATCGACTGATGCTGTCGATCCAGTGCCACGCGGCTTCCACCTCATCATCGCGGACGAACAGCGTCTGGTCGCCCTTGAGGGCGTCGATCATCAGCCGTTCGTAGGCGATGCGACGCGTGGGCGTGGGCGCCATCGACAGGTCCAGCATCATCGGCTGCAGCTCGGTAGCGCCCCATTCCGGAGCGGCCAGGCTGCCCATCAGCCCCAACTCGATGGTTTCCTCCGGCTGCAGGCGCACCCGAAGGCGGTTGGAGGTGGCGCGTTCGGCGCTGGGGCGGCCGAACACCCAGTGCGATACCGGCCGGAACGACACCACCACCTCGGTCATGCGCCGGGCCATGCGCTTGCCGGTCACCAGCCGGAAAGGCACCCCGGCCCAGCGCCAATTGTCGATCCAGGCGCGCACGGCGACAAAGGTTTCCACATCGCCCGCGTGGCGGAATCCCTGTGCGGCGCGGCCCTCCACCACGCCGTCGGCGTAGCGGCCGCGGACGCTGTCGGCGGCGGCTTCGGTGGGGGTCATCGGCCGCAAGGCGTGCAGGACCTTGCGTTTTTCATCGCGCACGCTGTCGGGGTCGAGCGAGGCGGGCGGCTCCATCGCGATCAGTGCCAGCAGCTGCAGCATGTGGTTCTGGACCATGTCGCGCAGGGCGCCGTAGCCGGCGTAGTAGCCCTCGCGGCCGTCCACGCCGGTGGTCTCGGCCACGATGATGTCCACCGACTCGATCCACTGCCGCTGCCACACCGCCTCCAGCAGCGTATTGCCCAGGCGCAGGGCCATCAGGTTCTGCACCGGCGCCTTGCCCAGGTAGTGGTCGATGCGGAAGGTGCGTGACTCATCCAGCGCGTCGCCGAGGATGGCGTTGATTTCCCGCGCCGAGGCGAGGTCATGGCCGATCGGTTTCTCGAGCACCAGGCGCGAGGGGTCTTCCAGCAGGCCGGCCGCCTTCAGGCCCATGCAGGCGGGACCGAACAGATCCGGCGGCACCGCGAGGTAGCTCACCGCGGGGCGGTCCGCGTAGCGTGACAGGGTGGCGGCCATGGCGGCGCCGTCCGTGAGGTCCACGGGGTGGTAGTGGATGCGTTCCAGCAGGCGATCAAGGGACGCCGATGTGACGTCTTCGCCCTCCATCTGTTCGCGCAGCCAGCTGCGGAAGCTGGCATCGTCATGGTCACTGCGCCCCACCGCGATCACGCGGAAGCTGTCGGGGAGCAGGCGGTCGCGCAGCAGGTGGTGCAGGGAAGGGAACAGATAGCGCCGTGCCAGGTCGCCCGTGGCGCCAAACAGCAGCAGGGTGTCGTGCATCACTACTCCTTCGGGCAGGGGCAGGGCCGGCGCGGTGGATGACGATACCAAACCGCTTCCGGCAGGCGGGCTAAAATGCGAGGCTGTTTCCGCCAGCCTTGGACAGTTCGTGAGCAAGACCGCCCCCGCCGTGATCCGGCAAGAAGATTTCATCCAGTCCGTCGCCGACGCGCTGCAGTACATCAGCTATTACCACCCGGTGGATTACATCCGGAACCTCGCCGCGGCGTACGAGCGCGAGGAATCCCCGGCGGCCAAGGACGCGATGGCGCAGATCCTGATCAACTCGCGCATGTGCGCCGAGGGCCACCGGCCGATCTGCCAGGACACCGGCATCGTCACCGTGTTCCTCGAGATCGGCATGGACGTGCGCTGGGACGACGCCACCATGGGCGTGGAGGACATGGTCAACGAAGGCGTGCGTCGCGCTTATGCGCACCCGGACAACAAGCTGCGCGCCTCGGTGCTGGCCGACCCGGCCGGCGCGCGCCGCAATACCGGCGACAACACCCCCGCGATCGTCAACATGAAGACGGTGCCGGGCAACAAGGTGGACGTGATCGTGGCGGCCAAGGGCGGCGGTTCGGAGGCGAAGGCGAAGTTCGCCATGCTCAACCCGTCCGACTCGGTGGTCGATTGGGTGCTGGAGATGGTGCCGACCATGGGCGCGGGCTGGTGCCCGCCGGGCATGCTCGGGATCGGCATTGGCGGCACGGCGGAGAAGGCGATGCTGCTGGCCAAGGAATCGCTGATGGAACCGATCGACATCGTCGATCTCAAGGCCCGCGGCCCGGCCAGCCGGCTGGAGGAAATGCGCCTGGAGATCTTCGACAAGGTCAACGCGCTGGGCATCGGTGCCCAGGGCCTTGGCGGGCTGACCACGGTGCTGGACATCAAGATCAAGGATTACCCGACCCACGCGGCCAACCTGCCGGTGGCGATGATCCCCAACTGCGCGGCCACCCGCCATGCGCACTTCACCCTGGACGGAAGTGGCCCGGTGGCGCTGGATCCGCCGTCGCTCGAAGACTGGCCGGAGATCACCCGCGACGCCTCCAACGGCCGTCGGGTGAACCTGGACACCATCACCCCGGAGGAAGTGGCCTCGTGGCAGCCGGGAGAAGCCCTGCTGCTCAGCGGCAAGCTGCTGACCGGCCGCGACGCCGCACACAAGCGCATGGTGGACATGCTGAACCGCGGCGAGGAGCTGCCGGTCGATTTCCGCAACCGCTTCATCTACTACGTGGGTCCGGTGGATCCGGTGCGCGAGGAAGCGGTGGGTCCGGCCGGCCCGACCACGGCCACCCGCATGGACAAGTTCACCCGCCGGATGCTGGAAGCCGGCCTGCTGGGCATGGTCGGCAAGGCCGAGCGCGGGCCGGAAGCCATCGAGGCGATCCGCGATCACCGTGCGGTCTACCTGATGGCGGTGGGCGGCTCGGCGTACCTGGTGTCCAAGGCCATCCGCGCCTCGCGGGTGGTGGCGTTCGAGGACCTGGGCATGGAGGCGATCCACGAGTTCACCGTGCAGGACATGCCGGTGACGGTGGCCGTGGATTCCACCGGTGAATCGGTGCACGAAACCGGCCCGCGCGAGTGGCAGGCGCGGATCGGCAAGATCCCGCTGGCGGTGATCGACCCCGCCTGACACGCGCCTCCAACCCGACCGGCCCAGTCAGGTCGGCCCGGGTAGGAGCGCGCCATGCGCGCGAAGCCGCGTGACATCCGTTGTGGTCCCGCCGGCCCCTCACGTTTCGGGGCTGCGGAGCCGCCCGGCGGTCCGCTTGCACAGGCACACATGATTCACGCGGCTTCGCGCGCATGGCGCGCTCCTACTGCTGAGGGATGGCGCGGTGAGTGCAGGTACCGGTTCAGGGGTGGCTGCGGTCAGTGCAGGAACTGGAGACGGGCCAGCTCGGCGTACAGGCCGCCCTGGGCCAGCAGTTCGTCATGGGTGCCTTCGGCCACGATGCGGCCGTGGTCCATCACCACGATCCGGTCGGCCTTGAGCACCGTGGCCAGGCGATGGGCGATGACCAGGGTGGTGCGCCCGCGCATGAGGTGTTCCAGCGCCTGCTGCACGGCCCGCTCGCTCTGCGCGTCCAGCGCCGATGTGGCCTCGTCCAGCAGCAGGATCGGCGCATCGCGCAGCAGCGCCCGGGCAATCGCCACGCGCTGCTGCTGGCCGCCTGAGAGGCGCGTGCCGCGCTCACCCAGCTGCTCGTCGTAACCGTTGGGCAGGGCGGCGATGAATTCATCCGCCTCGGCCATGCGGGCCGCGGCCTCGACTTCGGCATCGCTGGCCTCCAGGCGACCGTAGCGGATGTTGTCGCGGGCGCTGGCGGCGAAGATGGTCGGGTGCTGCGGCACCAGGGCGATTTGTTCGCGCAGTTCGACCGGGTCCAGCTCACGCAGGTCCACTCCATCAACGCGCACAGCGCCCTGCTGCGGATCGTGGAAGCGCAGCAGCAGCCCCAGCACGGTGCTCTTGCCGGCGCCCGAAGGCCCAACCAGGGCAACGGTCTCGCCGGGGCGCACGTGGAGGGAAAAGTCCTGCAGCGCAGGCGTATCCGGGCGGGACGGGTAGTGGAAGCCGAGCCGGTCAAGGACGATCTCACCTTGCACCGGCTGTGACAGGCTGCGAGGCTGGGCCGGCGCCGTCAGCTGCGGGGATTCCACCAGCAGCTCGTTGATCCGGCCCATGCCGCCGGACGCGCGCTGCAGTTCGTTCCACACTTCCGCCAGTGCGCCCACCGAGCCGCCGCCCAGCAGCGCATACAGGACAAACTGGCCCAGCGTGCCCGGGGTGAGGCGACCGGCCACGACGTCCTGGGCGCCGGACCAGAGCACGATGGTGATGGCGCCGAAGATGGCGGTGATCGCCACCGCCGTAACCATCGCCTGGGTGCTGATGCGCCGACGGGCGGTCGCGACCGACAGGGCCACGGCCTCGGAGAAGCGGCTGCGCTCCCAGGCTTCGCGGGCGTGGGCCTGCACGGTGTGGATTGCGCCCAGGGTTTCGGCGGCGAGGGTATTGGCATCGGCCACGCGGTCCTGGCTGGCGCGGGAGATCTTCTGCAGCCGGCGTCCGCCGAGCACAATCGGCAGCACGAACACCGGGATGCCGATCAGGGTCCAGGCCGCCAGCCGCGGGCTGGTGATCACCATCATGGCCAGGCTGCCCACCACCATCACCACGCTGCGCAGGGCCACCGACATGCCGGAGCCGATCACCCCGCGCAGCAGCTCGGTGTCTGCCGACAGGCGCGAGACCAGCTCGCCGCTGCGGCTGCGCTCGAAGAACGCCTGGTCCAGCCCGACCAGGTGCCCGTACAGCCGTGTGCGCAGGTCGGCGATCACCCGCTCGCCCAGCAGGGAGACGAAGTAAAACCGCGCGGCGGTGGCCAGCGCCAGTCCCAGGGCCACCACGAACAGCACCGCGAAGGCGGCGTTGATGTTGCTGGCATCGCTGAAGCCGCGGTCGATCATTATTCGCACCGCGACCGGCAGGCTCAGGGTGGCCGTGGACGAGGCGGCGAGAGCCAGCAGCCACGCGGCCACCAGCCCGCGCTGGCGCCCGAGGAAGGGCAGCAGCGTGCGCAGTACCCCAATCCGCGCCTTGGCGGAGGGGGCGGCTGCGTCAGGCGCAGCGGGGGATGGGTCGGTGGCTTCGGTCATCGGCGAGGGCAGGGTCCGGCAGGGCTGGGCGCGCAAGCCGCCCATTGTAGAAGGCCGGACCCTCAGGCGTCTTCGAACCGGATCCGGTCGCGACTGGCATCGCGCAGGTGGATCCGCAGCGCACCCACCCGCGCGGCTGGCAGGCGCAGCTGGAAACGGGCGCCGGTGGCGTCGAACTGTTCATCGACTTTCTCCGCTTCGAACGGCTCAAGCGCGGCGTGAACGGAGCCGAGGTCTTCAAACGGGACGTGCAGTGCGACGTCCGCATATTCCACCAGCGGGCGGCGCTCGGCCTGGCGCAGACACTCTGCGGCGGACCCGCCGTAGGCGCGCACCAGGCCGCCGGCGCCGAGCTTGATGCCCCCGTACCAGCGCGTCACCACCACTACGATCTGGTCATAGCCCTGGCCATCGATGGCGGCCAGGATCGGCCGGCCGGCAGTGCCGGCCGGCTCGCCGTCATCGCTGGAGCGGTAGTCGTCGCCGATCCGCCAGGCCCAGCAGTTGTGGGTGGCTTCGGGCACGCGCACCGATTCCAGCCACGCCGCCGCCTCGGCCGCACCGCCAACGGGTATGGCGCGGGCCAGGAAGCGGCTGTGCTTGACCTCGATTTCGTGCGAGGCGGGTGCGGCAAGAGTGTCGAGTGTCATTCGTCCAGCAGGCCGTCAAGATCGTCGGGCAGGGACTGGGAAGGATAGCGACGACGGTACTCGCGCAGGCTTTCCCGGGCGACATCGAGCTCGCCGGCATCGCGCAATTCGCGGATCCGGTCGAGCCACAGGCGCTGGAATGCAGGGGAATCCACCGTGGCCGGGGGGTCGCCGTGGAGGTCATCGTCTTCGAACAGGATGTGGCCATGGGCTGAGTCGGCAGCCTTGTCCGCCTGGATCTCGACGGTTGCCGGCGGGGAGGGGGGAGCAGGCGGCGCCGGAGGGGCCGGAGGTGGCGCCATGGCCCGCTGGCGGGTGGGCGCCGGCCGCGGGGTGGGTTGCTGGGCCGGTTCGGATTCGCGGGCAGTAGCCTGCGACGCGGACGCTTCCTGCGGCTGCGCGCGGACGGGCCCGGTGTCCTTCACTGGCCTGGAAGCATCACGCATCGCCGGAGCGCTGTCTGCAGCCTCCTGGTCGTGCTCACTGGCAGCAGCCGGCGGCGGGGAGCTTTTGATGCGCGCGGTGGCCGGCGGTGCGGGTTCCACGGGGCGGGTCTCTTCGCCTGCTGCCAGGGCGGAATCGGCTGGAGCCGGAACAGTTCGGGGCGATGTCGCCGATGCTGCTTCGGGAGCGGATACAGGACGGACCGCCGTTGTTTCGGACGCCGGCCGGCCCTGACTGGCCGGTACAGGCCCTTCGGCGATCGCCGGAATCCCGTCCCCGGGAGCCGGACGCAGCTGCCAGGCAATGCCAACGGCGAAAACCAGCGAGGCGGCAATGCCGAGTGCCGCAGGCCAGCGCCTGCGGGAACGAGGCGCGAGCCGCGCCGCCTGCCCCGACAGCGCCGCGCGGGCGCTGGCCAGCACCGCGGCGTCCACCCCCGGGGGTGGACCGCCGTGCGGAATGGCCCGCGCCAGGGCATCGGCCATGGCGCGTTCTTCCGGGCTCAGGGGATCCTGATCGTGGCTCATGGCACAAGTCTCGCGCGCAGCTTGTCCATTGCATAGCGAAGCCGCGACTTCACCGTTTCCCGGCCCACCCCGGTGACTTCGCCGATTTCCTCCAGGGTCAGCTCCTGATCGAGGCGCAGCAGGAGCACTTCGCGCTGTTCCGGCGGCAGGTCGTCCAGCGCCAGCTGCAGATGACGCCGCCGCTCGAACTCGGACAGGCTGTGTTCGGGCGTCTGCTCGTCAGTCATCTGCGCAACGCGCTCGTTGGCATCACCGGGCGCCGGGGGGCGGTGCCGGCGCGCACGCCAGTGGTCGGCGACGCGGTTGCGGGCAATCCGGTAAAGCCAGGATGCAAAGCCGGCCTCCGGGCTCCAGCCATCGCGGGCGCCGATGATCCTCTGCCACACATCCTGGAACACTTCATCGGCCAGCGCGGAGTCGCGCAGCTGGGCCAGCAGGAACCGGTGCAGGCGCTGGCGGTGGCGGGCGTACAGCTGTTCGAATGCGCCCATTTCGCCGTTGGCATAGGCCTGCATCAGCGCCTCATCGCTGGGCGCTTCGATGACCTGGGCTGGGGCGAGCGAGTCCTTCACCGTTGGCAGGTTAAGCGCTGCCGGTGTGAACGGGAAGCCAGCGGGGGTTGCCTGTTCCGGCGCTCTTTGCCGTTGGAGTGGGGAAGGGCAAGGGGATCGGGCATTGGCGTGGACGGAGTGGGGCTTATGACGGACGGGCCCTGGACAAGGGTGGAGGCTGCGGGTGCGCTGGTCGAGATGCTCGCCGCGCTGCTGCCGGCTGCCAGCGCCGTGGCATTGTCCTGGGGCGAGGGCGGCGCGCAGGACTGCGTGGCCTGCGGCCCATACGATCCGCGCTTGCAGGCCCGCGCCGCGCAGCGACTTGCAGCCGAGGGCGAGGACGGGCGCGATGAGTGGCCGCTGGACATTTCCTGCCCTGAAGGAGACAGCCGGATCGCGGTCGCGGCCGATCCGGGTAGGGGCATGGAGGCGGAGGGGGTGGCCCGCTGGCAGCGGCTGGCACCGTGGATGGTCAGGACCTTCATGCGCGCGGAAGGCGAAGCCGGGCAGGTGCGTGCGCTGCGCAAGTCCGAACGCCTGCAACAAGCCCTGTACGGCATCGCCGACCTGTCCGGCTCGCAGCTTGAAATGGACGAGATGCTTGAGCGCATCCACGCGGTGGTGGCTTCGCTGATGTCCGCGGACAACCTGTACATCGTGCTGTACGACCCGGCGCGCGAAGTCGCCAGGTTCCTCTATTTCGTGGATCAGAACGATCCCTGGCAGTGCGATCCACGCGAGGAGATCGTGCTGGAGCAGATTCCCACCAGTCTGACGGCAGCGCTGCTGCGCGATGGCCGGGCCTGGCGTGGCCCGTCGGAAACGGTGTGCAGGGAGCTGAACGTGGCGCGGGATCCCAGCCTGGGGCCGGACAGCGTTGACTGGCTGGGCGTCCCCATGCACCGCGAGGGGGCGATCAGCGGTGCGGTCGTGGTGCAGAGCTACGAGCAGGCGGACGCCTACTCGGACGAGGACCGCGCGCTGCTCGAATACGTCGCCCAGCACATCCTGACGGCCGTGGATCGGCGCATGGCCCGTTGCGAGCTGGAGCGCCGGGTGGCCGAACGTACCCTGGAACTGCAGCAGGCCAATGCCGTTTTGCAGGCGGAGATCATCGAACGCCAGCATTCGGAGCAGTTGCAACGGGCGCTGTTCCGCATCAGCGAACTGTCGGTGACCGCGGTCAGCCTGGAGCGTTTCTATGCCGATGTACACGAGCTGGTGGACGGCCTGCTCTACGCGAAGAACTTCTATGTGGCCATGCTGTCGGCGGACGGGCAGCGCATCGAGTTTCCCTACTCGGTGGATGAGCGCGATCCGGTCAGGGAGTCCCGGTCGCTGACCAGGGGACTGACCGAATACGTGATCAACAGCGGGCGCGCGCTGTTGGCCGACCGGGAGGCGATCGCCGGGCTGGAGACCAGCGGAGATCTGGTCAACTACGGCACGTTGGCCCACAGCTGGCTGGGCGTACCGCTGGAACTGGACGGCGAAGTGGTGGGAGTGATCGCCGTGCAGAGCCACTCGGCGAAGATCCACTTCGGACGGCGCGACCAGGAATTGCTGACCTTCGTGGCCCAGCACATCGGCATTGCCCTGTCGCGCAAGCGCGCGCAGGACTCGCTGCGGGCCGCACACGCCCAGCTGGAGTCGCGGGTGGAAACCCGCACCCGCGAACTCAAGGAGGCCAACCGCGAGCTGCGGGCCCAGGTCGGAGAGCGGATGCGGGCAGAGCAGCGGCTGCTTGACCAGGCGCGCCACGATGACCTGACCGGGCTGCCGAACCGGGCCCACCTGCTGGAAAAACTGGACGCGGCGATCAGCCGCATGCACGAACCGGGGTCGATCCCCTTCGCCGTGCTGTTCATGGACCTGGACCGGTTCAAGCTGGTCAATGACAGCGTCGGCCATGCGGCCGGCGACGACATGCTGATCGAAGCCGGGCGCCGGGTGCGGCGCGCGTTGAACGCCAACGACACGGTGGCGCGACTGGGCGGCGACGAATTTGCGGTGCTGCTGGAGAACGTGGCCACGGTCCATGCGGCCGAGGGGGTGGCGGCGCGCCTGCTGCGCGAGCTGTCGCGGCCGGTGTGGATTGCAGGCCGCGAACTTTTCCCGTCGGCCAGCATCGGCATTTCGGTGTGGCAGCCGCGCTACCGCTATGGCGAGGAGATGATCCGCGACGCCGACGCGGCCATGTACCGCGCCAAGGAGCGGGGCCGGGCACGCAGCGCTGTCTTTGATGAGGCCATGCGCGCCGAGGCCACGCGCCTGCTGGATCTGGAGGCCGACCTGCGCCGGGCGATCAACAAGAAGGCGTTCGAACCGTATTTCCAGCCGATCGTGCGCCTGTCCGACGGCAAGGTGGTGGGACACGAGGCGCTGCTGCGCTGGAACCATGAGATCCGCGGGATCCTGACGCCGGTGGATTTCATCGGCGTGGGCGAGGACAGCGGGCTGATCGAGCAGGTGGACTGGCTGCTGTACCAGGACGTGGCCAGACAGCTGCGCGTGCCGGGCGAAGGCTATATCTCCATCAACGTGTCGCCGCGGCATTTCCATTCCGATGATTTCGCCAACCGGCTGCTGTCGCTGCTGGACATGGAGAAGGTGGATCCCGCGCGGCTGCGGATCGAGATCACCGAAGTGGCCCTGCTCGACGATGCCCCTCGGGCCCTGCGCATGCTCAACATGCTGCGCGAGCGCGGGGTGGTTGCCCTGTTGGACGACTTCGGCACCGGCTTTTCGGCGCTGTCCTACCTGCATCGGTTTCCGATCCAGTCGCTGAAGATCGACCAGAGCTTCGTCGCCGGGCTCGAGGGCGAGGTGCGCACGGAAAGCCACGCCCTGGTGCGCGCGATCCTGGCGCTGGCGGGAACCATCGGCATCGAGACCGTCGGTGAAGGCGTGGAAACGGAGCGGCAGCGGGACGTGCTGCTGCGCCTGGGATGCGAGTACGGGCAGGGCTTCCTGTACGGAAGCCCGCAGCCGTTCGAGGCCATGGTCAGCTGACCGCGCAGGCTGGGCTCAGCGGGTCGACACACGCCCCGGCTCCGCAGCCCGCACCTGCCTGCGCGCCTCGCCGATCAGATCCACCAGCTCGGCGCGCAGCTGCCAGGGATCGTCACCGACGGCTGCGCGCGCGCTGCCCTCGATCTCATCCCAGCTCCAACCATCGATCTGCGCTCCGCCGCGCAGGGCATCGGCATAGGCCGCCACCGCCGCTGCAAAGCGCAGCTGTTCACTTGGACGGCTGCGCATTGCCTGGCGGGTCACCGGGGTTTCGATCAGCCTGCTGCTGTCATGGCCGGGGAGCTTGTAGCGCAAGCGCAGGTGGGCAAGCTCCCCGCCGGGTCCATCGGTGGCCCTGGAAGCCGCGCCGTAGCGCAGCGGCGGCAGCCGCTCGCCACCGGACCCCACGAGCGCTATCTCATACAGGGCCGTGACTTCGTGGCCGGCACCGATGTCTCCGGCATCCACGCGGTCATTGTCGAAGTCCTCGCGTTGCAGCAGCCGGTTTTCGTAGCCGATCAGGCGGTATTCGGCTACTTCGGCTGGATTGAACTCGACCTGGATCTTGACGTCATGGGCGATGGTCAGCAGCGTGGCCGACATCTCCTCAACCAGTACCTTGCGGGCCTCGCGCAGGGTGTCGATATAGGCGAGCTTGCCGTCGCCGGCCTGGGCCAGCCGCTGGGCCAGTGCATCGTTGTAGTTGCCCTGGCCGAAGCCGAGCACGGTCAGGGCGATGCCTTCCTTGCGGCGGTCGGCGGCCAGGGTTTCCAGGGTGCCGCCGTCGATGTTGCCAACGTTGAAATCGCCATCGCTGGCCAGGATCACCCGGTTCACGCCGTTCTCCGCGAACGCCTGCCGCGCCATGCTGTAGGCCACCCGCAGGCCGTCGCCGCCGTTGGTGCTGCCATGGGCCTGTAGGCGTTCGATCGCGGCGTTGATCTCGTCGTGGCGGTCGCCGGGCGTGGGTGGCAGGACCACGCCGGCGCTGCCCGCATAGGCGACGATCGAGACGCGGTCCTGCGGGCGCAGCTGGTTTACCAGCTGCGCAAAGGCCTGTTTGAGCAGCGGCAGTTTGTCGTGGCTGTTCATCGAGCCCGAGGTGTCGATCAGGAACACCAGGTTGGCCGGCGGCAGCTCCAGCTTCGGCACGTCGTAGCCCTTGATGCCGATCATGAGCAGGTGGCGGTTTGCGTTCCACGGTGCGGGTGCCAGCTCTGTGGTGACCCGGAACGGGACGTCACGTGAGTCGGGCGCGGGGTGGCCGTAGGAGAAATAGTTGATGAACTCCTCGGCACGCACCGCGTCTGCCGGCGGACGGATGCCGTTGCGGAGCATCCTGCGCACGTTGCTGTAGCTGCCGGTGTCGACGTCGACGGAGAAGGTGGATACCGGCTGTTCGCTGGCCCGCTGCACCGGGTTGTCGCTGCGCTCGTCGTAACGTTCGGTGTTGGTCAGGGGAGGAGGCAGGAGCCGCTCGCCCGCGGCGGACACAGCGGAGCGCAACGGGAGCACAGCTTCCATGTAGAGCGGCGGTGATGGCGGCGCAGGAGGCGCTGGCGGCGCGGGTGGTGGCGCATCGAACACGACAGGCGGGTTGTCAGCCGCTCCAGGTGCAACCTTGGATTCCCCCTCGACGCGGGTGTCCGGGGCGCTCTGGCAGGCGGACAGGGTGAGGCTGCCGAGCAGCAGGGCGGTCAGGATGGGGCGTTGCATGGCACTCTCCGTGTGATGGTCCTGGCTGCCAACGTACGGGGAGGGTGAAAGGGGTTGCAAGCCGCGGAACGCCCGGAGGCGCTCCCGGCAGAGGGCTCAGCCGCGGATCACCAGCAGGCGCGGCTCGGTCATGTCCTCGATCGCGTAGCGGACGCCTTCCCGGCCCAGTCCGGACTGTTTGACCCCGCCGTAGGGCATGTTGTCGACGCGGAAGCTGGGGATGTCGCCCACGATCACGCCGCCGACTTCCAGCTCATCCCAGGCCCGCATGGCGTGCGCCAGGCTGGCGGTGAACACGCCGGTCTGCAGGCCGAAATCGCCGGCGTTGACGGTGGCAAGCGCCTCGTCGAAATCATCAAAGGGCTGCAGGCAGGCCACGGGGCCGAACACCTCCTGGCGGTACAGGTCGCTGTCGGGTGGCACCTGCTCCATCAGCGTCGCCGGAACCATGTTGCCCTGGCGCGGGCCGCCGGCGAGGCGCTTTGCTCCGCTTTTGATGGCGTCCTCCACCCAGGATTCGATCCCCTTGGCTGCGTCCTCGTCGATCACCGGGCCGATGAAGGTGTCTTCCTCGCGCGGATCGCCCATGGGCAGGCTGGCCACTTTCTTCTTCAGCTTCATGCGCAGCGGTTCGTACAGGTCCCGGTGAACCAGGATGTGCTGCACGCCGATGCAGCTCTGGCCGGACTGGTAGTAGGCCCCGAAAGCGAGCCGGTCGACCACCTGGTCCAGGCTGGCTCCCGGGTCGGCATCAACGATGCAGGCTGCGTTGCCGCCCAGCTCCAGGGTCACCTTCTTGCGACCGGCCCGGGCTTTCAGGTCCCAGCCGATCAGCCCGCCGGTGAAGCTGAGCAGCTGGATGCGCTCGTCCTCGACCAGCAGCGAAGCGTCGTCGTTGCTGCAGGGCAGGATTGAAAACGCACCCCTGGGCAGATCGGTTTCGGCAAGGATCTCGCCGATGATCAGCGCCCCGACCGGAGTCTTGGCGGCGGGCTTGAGCACGAACGGACAGCCGGCGGCGATGGCGGGCGCCACCTTGTGTGCCACCAGGTTGAGCGGGAAGTTGAACGGGGTGATGAAGCTGCACACGCCGATCGGCACCCGCTTGACCATCCCGCGATAGCCGCGGCTGCGCTCGGAGATCTGCAGCTCCACGGTCTCGCCTTCGATCCGGGTGGCTTCACCGGCCGCGATGCGGAAGGTATCGATCAGCCGGTCCACCTCGCCACGGGAATCACTGATCGGCTTGCCGGCCTCGATGCAAAGCGCCAGCGCCAGCTCGTCGTAGCGCTCGCGGAAGCGGCGCACGCAGTGTTCCAGCACATCGCGGCGCGCGTCGGGGGTGAATTCCTGCATCGGCCGGCGGGCACGGCTGGCAGCGGCGATCGCCTTGCGCACCGCCGCGGTATCGGCGAACGCGACGCGGGTGGCGATGCGTCCGGTGTATTTGTTGCGTACTTCAAGATCCGTATTGGCTGCTACGGCCTGGTTGGCGATGTAGTACGGATAGCTGGCGGCAAGGCTGCCGCGCACGCGTTTGGATGTGGTCTTCTTGCTGGTCATTGCATTGGCCTCGTATCAGAGCGTTCGCCAGCTGTAGGAGCGCGCCATGCGCGCGAAGCCGCGTGAATCATGGTTCGCGGAGACGCTTCGGTGAATGCGTTGGGTCCGAAGCCACGCAGCGCCGATCGATGTCACGCGGTTTCGCGCGCATGGCGCGCTCCTACGGGGGGGCGGGTCATTTGACTGCGGCGCTCATGTGGGGGATGTCCTCGTTGAGGATGTGATCGTCGTCGGAATAGTCAATCGGAAGCTCGATCAGGTCGACGCCCGGCCTTTCCAGCACATCGCGCAGCAGCGGGGCGAATGCTTCGGCGGACTCGACCCGATGCCCGCGGACGCCGTAGCTCTCGGCGTACTTCACGAAATCCGGGTTGCCGTAATCCATGCCGAAGTTGGGGTAGTCCTCGTGGCTCTGCTTCCACTTGATCATGCCGTAGGCATCGTCGCGCAGCACGATCACCACCAGGTCCAGCTTCAGCCGCACGGCGGTCTCCAGCTCCTGCGAATTCATCATGAAGCCGCCATCACCGCACACCGCCACCACCTTGCGGTCCGGGTGCACCATGCGCGCGGCCATGGCGACGGGCAGGCCGGCGCCCATGGTGGCCAGCGCGTTGTCCAGCAGCAGCGTGTTGGGGCGCTGGCAGCGGTGGTTGCGCGCGAACCACAGCTTGTACAGGCCGTTGTCCAGGGAAATGATGTCCTCGGGCGCGAGCACCGCGGCCATGTCGGCCACCAGGCGCTGGCTGACCATTGGGAAGCGCGCGTCGTCCACGCGGTCCTGCAGCTGCTCCATGAGCGCGGTGCGGGCGCGGTCGAAACAGCCGAAGTCCCAGTGTTGCTGCGGCTCCAGCGCCTCGGCCAGCTGCCATACGGCATTGGCGATGTCGCCGACCACTTCCACCTGGGGGAAATACACCGGGTCCACCACCGCGCCCGAGTAATTGACGTGGATGACCGTACGCTTGCCTTCGCGCATGAAGAACGGCGGCTTCTCGATCACGTCGTGGCCGATGTTGATGATGCAGTCAGCCTCATCGATGGCGCGGTGGACGAAGTCGCCGTCGGACAGCGCCGCCGTGCCCATCCACAGCGGCCCGGTTTCATCCAGCACGCCCTTGCCCATCTGGGTGCTGAAGAACGGGATGCCCAGCTTGTCGATGAAGGCGGCAAGCGTGCGCGCGGTGGTCTTGCGGTTGGCGCCGGCGCCGACCATCAGCAGCGGGTGCCGGGCGTCGCGGATTGCCGCTGCAGCGCGCTCGATCGCCTTGTGTTCGGCCAGCGGCCGGCGCGAATGCGATGGCGGGATCAGACGGGCATCGGTCTGATCGCCGGCAACGTCCTGCGGCAGCTCCAGATGGGCCGCGCCGGGACGCTCCTCCTCCGCGCGCCGGACCGCCTCGCGCACCCGGGCGGGAATGATGTCGGCTGAAACAAGCTGACGGGTGAACTTGGTCAGCGGCCTCATCATCGCCACCACGTCCACGATCTGGAAGTGGCCCTGGCGGCTGCTGCGGATCGGCTTCTGGCCGGTGATCATCAGCATCGGCATGGCGCCAAGCTGGGCATAGGCGGCGGCGGTGACCAGGTTGGCGGCGCCGGGGCCCAGCGTGGCCAGGCAGGCACCGGCCGTGCCGGTCAGGCGTCCCACGGTGGCGGCCATGAAACCGGCGGCCTGTTCGTGGCGGGTCAACACCAGCTGGATCTTCGACTCGCGCAGGGATTCGATCAGGTCGAGATTTTCCTCACCCGGTATCCCGAACATATATTCGATCCCTTCTGCTTCCAGCGCGGCGACGAACAGGTCGGAGGCTTTGGCCATGGGGATGGTCCCGTTGAGAAACCCCGACCATAAGCCGCGTTCCGTGATCACCAGGCGACGGCCCTTTTTGTAGGAGCGCGCCATGCGCGCGAAGCCGCGTGACATCTGGCAACTGCCAAAGCTCCGTCAACGACACAGAATCCGAAGCCCCGCTGCGAATCCGGATTCACGCGGTTTCGCGCGCATGGCGCGCTCCTACATGACTTCGAGGTGGAGCTCGCCGTTCTGCAGGCGGGCGCTCACGCGCTCGCCGGACTGCACGTCACTGACACTGCGGACAACCTGGCCGTCTTCGCGGCGCACGATCGCGTAGCCGCGGGCCACCGTGGCCAGGGGGCTGACTGCTTCAAGCGCACGGGCAACGCCCGACAGGCGCAGGGATTCGTGCCGCAGGCGACGGGGCAGGATGGCGTGCAGGCGCGGTTCGAGTTCCTGCAGCCGCGCGCCCAGCATGTCCAGCTGGCGGTTGGGCGACTGCGCGCGCAGCACCCCCTGGGCGTGGCGCAGCGCGGCCTGTCGACGCTCCTGCTGGATGGCGAAGGCCGACTGCAGCCGGCGCAGCGCCTGCTGCTTGCGCTGGCGCAGCGCATCCAGTCGCGCCTGTGGACGCAGTGCGTGCAGGCGCAGGGCAGCACGGTCCGCCCGCTGGGCGGCCTGGCGCAGCTGGTGCGTGCCAAGGGTGACCAGGCGCCGGTGCTGGGCGCGCAGGCCGGCCAGCAGATCGGTGCGGTCGGGCACCAGCAGTTCGGCCGCTGCCGAAGGAGTGGGGGCTCTCAGGTCGGCAGCGAACTCGGCCAGGCTGAAGTCGGTTTCGTGGCCGATCGCCGCCACTACCGGGACCGGAGATGCGGCCACCGCGCGGGCCAGGCCTTCATCGTTGAACGCCCACAGGTCTTCCAGCGAGCCGCCGCCGCGGGTCAGCAGCAGGGCGTCATAACGGCCGCTGGCTCCGGCGCGCTGCAGCATGGCGGTGATCTGCGCAGCGGCGCCTTCCCCCTGTACGGGTACCGGCAGCACATCGACCTCCAGCAGCGGGAAGCGCCGACCGATGACGCTGAGCACGTCGCGCACCGCAGCGCCGCTGGGGGAGGTGATCACCGCCAGCCGCTGTACGAGCGCGGGCAGGGGGCGCTTGCGCTCCGGGTCGAACAGGCCTTCGGCCTGCAGCCTGGCCTTCAGCTCCTCGAACGCGCGCCTCAGCGCGCCTTCACCGGCTTCCTCCAGCGAGTCGATCACCAGTTGGTAGTCGCCCCGGGCCTCGTACAGCGTCAGCCGCCCGCGGGCCAGCACCTTGAGTCCTTCCCGCGGCTGGAACTTCAGCCACGTGCTCTTGGGCCGAAACATCGCGCAGCGCACCTGCGCGCGCGCATCCTTGAGGGTGAAATACAGGTGCCCGGACGCCGGCCGCGCCACGTTGCCCAGCTCGCCCTCCACCAGCACCAGCGGGAATGTGTCTTCCAGCAGGCTGCGCGCGAGGGTGTTGAGCTGTGAAGGGGTAAGGATTTCGCCGGTGACCGCATCATTCATCCGCACAGGATATCGCGCCGGTCGGGGCAGGGGCCCGGCCGCTTGCTGCCTTCCCTACAATGCCGACACAGCCAATCCGGGAAGACCATGCATGAAACGTATCGCGCCAGCCCTGAAGTGCAGCCTGATCGCCCTGGCTATCACCGCCTGCAGCCCAGCTCCCCAGGCGGTCGAAGAAGATGCGGGGACCTCTGTGGAAACGACTGCCAGGGTGCAATCGCAGGAAATCTCGATCCAGGAGCCCTGGGTGCGGCAGCCGCCTCCGTCCGCCCGGGTCGCCGCGGGCTACGTGCGCATCGACAATCCCGGTGCAGAAGCCGACCGGCTGCTGGCAGTGGAAACGCAAGCCGCGACACGGGTCGAGATCCACGAAATGGAAGAAGTGGACGGGATCATGCGCATGCGTGAAGTGGAGGGCGGGCTGGAAGTGCCGGCCGCCGGCCATGTGGAGCTGATGCCGGGTGGCTACCACCTGATGCTGATGGAGCCGCGCGAGGGCCTGGCTGCCGGCCAGCAGCTGGAGGCGACGCTGGTGTTCGAGCGCGCAGGCGAGGTGCCGGTGGTCTTCAACGTGCGCCCGGTCGATGGTGCGGCAGAATCGCACGACCACGCCCATGGCGACGATCACGGGGACGGCCACGGCCACTAATGTGCCCGCAGGGACGGGGCCGGGCCGGTCCCGCCCGGCCGGCCACCCGGCGTCATGCGCGGTTGGGCTGCGCCCGGTAAAATGCCGCCATGTCCGCTCAGCCTGAATCCATTCCCCCCTGCCACGCCGATCCGGCGCCCGCCTACGGACCGGCGCCGCGCCGTGCCACGCGTCAGGTGCGTATTGGCAACGTCCTTGTCGGCGGCGACGCTCCGGTGGTGGTGCAGTCGATGACCAATACCGACACCGCCAATGTGGCGGGTACCGCGAAGCAGATCGCCGAACTGTGGCGCGCCGGCTCGGAGCTGGTGCGGATCACTGTGAACAATCCCGAGTCCGCGGCCGCCGTGCCGCGGATCGTGGAGCGCCTGGCCATGCAGGGGCTGGAAGTGCCGATCATTGGCGACTTCCACTACAACGGCCACCAGCTGCTGGCGGCCGAGCCGGCCTGCGCCGAGGCGCTGGCCAAGTACCGGATCAACCCCGGCAACGTCGGCTTCGGCAAGAAGCGCGACACCCAGTTCGCCCAGCTGATTGAATTCGCCATCCGCTACGGCAAGCCGGTGCGCATCGGCGCGAACTGGGGGTCGCTGGACCAGTCGCTGGCCGCGGTGCTGATGGATGAGAACGCAAAGCGCGCCGAGCCCTGGGACGCCGGGCGGGTACTGCGCGAGGCGCTGATCCGTTCGGCACTGGACTCGGCCGAGCGGGCAGTGGAGCTCGGCCTGGCGCACGAGAACATCGTGCTCAGCGCCAAGGTCAGCGGTGTGCAGGAACTGATCGCGGTGTACCGCGACCTCGCGGCACGCTCTGACTTCGCCCTGCACCTGGGCCTGACCGAGGCCGGGATCGGCAGCAAGGGCATCGTCGCTTCCAGCGCCGCGCTGGCGGTGCTGATGCAGGAAGGCATCGGCGACACCATCCGCATCTCGCTCACGCCAGAGCCGGGACAGGCCCGTACCACCGAGGTGGTGGTGGCCCAGGAGCTGCTGCAGACGCTGGGACTGCGGGCCTTCACCCCGATGGTCACCGCTTGTCCGGGCTGCGGGCGCACCACCAGCGAGTTCTTCCAGGAGCTGGCCCAGGTGGTGCAGGAGCACGTGCGGGCCAAGATGCCGGAGTGGAAGATCAGCCATCCGGGCGCGGAGAACATGACCCTGGCGGTGATGGGCTGCATTGTGAACGGGCCGGGTGAATCACGTCACGCCAATATCGGGATTTCCCTGCCGGGCACCGGGGAGGCGCCGGCCGCGCCGGTGTTCGAGGACGGCAAGAAAACCGTCACCCTGCGTGGTGAGGGCATTGCCGGGGAGTTCGTTGGCCTGATCGACAGCTACGTGGATCGCCACTACGGCACCGCGGGCACGGCGGCAACGGACTGAATCGGCGCCCATCGCGGCTCCTCGCGGCGCCGGCGTTATCGCCCGTCTGTTTGCGGTCCTATTCCGGCGGCTTGTTGGCCGCCGGCGTGGCGCCGGTCACCTGACGCCGTTCGCGTCGGGCGATCACCGCCTCGCGGTGGGCGATGTAGCCGTTGGCGGCCAGAATGATCGCCGCGCCGGCGATGGTCCATCCATCCAGCGCCTCGGCAAACAGCAGCCAGCCGAGCAGGGCCACGATTGGCAGCTGCAGGAAGCTGATCGGCGACAGTGCGCTCACATCGCCGATGTTCAGCGCGCGGGTCCAGAACATGTGCCCGGCAGTGCCCAGCACGCCGGCCGCGATCACCCATAGCCAGGTGATGCCCTGTGGCCCCTGCCACACCGCCAGCGCCGGCAGCAGCGACATCGGCACCCACAGGATGGTGGTCCACAGCACCACACGGTCAGCCGGCTCGCTGCGGGTGAGCTGCTTGATCTGGATTGCCACTGCGGCGCTGATGACCGCGCCGGTGACCGCCACCATGCTGCCCCAGCTGAAGCCGTCCGAGCCCGGCCGTACGATCACCAGCACGCCGATGAACCCGGCCAGCACCGCGCTCCAGCGCCGGGCGCGCACCTGCTCGCCCAGCCACAGCGCGGCGGCGATGGTCACGAACAGCGGCGAGGAGTACGACAGCGATACCGCGTGGGCCAGCGGCAGGTTGGCGATCGCCCAGAAGCCGCACAGCATGGCCAGGGTGCCGAGCACGCAGCGGAACACGTAGCGCGGCAGCTGGGTGGTGCGCAGCAGCCCGATGCCGTGCAGCCGCAGCAGCGGCAGGGCGGCGAGCATGCCGAAGAAGGAGCGGAAAAACGCCACTTCGAACGCGTGCAGCTGTTCGGAGGCCAGTCGGATCGTCAGCACCATCAGCGCGAACAGCACCGTGCTGGAGAGCATCAGCAGGGCCGCCTGCACCGGTACCGGACGGCTCACCAGTCCGCTCCGATGATCCGCGGCTCGGGCTCCAGCATCACCCCGAAGCGTTCGTTGACCGAAGCGGCAATGCGTCGTGCCAACGCCAATAGCTGACCGCCCGTGGCATCACCGTGGTTGACCAGCACCAGGGCGTGCCGATCGGAGACGGCTGCGTCTCCATCCCGGTGACCCTTCCAGCCGCAGGCGTCAATCAGCCAGGCGGCCGACAGCTTGCGGCTGTCCGCATCAGCGCCCGGGAAAATCGGCAGCTGGGGATGCAGCTGCAGCAGCTCTTCGGCCAGTACCGCTGGCACGATCGGGTTCTTGAAGAAGCTGCCGGCATTGCCCTGCACGGCGGGATCGGGCAGCTTGCTGCGTCGGACCCGGCACACCGCCTCGGCCACCTGTGAAGCCGTGGGTGCGGTGATGCCGGCGCGGTCCAGTTCGCCGCTGATGCCGGCATAGCCCAACCGCAGGTCTGCCGTGCGCGACAGCTGGAAAGTCACCGCGGTGATCACCCAGCGTCCCGCTTCGCGCTTGAAGCGGCTGTCGCGGTAGGCGAAGCCGCATTCGGCGCCGCTCAGCTGCAGGAGGCTGCCGGTGTCGCGGTCGAAGGCTTCCACCGCATGGATGTGCTCGCCCGCTTCCACGCCGTAGGCGCCGATGTTCTGGATCGGGGCAGCCCCCACCGTGCCCGGGATCAGCGCCAGGTTCTCCAGGCCCGCCAGGCCGTGGCCCAGGGTCCAGAGCACCAAATCGTGCCATTCCACGCCGGCCTCTGCACGGACCAGCACGGCGTCGCCATCGTCATCGGTGATGTGGATGTCCTGGCCAGTGAGGGTCAGGACCACACCGGGCGGATCAGCGGCGAAGAGCAGGTTGCTGCCGCCGCCCAGTACCAGCACCGGGCCCTCGCGCAGCGCGGCATTGGTGAACAGCTCCGGCAGGGCGGCCGCGTCCCGCACTTCCAGCAGCAGGTCGGCATGCGCCTGCACGCCAAAGGTGTTGCGGGCGCGCAGCGGTGCGCGCTCAGCCAATCGCCAGGCAGGACTCATCGATCCCTCACAGGGGTGGCAGGGGACCGCGGCTGGGCGCTTCCCGGCGCCGCCGGATTGCTTCCACGCACTCTCCGATCAGGGCAGGGCCGCGATAGACCAGGCCCGTATAGCACTGCACCAGGGTGGCGCCCGCGGCGACTTTCTGCACCGCGTCGGCGCCGGACAGGATCCCGCCCACCCCCACAAGGGGGATGGAAGACGGCAGCCGCGTGCGCAGCATGCGCAGCACGGTGGTGGACTTGGCCATCAGCGGTGCGCCGGACAGGCCCCCGCTCTGTCCGGCGTGCGGATCGTCCTTGACCTCGATCCGGGAGATGGTGGTGTTGGTGGCAATCACGCCGTCCACCTGCAGCTCGGAGAGCACGCGCGAGGCGGCTTCCACGTCATCGTCGTCCAGGTCCGGCGCCACCTTGACCAGCATGGGCACCCGCTTGCCGTGCCGGGCGCCCAGCCGCTCCTGCGCCTCGCGCAGGTGGCCGATCAGGTGCCGCAGCGCCTGTTCTTCCTGCAGCTCGCGCAGGCCCGCGGTATTGGGCGAGGAGATATTGACGGTGAGGTAGTCGGCCAGTGGGTACACCCGCTCCATGCAGTGCACATAATCCAGGTGCGCCGACTCGTTCGGCGTGTCCTTGTTCTTGCCGATGTTGATGCCCAGCATGCCGGGCCCGCTGCGGCGCGCGCGCTCCACGTTGCGGACCAGCGCATCGACGCCGGCGTTGTTGAAGCCCAGGCGGTTGATGACTGCGCGGTGCCGGGGCAGGCGGAACATCCGCGGTTTTGGATTGCCTTCCTGCGGCTTGGGCGTCACCGTGCCGACCTCCACGGATCCGAATCCCAGCGCGAACAGGGCATCGATATGGGCGCCGTTCTTGTCGAGCCCTGCGGCCAGACCAACCGGATTGGGGAACTGCAGGCCAAAAGCCTGCACCGGCATGTCCGGGCTGCGGCGGGCAAGCAGCGGCCCTGCGCCGCAACGCCATGCCGCCTGCAGGGCTGACAGGCCAAGGCCATGGGCCTTTTCGGCATCCACGCGGAACAGCAGGGGTCTCAGAAGGGGATACATGTCAGCTGGCCATCCCGAACAGGATCGCGCTGCCCAGCAGGCCGAAAATCACCAGGATGCCGAGGGTCCACAGGGCGATCATGAGGTAGCCCAGCACCAGGCCGGCAACGGCCATGCCGTCACCGTCAAAGCGTTCCGGGGCCCGGCGGATTTCGGTCCGGGCCAGATGTCCGGTGACAACCGCGATCACGCTGGCCAGCACGGGAATTGGAAACACCCCAAGGATGCCGCTGACCAGGCTGATGACGGCCAGGACGCTGTACTGCCGGGGCGGGACGCTCATGGGCAAGGCCCTGCATTGACAGGAAAAGGACGGCGCGCGGCCCGGAAGCCGCGCGCCGTTCGGTTACAGCTCGAACTTGATGCCCTGGGCCAGCGGCATTTCATCGGAGTAGTTGATGGTGTTGGTCTGGCGACGCATGTAGGCACGCCATGCGTCCGAGCCCGACTCGCGGCCGCCACCGGTTTCCTTCTCGCCACCGAAAGCGCCACCGATCTCGGCACCGGAAGTGCCGATGTTGACGTTGGCGATGCCGCAGTCCGAGCCGGCAGCGGACAGGAACTTTTCCGCAGCCTTCAGGTTCTGGGTGAAGATCGACGACGACAGGCCCTGCGGCACGTCGTTCTGCATGTGGATGGCTTCTTCAAGCTCCTTGAACTTCATCACGTAGAGGATCGGGGCGAAGGTCTCGGTCTGGACGATTTCAGCATCAGCCGACAGGTCGGTGATGATGGTGGGCAGGACGAAGTTGCCCTTGCGGTCGGTCAACGCCTGGCCGCCGGTGGCAACCGTGCCGCCCGAAGCCTTGGCCTTCTCGATTGCGGCCAGGTAGCCCTGCACGCCTTCTGCGCTGTTGAGCGGACCCATCAGGTTGGCCGGGTCGGTCGGGTCACCGATCTTCTTTTCCACCTGCTTGTAGCCGGCGACCAGCTTCTCCAGAACATCGTCGTGGATCGACTCGTGCACGAACACGCGGCGGGTGCTGGTGCAGCGCTGGCCGGCGGTACCGACCGCGCCGAACACGATGGCCGGGATTGCCAGCTTCAGGTCGGCGCTCTCGTCGACGATCATGGCGTTGTTGCCGCCCAGTTCCAGCAGCGAACGGCCCAGGCGCTTGGCCAGGCGCTCGCCCACGGTGCGGCCCACCTTGGTGGAACCGGTGAAGCTGATCAGCGGGATGCGCTTGTCGTCAACGAACTTCTCGGCCAGCTCGGTGCCGGCGTCGTTGATCAGGAAGAAGATGTCGGGGAAGCCTGCTTCGCGCAGGGCCTCGTTGCAGATCTTCATCGAGGCGATCGCCGACAGCGGGGTCTTCGGCGAGGGCTTCCAGATGCAGATGTCGCCGCAGACGGCGGCCACGAAAGCGTTCCACGACCACACCGCGACCGGGAAGTTGAACGCGCTGATGATGCCCACCAGGCCAAGCGGGTGCCACTGCTCGTACATGCGGTGGCCCGGGCGCTCGGAGTGCATGGTCAGGCCGTAGAGCTGGCGGGACAGGCCAACGGCGAAGTCGCCGATGTCGATCATTTCCTGTACTTCGCCGTCGCCCTCCGGCTTGGACTTGCCCATTTCCAGGGCAACCAGCGAACCCAGGGCGTCCTTGTGTTCGCGCAGGGCGTTGGCACACAGGCGGATCGCTTCACCGCGGCGGGGAGCCGGGGTGGTGCGCCAGACCTGGAAGGACTCCTGGGCGCGTTTGACGATGGTCTCGTAATCCTCGGCGGTGGTTGCCTGCACCTTCGCCAGCACCTCGCCGTTGCTTGGATTGACCGGCTCGATCACGCCGGCGCCAGACGCCTGCGACCATTCACCACGGCCGAGATAGGTGCCGGATTCGGTATCAGTCAGGCCGAGGGCGGTGAGGACGGGATGGGGCATTGGACAACTCCTGGAGGGTAGAGGGTTGAAGCGGCGCGACCTGTGGGCCTGCCCCGCGCACGAGGCGGGCGGCTGCAACAGCCTTGGCGGCGACCGGATCCGTGGATTGGCGACCCCGGCACGATTCGAACGTGCGACCTTTCCCTTAGGAGGGGAACGCTCTATCCAGCTGAGCTACGGGGCCATGATCGCGCCATTTTCGCATGGAGCGGAGAGTTTCCCAACCGCGTTGGCGAACACCGTCGCAGCTGCGACCGAAGTGGCGGAAGGACGGGATGAAAGGGCGGGATGGGGCGATTCAGCAGGTGCCCGGCAACAGCAAACTGCGTGCGTGCTTGATCTGCATGGGCCGAATGCGTCCGGGTTCGAACGCAGTGGAAATGGTGGAGCGGAGGAGGATCGAACTCCCGACCTTCGCGTTGCGAACGCTAAGGATAGTTGGCGTAAAGTGCTGTACAACCTAGGTTATTTTTGATTTTACGGATTGTTTGTCACAATGAGGGCACACTTAGGCGGGGACTCTCAATGGCGGCGATTCGGAAGCGCGGGGATGATCAATGGCAGGTTCAGATACGTCGGCGGGGCTATCCCGCACAGTCCAAGACGTTCGCCAAAAGAGCAGAAGCAGAAGCTTGGGGCCAGATGATCGAGTCAGAGATGGCGAGGGGCGTTTGGCTTTCCCGCAGCGAAGCAGAGTCAACAACTCTGCTGGAACTTCTAGACCGGTACGAGAAGGAAGTTGTGCCGGCAAAGAAGGGCCGGGTCCAGGAGATCTCGGTGCTGGGCGCGTGGCGAGAGACGGATCTTGCCAAGAGAACGGTTGCCCATATCCGCGGCGTTGATCTGGCTCAGCTCCGCGACCATTGGCTACGCAGCTACGAGCCTGCCACTGTCGTGCGCCGGCTGTCCGTGCTGTCCCATCTGTTCAATGTCGCTCGCCGCGAGTGGGGGATGGAGAGCTTGGCCAACCCTGTTTCGTTGATTAGAAAGCCCACCTTGAATAACTCGCGGACCAGGCGAATAGCTGCGATAGCGGCTAGGGATGGCAATGGTGATGCCACTGAGCTGGATATGGTGGTCGCGGCAACGGGGTCGCGTGTACTCCCGGCTATCATTCGACTGGCGGTCGAGTCCGCGATGCGCCGTGGTGAGATCATGAGTTTGTGCTGGGAGCATATTGATCTTGAGAGACAGGTCGCACACCTTCCCAACACTAAGAACGGGAGTGCGCGCGACGTGCCGCTGTCCAAGGCCGCCGTCGCTGTACTTGCAGAACTCAAGCAACGGCACGGAGACCCTGCTACCCCTGGAGCCCTTCGGGGGCCTGTCTTTACTATTCGCGGTGACGCGGTGACCAGAGCGTTCGAGCGTGCAGTTGCGAGAGCCCGCCAAACATACGAAGCAGATTGCATCGAGAGTGACCGTAAGCCCGACCCGCACTTTTTGACAGACCTTTGCTTTCACGATCTTCGGCATGAAGCAACTTCAAGAATGGCAGCGGTGTACCAGCTGCATGAGCTCGCCAAGGTCACCGGCCATAAGGATCCAAGGATGTTAATGAGGTACTACCACCCAAGGGCCGAAGACTTGGCCAAGAAGCTCGGGTAGCGCGTTATGACCGGTCTGGGGGGTAGGAGAAGTTGGCGACATCTGTGGCAGTCTAGACGGGATCGCGATCTTGGAGCAGTGCGTGTCTACTAGCTTCTCCACTTCTTTTGGCGCGAAATGCGCAGGGCCTTCGTTGGCTACTTCGCTCCCCTCAGGCCGAAGGTGTGGCGCTATGTCGGGCGTATTCGGCGCGAATCGGGAGGCGGGCGGCCCTGATGGCTCTCCTGGTAGATGGGCCGGACCTGGCGATGGATGGCAGATTGGACCAGCTAGAAGGCCGGCCGGTCTAAACGCAAGCCGGCTGCAGAGGGGTTCAAAGGAGGCTATATGGGCAATGTCTGGGATACTTTGGTATTCGCCGGCGTGTTCATCGGAGGTGTCGCACTTCTCGCCGTGATCGTGGCGGCCTGGGCGTTTCGCCAGAATCGTCGTGTCTTGGCTGATCAAGCAGACGAGAGAGTGCAGTCGATGCTCGAGGCAGGTGAGTTCCTTGGGGAGCTGGTGAAAGACGACTCTGTACCAGAGAGCTGGAGGAGTCGCGCGGAGCAGCTTGCCAAGTCGTACCCGCAGGGGGACCAGCTGGCAGTATTTGCGGAAACGCTAGCCCGGGATCTCCGCCGCTCGGGATAATGGCCTGCCATTTGCCCTTGTGGCCGCCCTGCGGACGCACGTTCCCTGTCGATTACGGGCCGGCACTGGTAGCGCATGGGCTTTATCACCCGCTTGCCTTCCTCCCACACCATGACAGGTGCATACATGTCCGGGAAAATCCTGTGGTCGCTGGGGCGCTCGTCCTTGCGTTTGAGGTTGGCGAGCCGATCCTTGATTTGCTCGATCTTGCGCGGCGCCACTTCGGTATCTTTTTCAGCCGCCTTCGTGGGCTTGGTCAAAAGCTTTCGCTTGGCATCAGCCAGCGCTTGGTCTGCTTGAAAAGCTCCTGCTCCATCTGGCCGATTTCCTGAGCGTGAATCTCGGCTACCAAGCCCTGAATCTTCGCGTGCTCGGGCCCAGACTTCGCTTGGAACGAACGATCCATAGCCCGCGGAGTCTTCAGCTCTGGTCTTCCTGCCGCCGAATGTAGAGCTCAACGAAGGTGCAAATGTCGATATCCGCGCCGTAGTTGGGCACGAGTGAGTCGTAGTCCGCCCACACTTGGGCCGAATAGCACATGGTCAGGGCACCTCATCGATGGGGGCCAAAGTAATGTAGCGCCCGTGATGAGCGAGCATGTCGGCGATGCGTCGCTCGACATGCGCCCGGTGTGGTCCGGCCTGGTCTTGGATGGCATCGGCCGGCGGGATGAATGTCGCCCAGAAGCGTGCAGGGTCCGGGTTCTTCTCGATGAGCTCAGGCAGCTGTGCCTCAAGGGCATCCAGCCGTTCAATCAGTTTCGGCAATGTCTCCATTTGATCCTCCGGGGCCGGGGGAGCCATGGTAGCGCCACGTCTGGGGCTGGACCTGTTCAGGTGATTACTAACTGACAACGTAGGGCTGCCGGCCTAACCTCCGAAAAACCGTACACTTTTGTAAAAAAGGATACACATTAGGCAAAAAGGATACACATTCGACTCGCTCAGGCTCCGGTCGCACGCAAAAAGAATACACATTAGGGCCAAATGTGCACCCTTTTCATCCAATTATCGCGTCCGCAACCGGCGGACGTATCCGAGCCTAGGCCAGACCGGCAGCGATCCTCCTTTCGGCATTGTCCTCACCCACTCTCCGGTGATCTTTTTGCGCAGCTCCTCTCGCTGCGCGCGGACGCGGTAGAAACCTGGCCAAGTCCGTGTTCGGTCGATCAGAAGTTGGAGTGCCTCCTCCTCCCTTCTGCGAACTGTTGCCCGCATAAGCGCTACGCCTTTGGCAAAGGCGTCTGCGCTGATCTGCCACGTCCAAACCACTCCAGAGCCAGCTTTGGTCGAACGGACGGCTTCATATTCATAGAACCGGACACGAGCACGCCGATCCGTAACCGAGATCCATTGTTCGCATGTGTCGGGCACATCAGTCAGCAAGACGAACAGCAGTTCTGAGCCCGATCGGTTAGCGAAGCACACCAACTTGTGCCTTGCCCTGGAAGCTTGCCGCTGACGATAGGCATATTTGCGGTCCCTCTTCAGGCCAGGATATCGGTGCTGAAGCTTCTCAATGAAAGATGGTCCTTTCTGTAGCGATAGAGTTCCCTGAACGGCGAACCCGTAACCCCCATTGATCGCATCGGTGACGCGCTGCATTGCAACCGGAAGCGAGGTGCAGATAATTGTTTGCTCAGACGAGAGCGCAGAGAGTAGTGGCTGTGCTTGGGATGACATGGGACACAATAATAGTGGAGCTCTCGAAGCGAGACAGAACAATATTAATCTTCCCGTTTTTCGAGCAGGAAGCCGATGGGACCTCCGTATCTCACCTGCTTCCTTTGCGGGTTTCGGGCTGGATTGCATCCAACTCGGCCCAACTCTTGAACGAATTCTTGAACATCATAACTTTCTGCGTACCCCATAGAGCTCCTTCTGGAGGAGCGTCGGGCATCGGCGAGTCTGTTTCGACCAACAAACGCGTGAGTAGAGATGACGCACGGTCAGCCGCTTTGATCAATTCCGTCGATAGGAGTGTGCCGCCCGCATCAGCGCTGGCATAGCTCATCGTCCAGCCATCAGCGAGCATCTGGTTGCCCATCAGGCCCTGCTCCCGCCTGTTGATGGCCACGAGATCACCCAAGTTGGCATCAACGACCAGGCCGACAGGCTCTCCGGGGCGGATGAAGCCGTCAACAGCGAGCTGATTTAAGGCGACCATCCACCCGATACGCTCTTCGAACTCGTCTCGCAAGTCGGCAAGCTCAATACAGTAAGGACTCGCATATACGCCGGATCGGCCGTACAGCACGATGCCAACCACGGAGCGGCGTCGACCTTCAAAGTTGATTGTGTTCGTATCAATTGCGACCGTTTTACCCAGCTCAAGAAGGGCCTGGTCAACATCCAAGAGCCCCTTTTGCTCGTCGCCAAAGATTCGCGCAACGACCTTTGGGCTTTTCTTTGGATTTTCTCTGTCGTAAGTGACTTCAGCGTAAGAGAACTCGCACGCCACTTCAGAGGCAATTCGGCCTGTAGTTGGATCCAGCGTAATTGTGATATTTGATGTGCCAGGCGCGGTGCGGAAAAGAACTTGCTCTGTTCTTTGTTTCAACGAGGAGGACCGTCTATTGGTGCTCCTAGATCGCCGCGGTTTCAAGTTTTTAGCCAAGGCTTCACTCCAAAGTCGGAACCCAGTCTCGGTGGGACTTCAGTGATGACAACTCATCCCAGTCTCATTTGTTGCGAAACCCCAATCACGAGCATAGTTCACGTTTAGAAGGTCGGAAGCAACTTTTTGTGGCGCAGCACAGCCCAGTTCAAGATCACCATCCTTTGCACTCACATTGGCGGTCTGATCTAAAGCACCAACCTTCACGGACTGCTGTTCTAAAACAGTGCAACAAGAGTTCCAGGGCGGGCCCGACATATCTGACCGTCACTGCATGGGGCCGCCACCCCTCATCTACTACGAACTGGGCGGCCAAGCCCCTTCGTAGTGCCGCCTGGATCTACCGCCAATTGGTCCAGGGTGTTGCTGAAGTCGCGTGCCTCTAATAGGGCTGGCGCGACTACGAAGGGCGCTGGTGGCTGAAATGCCACCTTCGACCCAATCCGGCCGTAGCGGGCTAAGCGGGGCGCAATGCCCGTGGCAATCATGGGCGACAACGAAACGGACCTGAGCAGGAAATGGCTCAGCGATCCTGGTATCAGTGAAAGAGGGTGGAAGTCCCTCCCAGGGGCGGCTCGGAAGGGTCGAACCTGTGCTCCAGTTGCAGGCTGCTGAGGCGTCGGAAACGGCGCAGGGCGATGAGGGGAAACCTGGACTCGCTGGGACCGATCGGGGCAACCTGGTCGGCTCGCTGGATAGCTCAATCAACTAACGCTAGGCCACATGGGGTGCGTCCTGTGTAGGTCGGTGTGGAGAACTCATGAGAAGCCCGGAAACGGGTGCGGTGGAACCGATGAGGCGTGGATGCGTGGCATGGGTAAGGGAGGCTTTTTGGAAGATTTTCCCCCTGAAAGCCCGAAAGGGTGAGACCTCTGAGGTCGCTGTGACATGCGGAGCCGACCGCTACGTGAGTGAAGTAGCTGATGTCTAAGTTGGGAAGCGCTGACGGCCTTTGATCCTGGGTGGCACCAGGGGACGGCACAAGCGTGGGAGAGCTGGTGAGTACGAGCCAGCAGTGGGCTGAGTCGGATGGTCCAATGCTGATCCGCCAAGTGCGGGTAGGAAAGCTGGCGGCAACACATGGCAATGCGTTGCAGTGACATTGCCCGCCCGGTTGGCCCTGGGCGGGAGGTAAGGCACGGGTTGGCACCCTAGCCGGATATACGAAGGAGGACAGCGTGCTGTTCTCGGACCTGGTAGGTCCAATTGGTAGGCAACGCCAAGTTGCTTGGTCATGGTCCCAGACACCGTTGGGGCCTAGGAGGAGCCCCCGGATAGGCGGCAGTCCTCAATGCAAACACCCCCGGCTTCGGCCGGGGGTTTCTTGCTTTCGAGGTGGTCCACAGCGATGCCAGGCCCAGCCAGGAGGCGTTGGCCAAGCTAGCTACATTCAGAAATGCATAAGAAGTCGGCTGTAGCGACCACTCACGACCTAGGCGAGGCGCTCATCGTTGCGACGGCTGCCGGGTTCCGCGCCTCAGATCGTCCAGCAGGCTTTCGGCGAATACCCTCAGTTGATCGCCACTCGGATAGTCACGCGCCAGGTTCTGTGCGCGTCGGCGCTGCACTTCGGGCACTGAGGCGTCTTCGGCCAAAGCGCTCAGAAAACTCCCGGCGTGCAGCATCGCTTGCAAGCTCCTGTCAGCCCGGTCCGCCAACACGCGCTGATTCTGCCGATGGACCAGGAACCACACGATCACCGTGAGCGTCAGCGGTGCGAAAATGATCATGGCTGCAAGAAGGGCCAGCTCCGTCATCTGCATCTCCTTGTCTCCTGTCCGCTATTGGAGTGATGTTGCCGGGCGCACAAGGCGATCCGGGCTATCGGTGAAGTTCACGCCCGGACGTGTCCAAGCGGCCGTCCATGAGTAGCTGGGCCGCTTCAAATAGGGCTCCAAGACCCACCAGCCAACCCGAACTGCGCCAGGCACGCGCTACGAATCGCCACACTCGGGGGCGCAGCGGGGCGAAGTAACCGATCGGTGCTTTTCGCATGTCATCGTAAAAGGTGCTGAGGAACGAAGGTGAAGACACGGTGGGCTCCGAAAACTGGTGTTGGATCCAGTCTGCCACAGCCAGCCTTGCAGCCGAAATACCCAGAGGCACCAAATCAAAAGGTTGACTGCCCCACACGCGGCGGGAGATTGATACCCGAGCGTCACTCGGGCTTGTGCGGCTGATCTTCGTCAACACTCTCGGCTCTTGCATAAAGCAGACCAAGCGCGCACACGCCCAGAGTGAGAAAAACCAGCACCACGGATGGGATGTCAATGTGCTGGAGCATCTTCTATCCCTCCTTGCCGGACATGTCTCGAAATTCTCCTTCTCAATGAGGGTCATTACAAGGGTGTCATTACAGGGGTGATGTACAGCTGGGACCTTGCCAGCCAATCACGACAGGACATCGAAGGCATGGTCAAGGTGCGCATGAAGGTCACTGGCTGACGCTCTAGGGCACCGCTTTGCGTCTGGCGTCCACCCATGAACACCCGCTTCCGAGGATAGGCATTGCGTATACTTTGGATGGCTTTAAGCTGCTAGCTCCAGACGATCCAAGCAAGGGGAAGGAAGCACACAAGGGGATACGTGACGTGCCGATCAAGCCTCAACCGATGGTCTATGAGTGCTCTGCTTGCAAGTGGAGCAAGTATGTTGCGCCCCGAAGCGATGCCTTGATGCCTGGCGAATATTTCGACAAGTGCCCGCACTGTGGCCACCAACCCCTCATGACGCGATCCCCTGGCTGGCTTCGCAACTCGTTGGCAGGCGTGATCGAGACCTTGGGTATGCGAAGGTGAGATAGAAGTTGGGTAAGCAGGAACAGAAGGGAGGCGCTGACAGAAGCGTCTAAGGAACAGGGGAAAAATGGGTATTCAAGGTTGCCGTCACTTCGACGCCATGCTGGTGTCGTATGGGTGTTAAAAGTCACGGGGTGGGGGAGTTGGTTTTTCTTGACGCTTCCTCACCAGAAGATATCTACAGCTATGTCATCAATAGCGTGCGGGATATTATTCGTGCTCTAGAAGTCGAAACAGACGACGATGATGATGTCGCTGTGCAAAGCGAGATCCTTGCCGCCCTTAGCGTGATGCATGCCAAGGTCGCACGCAACCAAGAAGATCTTAAGGCTTCGGCCAACTGGAAGGCTTTCACCGTGGCGCTGTACGGTGAAACCAACGCCGGCAAGTCCACCATCATCGAAGGCCTGCGTCTTTATTTTGGCGAACCCACCAAGGTGGAACAGCATCGCAAGTTCGATGCTCTGAAAGCCTCTTTGGGTCTAGATGACACTGCACTCCAAGCTATCCGTGAGGACATTGAAAGCGCTCGTCTCGCCATCACGCAAGCCAAAACCCGCATCCAGACATTGGAATATGACGGGCCCGCTCAGCTGAAAGCGTTGGAGGTGGAGCGTGACCAACTGGTCCAGCAAGCCGAAGCCTCCCGCTCAGCACGCGCATGGTGGGAAAAGCTCATCGATCTCCTCAAGCTCAAGAAGACGCCTGAGCCTGGTCTTGAAGTACAAGACCGGATCACTGCCTTGCAACAAAGTCAGCAGGAAGAGCTTCAGCAGGCATCGAAAGAGCAATTGGCCGCCGAAGCCGCGTTTACAAGTGCCGAGGACACTTTGGCTCACCGGTTGTCGGCTATGCCACAGCTTCTTCAGCACGCTGATGGAGCGATCATCGGTGACGGCAGTCCTGACTATACCCTGGCCAATCAGCGCTATACCTTTACCGCTGACGGTACATCATTCGATTTGCTGGACGTGCCGGGCATTGAAGGCGACCAAGGCAAAGTCAATCCCCAGATCGAAGGTGCCGTCAGAACCGCTCATGCCGTGTTCTATGTGACTGGCAAAGCAGCTCGCCCGCAACATGGCGACAAGGAGCGGGGAACCCTAGAGAAAATCAAGGCCCATCTGGGTGCGCAAACGGAAGTGTGGGCGGTCTTCAACAAGCGCGTGTCTCACCCATTGCCTCTTCGGAGCAAGACCAGCCTGTTCACGAGAGATGCAGTCGGTATCGCCGATCTGGATGAAGGACTGTGCGAAGCTCTGCCTAGTACCTTCAAGGGTGTCCTTCCTGTAAGCGCCTACCCAGCTTTTCTTGCGCTGGCTGATCGTTTGGCACCTTCTGAAGCCCTCGTCAATCTGACGAAGCGCACACAAGACAAGAACTCGGACCGAAAGCTTTTCATGTCGGAGTTCGACAAGGATGTGGTGCTTGACAAAAGTGGCTTCACGGACCTGGCCAATCATCTCCTAAGCATCGCCATTGATGCGCCAAGGAAGATCAAGCTGGCCAACGTTTACAAGGTAAATCAGTCGTTGCAGGACTTTGTAGGCGAGCTTGAGCGGCATGCGGTCAGCATGGAAGCTCACGCCAAGAAGGTCATCACTGAAACCAAGGCTGTCCTTGGTCAGGTGGACCTTGCTGTCTCCAAGTTGGGATCCAGTTTGCGAAACGACGCAATCAATGTGATACGTGATCTTGAGACAGGTGTGCGGAAAAAGGTCTATGCCCTAATTGAGAAGGGAGCCAAGAACGACGACCTGGAGAAAGAAATGGAAGCGATGCTGTCAGATCACTCCCGTATCCTGAAAGAGGATGTTGAGGAGAAATATAAAGCGTCGATGACACAGTTCCAAAACACCATCACAAGGGCCGCCAAGCGCTTCCAAAAGCATCTCCAAGAGCTTGGTGAAATCGCAGGCTCTCAGATGCACGACCAGGTCGATCCGAAGTTCTCACTGAACTTGAAGGTGGATAATGGGGTAAACGTGCTTGGACTTGTGCTGACCACAATCGGCACCATTTCTCTTCTGGTGTCTAACCCAGCAGGTTGGCTCATCATTACATTCAGTGTCTTGGGTCTAGTGATAAGCCTTGGCAAAGCTTTGTGGGCTTTGGTGGATAGCAATTTCAAGAAGTCCCAGCAACGCAAAGCCGTGGATGAGAACCTGTCGAAGGCTGTGTCTGAACTGAAGAAGGATCTCAACGATGGCCGGAAATCCATACTGGACACGCTTCAAGGACCATGCAACGACGTGAAGAAACAACTCGGCGCGCCCTTGAGGAACATCAAGCTTCAGGCATCTGTGTTGCGTCTGTCCACTACCCGTATGCAGGCGCTGATCACTAAGATTGAAACGGAAATGGTTTAGGGGAGACAACGTTGAACACAACACTTGATCGTTTTAAAGCTCAACAAGACAACGCCATCGGCTTGCTGCGGGATCTTCTTGCGTTCCTCAAGGATGGGCAGGATTTCGGTGTGGTGATGGACAAAGCGTTTGAAGACAAACTGACAACGGCCATTGATGCCGTTTCAGGTGAGCGCTTGAAGGTTGCCTTGGTGGGAGGCTTCTCAGAAGGCAAGACAGCCATTGCCGCAGCCTGGTTGAACCGTCTGGATGACGAGGGCATGAAGATCTCCCAAGAAGAATCGACAGACGATGTGTTGGAATATGAAGTAGGTGACAACCTTCTGCTTGTGGACACGCCTGGGCTTTATGGCTCAAGGAAAGTTGATGGGGAAGCGTTCAAGAACCTCACCAGAAAGTACGTCAGCGAAGCCAATCTTGCTTTGTACGTCATGGATCCGGTCAACCCTATCAAGGAAAGCCACAAGGAAGAACTGGAGTGGCTGTTCCTTGAGTTGGGCCTTTTGTCGCGCACCGTGTTCGTTTTGAGCCGCTTCGATGATGTGGCCAATCTGGAAGATGAAACGGTGTACCAGGCCGCTTTGCAGGTCAAAGCCACAGGTATTCGGCAACGTCTTGTTGAGCTGGTTGGCCTTCCTAAGCAAGAAGTGAACGCCCTGAGCATCGTTGCTGTGGCCGCCAATCCGTTTAATCAAGGTATCGACTACTGGATCGAGAACGAGGAGCAGTATCGCAAGCTTTCGCACATCGAAACGCTCCAGAAAGCCACCGAGGACAAGATCCATTCAAGCGGTGGCACTGACAAGCTTGTCGCTGAAACACGCACCGCGATCATCGGAGACGTTCTGGGCAAGCATTTGCCAATGGCCATCGAGCGTGGCGCGATGATCGATGCCGAAGTGGATAGGCTTACTGACACCGTTCAAGAACTCAGTGGCCAACTAGACCAAGCGTTTGGTCAAGCGCAACAAGCTGAAAGCCAGATCAGACGTTTCCTTATCGATTACTACCCTGACTTGATCCTTCAAGCCAAGGGAGCAGATCTTCAGACATGGTCCAACTTCTTTGAACGGGAGGTTGGTGCAGAAGGCATCATTATTCGCATGAGGCTTCAGGACGAATATGCCAAGGTTCTGCGCACTGTCCAACTCAACATGGAGGCTTTGCAAGCAAGCTTCGTTGGTGAGATCAATCATTTCAACACCGTCATCTCCTCATTGGGCGAACAGGGTGTGAAATACCTGCTGGACGGCAAGGTCATCAACAACAAGTCCATCCTCATGTTTCGTGATGGAGTTGTGTCAGTGGGGAAGAAGGTTGGCGTTGATCTGAGCAAGAACCTGAAGTTTGCTCCTTGGGGTGCACACAACCTCGCAAAGGGCGTCAATGGGGGCTTGGCGGTGCTGGGTGTCGCCATTGAGCTTTGGGATACATATCAGAGCTACGAGAAAGAGAAGAAATTTAGGGAAGGACTGGAGCTGTTCGTTACAACGCTTGAAAATCAGCGTAAATCACTGGCCTCTGAGCTCGAAGGCTCTGGTGATGAAAGTGTTTTCCTGAAGACCTACTTCCCTGATCTACTGGAGCTCAAAGACTTCATGAACTCCCTCAAGGCCGCGCTTGAAGAGATGTCTCAGAAGAAGCAACGTTTCACCAAGTGGTATCAACAAGCCGATGCCCTGAAAGGTGAGTACAAGCATTTGCGTGCGGGATAGATCGCAACACACAGTGTCTCCACAAGAACGATGCACAGGACGGCCCGCGAAAGCGGGTCGGGACTTCCTACGCAAAAGTGGACACCCTGTGGGGGATTAGCCAGCCGAGCGGACTCTTTAAGTCGCTTTTCACATCCACGGTTCATGCCCAGCTCTGCCAGCATCACTCGTCACCAAAGTCCGCATCCGAGTACAGCGCACTAATAGCGTCCTTGGCGTCTTGGTAAGAATTGCTGGGCAGAAATCGACTGGCCACTTCGAGCCAATGGAGAAACAGTGGGGGCTCTTGGAGCATCACCCTCTCGGGGTCTTTCCCGATTTTTGCGTTCTCAAGGATCTTCTCGAAGGCTGTGAGCGCATTCGTGCTCCGCCATGCTTCGTCATGATCCAGAACCGATACCAGCGAACGCGAGTGTGCTACGAGAAATTCCACGGAGCCACTGTACTGGGCGTAGTACTCGTCCGCGATACTGAGCGCTTTGATCGAAGCGACTCTTGCTTCATCTTCTTGGACTTCCCGCTCTTCAATCACGAACACCTCGAACACGGCTGCCATCTGAGATGGCACCACAGGCTTTCTCGTGACCCCCGCTTCACGACGCAGGAAGTCCGCGGACGCGATGACAGAGTCAAGTAAGGCAGTGGCAAGGTGGGCTGTCAGATATTTCCCATTGCGTGCATCTTGCTCAATCGAATCGATCATGGGCTCAAGGATGTCAACGAAGTCCCTTGCCAATACCTGCTTCACCAGCATTGCTTGCTCAACCACGCGAGCAGTTGCACTGGCAAGCATCAACTGGCCTTCTGGAATGCTCAGAATTCCTTCCGTCCCGTGGGGAGGCTTATGCTTATAACGAGATGCTAGGACTTCTCCAAGATCGTCAGCACCACGGCTAAACAGCGCGCTCACTTCGGAGTCATCAGCATCCCTTCCCTCCAGTGCTGGAAAGACCTGCAACTGGACAATCGACGTAAAGCCTCGAACAAGCCGTGTTGAAATTTCAGAAGTGCTTCGGTTTGCCACGTCGAGGGCCGCGTTCTTCCAAGCGGTCAGCCCTTCCCGAATTTTCTGATCATTCTGGAAAAGTGGGGCGCAGCGTTCCATGGCGGTTACCAATGAGTTCCCCATAGTTGCTGCCAACTCCTCACTCAACTTTCCATCCAGACGTTGAAGTGAAGTTACGGTGTAGTCCGCAGCGATCATGTGGGAGTGAGCTGCGTGTAGGACATGTCCGAATGCGTCCCTCGTTCGCGCAACCATGTCTAGTAAGCGAAGTTTCTGAAGAGTAGACGCCTCACCATACTGCGAGTGGTCATGAGCTCTGACATGCTCGTAAACGGTTGGTGCTAGGAGCATCGCCCAAAGTTCAGGTTGAACCTCAAGACCGGACGGTATGTTTGGTGGCCGAACCCCGAATCTCGAAAGCACTCGCAACCCATGCTCTGCGAAGTCAAGCGTGCTCTCAGGCCAATAGAGCGTTTCAGAGTTGGCAATCAGAGCGAGTTGCTCGAACGCCAACTCGTACCGTTGTGACATGCTGAGCCATTGCATGAGCACTGCGCGGCACTGGTTGCGAAGCGCCGAATCAGCAGTTGACTTCGCGAACTTCTCAATCAGATCGATGTGATTCTGATCCAGATCTTGAACCTCACGCTGAAGCAGCGCCGGAACGGTCGCGCCATAAGCGCCTTCCACTTCCTCGATACCTGACGCATCGAGGCTCTTCCGAACAGTCCTCCAGTACGGTCCGGGCAGAAACTCTTTGGATAACTCACTGACCGTTGAAACCATTGAGCCAGGGCGTTCGGCCTCATCAAGGAGCTTGGGCGCTGACTTGCTGATGAAGTTTGGTTGCGCCTTCAGCAGCTCATCCACCGCCCCCGCGGTCAGCGTCGTGTTGAACTGGACGCCTTGGTAGGAGGAGACCTCCAATGCCCGCTGGATGTCGATCGACAACTGCGAGAAGCGAAGATCGACAAGGTCGTCAAGGTCTGTTTCCTTCGTTTCCAGCTCACGCCGGCCTCGCAAAGAGAGACGAGATGCTGGGTCACCACCTTCAAAGTGTTGCGTCTTCCTGAGCAAGTAGTTACACAGTTCATGGATATGCCTAACGTTACCTCCGCTCCGGGCATGGATGGCCGTAATGTCATCGCTGGCCAAGCCAGGTGCAAATCGAAGCATGATTTTGGCCGCGTCGCCCTCTTTCAAGCCGCACAGGGACATCTCGTGCGTCTGGCCAAGGAAGGCGCCAACCATGGGCTTTCCAGTGTCCATGTCCCGGGCCAGTAGCGCGGCAAGGGGGTGGCCATCCTTGCTGCGATACTCGCGTTCCCAGCTTGTTGATATCACCATGAACTTGTACTTCTGGGACCCCAGCTCGTGACAAAGAGAGGAGATGATCGCGAGGGACTCCGGGTCAAGCCACTGACAGTCGTCCAGCACAAGAATTACAGGCACTTGGGACTTCAGGTAGCACATTAAGGAGTCGACAATAAGCTTCTTGAGGTCCTGGAACTTTGCGCTTGCAGTATCCCGGGGACTGACCTGACTGCCTGCTTTCGCTACGCGACCAAGCTTCTTTGAGATTGAAATAATCGCAGAGAAGGATTCATAGAGGGCCATTCCAGGTATGAGCGCGAGCGCGTCGCCCGCGATATCGAGTGCCGCGTTGCGAGCCTCATTTTTCCTGACCAGCGGCTCCATATGCATGGTGAAGGGCTCGAGCGCGTCGGCGAACGCACATCGAGCCTCGCTGGAATTTCTTCGGTCAGGATCGATACTTCGAATTCCCCACCACAGCCATGGCAGATCTGCGGTGAAGTCTGCTGTTGGAAAGTCCTCGGGTCTCGGATTCAATTCAAGAATTTGGCCGTTGATCCGGATGGAGTCTGGCCAGTACCCTTTGGGGTCGTCTGCCATTGAGATCCTGCGGTAGAACTCCTGCACCAGTCGCGTTTTCCCCGTGCCGCTCTCGCCAAGGATCATCAGCCATTGCGGCTCACCGGCTTTGGCGCGAGCCCAGATTGCGGTCATCTCGTCGAGTTCAGACTCTCGTCCCAGTGCCTCGTCATTTTCCGTTGCCGAGTGCCCGGCTAACTGATCGCTGTTCATGGAATCTCCATCAGTCATCTGACTGCCCCCTTTGATTCCGGCCTGCGAGTGTTTACAAAAAGGCTGGCCGGTCCACAAATCCAAGAAATGAAGATTACCTCATGGATTGGTGGATGGACGGCTGCTCTGCAGCGGTTCGATGGTGGGTAGATAAGTGTGCAGGAGGGGTGTGCCAAGTGAGCGAACCAACGCCCCGTGACTTCGGCTCAGAGCCGTCCATCAACCGGCGCCTGCGGGCGCAGAGGTTGGCCTGTCAGTGTGACCGGATCAAAGCTGAAGACGTGTTCGGTCGGGGCATCATGGCAACGCCCCACAAGACGCCCCGGGAACTCGAGCCTGCCGTCATCCAGATCCACCTCCGCTGCGCACGCGGTGCATGTGCCCCAATGGCGGACCACTGAGAACATCCGTCTGCGATCACCCGTCCCGCTCTCGGGCATTGCCCTGAACTGCCCGGAGTGCTGGTTGAGCGTCAGATACGGGGCAGAGGCCAGAGTGACCCGCTGGCTGGGAAGCATTCGGACCGGTCGAGTCCCCCACCAAAGCAGTCCTGCCAGGGCGACAGTGACCAGAAGACCTGCAATGGCGTCCGTCGTTACGGGCACCGGCCTCGACCACCGCATGTACTGAATCCATGCAAGCAGGGCGATTAGCAGGAAATTCACGACGGCCGTGCCTAACAGGATGTAGCCGCGCCAGGAGGCGATGGGGAACGGCTTGCTGCCCAGTAGAAGGCGCAGCCAAAGCGCTGGCCGGGCTGAGTCGATCCGATAGGTCAGCGTCTGACTGGGCTCCTGCCCGGACTGATCGTCATCCAACTCCACTGTGGAATCCGGCGCCAGTGGCTCGAACGCTAGGCGATAGCGATTCGGATTGCTCCGCCCACCCCCGCGGAGCACTTCGAGCACCGGTAGCAGCTCTACGCTGCGATCCTGCAGCCGCTGCAGAAGAGACTGTTGCCGGGCCTTCCACCAATCCTCGACAACCTTGTTCCTCAGCGCGGCGACATCGGTGGTTCGCGGTGCCATTTCCTGGCGCCAGATCTCGGCCAGCGTCCCCGAATCCATCGCGGGTGGCGCCTGGCCGCTGCGCAGGGCGTCCTCGGTGGTCGTGACCAGCGTCTTGAGCAGGTGCCCCGGGCGGCTTGCGCTGCCTTCTCCATCCAGCCACTGCACCGCTATTGCCAGCGAAGAAAGCTGTGCAAACGTGTTTTGGTCAGGTTTGGAGCTGTTTTCGTCCATGGCCGTCGATCAATTTGAGCTTTCCCCAACCCAGAGGAAAGCACATGATGACCAAGCCTATCCACCTTCAGCCCCAGCCGGACGCGGGATGCGCGTCTCGGAACCGCAGTGGTTTGCGGGTTCCCTTCGGTCTTCGAGAAGGCCGAGTGTGGGCGCCAAGGGAAGTCGACCCAGGGCTGGCGTGCGGATGCATCTGCCCGGCCTGCCATCAGCCGCTGGTCGCCAAGGCCATCGCGAGCAGCAAGCGCGTGCCCCATTTCGCCCATTGCGGGGAGGTGGCATGCGAGACCGGGGCCGAGACCGGCATCCATCTGCGCGCCAAGCAGGTGATCGCCGACCGGATGCGTGTACTCCTGCCAAGCTGGGGAGGCAACCTGCTCGACAAGCCCAACCCACCGGCCGGTCGTGACAACCTCCGTCGCCCGCACGAGGGCGAGCGGATCGACATCCCCGGCTACGAGTCTGTCCTGCGGGAGGTCCATCCGGAGTACGTCATGGACGGCTTCACTCCCGACGTCCACGCCATTGACGCCGATGGGGAGCTGTTGATCGAGATCCGCTACACCCACGCGGTGGATGAGCAGAAGGCGCAACGGGTGCGCGCCGGCGGATACCGGATGATCGAGATCGACCTTTCCGGAATGGATCGGGACACCCCGCATGATCCGGATGCGTTCGAGCGGCTGGTGCTGGACGAACCCGGCAACCGCGCTTGGATCTCTTGCCCGGCGAAGGAAGCCGCCTGGGCCGAGTCCAAGCGCCAACTGGACGCGCGCATCGATGAGATCAACCGTCAGATCGAGGAACAAGCCCTGTGCGAGCAACGGGAGGCCCGACAGCGGCTTGAAACACTACGGCAGGACGCGAAGGACAAGAAGGGTCGCAGGGCGTACATGCGGCAGCAGTTGCGAACCCCGCACCTGGCAGCCCTGGCCGAGCTTCCCGGCCGGGTCGCGCCCGCTCGGGTCGCGCGCCTGACCGCCGACCTTGAGGCCCAAGCCACCGACAAGCTCGTCGAGTTGCGGCGAGGTCTACCGTCCGCTCTGGACCGGGTCTGTATGGCGCCAGATGAGGATGACTGGATCTACGGCGTCGCGCCCGCCCTATGGCGCCTTTGCCTGCTTCGGCACTTTGTGCGGCGCCACAACCCGGGCGACCGCTTCAATAACCGAGACGTCTTCCAGTGGATCAAGAGCCGTTTCCCGATCGACAGTGATCTCTACGGGCTGTTCCTGGCCCAGTACCGAGCCCGGCGCGAGGCCCGCGAAGCCGGCTACCGCAAGCGGTCGCTCGACTTCTGGGCGTTCACGGAGGGGGAGAACGCACTGATCCCGAACTTCTACCTCCCGGTGAACCGCTTCATCGAGCGTCTTGCCCACCTTGGTCTGCTGAAGCACGTCGCCGCGGAACTGGGCGGCTACGAGGTGGCATCGCCGCCCGAACATGGGATGCTTGCGGACGCCGCGGTGGCCCCGGACTGAAGAAATGCCCCGGCAGCCGTGCCCTAAGCCGCCGCACAGGCATCCCAAGGCGCCGTGAGACAGCCGCGCCGAAACGTGCGAGCGTTTCGCCCGGCGCGGTGGCCTCCACTACACTGGTGCTATCGCCGCCTGAAGGCCGAATTTCCACCGCCGCCCGCCTCATCTGCGGCGGCGGCCGGCTGGCGGACTCGTGGGGGATATTGCCGCACCGCTTTTCCTCCGATTCGCTGTGCAAGAAACGGAGCCCGTGCCGCACGATGAACGCCGTTGAGATCGAACAAGCGCTGACCGACCTCGCCCTACAACCTTTCGAAGCTGCGGAGTTCCCGTTCCAGTTCCTGGCGGCGTTTGGCAACAAGACCGTCACCATCGATCGCCTGCGCAAGGGCAACACCAATCACTCCGACTTGCCCGGCGGGGTGCTGCAGCGCAACTACATCCATATCGCCGTGACCGAGGCGGGCCAGGTCGGGCAGACCCTCAGCGCGCTGAAGGTCAGCCCCGGCACCGCCAAGGCAAAGGTCAAGTTCATCCTGGCCACCGACGGCACCACCCTGGAGGCCGAGGAGCTGGCCACCGGCGAAGCCATCGCCGCCGACTACCCGCAGTTCCCCGACCATTTCGGCTTCTTCCTGCCGCTGGCCGGCATCTCCACCATCAAGGAGATCAAGGACAACCCCATCGACGTCCGCGCCACCGGGCGCCTGAACAAGCTGTACGTCGAGTTGCTGAGCGAAAACCCCGAGTGGGCCACGGCCGCGCGGCGCCCGGACATGAACAAGTTCATGGCCCGGCTCGTGTTCTCGTTCTTCGCCGAAGACACCGACATCTTCCCCGGCACCAGGCTGTTCACTGCCACGGTCGATCGGATGACCGAGCGTGACGGTGGCAATGTGCACGAGGTGCTGGAAACCATCTTCCGCACCATGAACACCAAGACCCAGGAGCGCGCCGCCGCGGGCCTGCCGCGCTGGGCGATCGAGTTCCCCTACGTCAACGGTGGACTGTTCTCCGGCAGCACAGAGGTACCGAAGTTCACTCGTACCGCCCGCGCCTACCTTTACCAGGCCGGGCAACTGGATTGGAAGGAGATCAACCCCGACATATTCGGCTCGATGATCCAGGCCGTGGCCGACGACGAGGAGCGCGGCGCCCTGGGTATGCACTACACCAGCGTGCCGAACATCCTGAAGGTGCTGAACCCGCTGTTTCTGGACGATCTGCGGGCGCAGCTGGAAGCGGCCGGTAACAACAAGATCAAGCTGTTGAACCTGCGCAAGCGCATGGCCCACATCCGGGTGTTCGATCCAGCCTGCGGCAGCGGCAACTTCCTGGTCATCGCGTACAAGGAAATGCGGGAGATCGAAGCCGAGATCAACCGGCGGCGCGACGAGTCAGAGCTGGCGTCGGAAATCCCGATCAACAACTTCCGCGGCATCGAGCTACGCGACTTCCCTGCCGAAATTGCGCGATTGGCGCTGATCATTGCCGAATACCAGTGCGATGTGCTGTATCGCGGCCAGAAAGAGGCGCTGAAGGACGTGCTGCCGCTAGATAGCCAGAACTGGATCACATGTGGGAATGCGCTCCGCCTTGACTGGCTGGAACTTTGGCCACCGACAGAGACACGTGTGAAGCTGGTCGGTGATGATCTATTCAACACACCGCTGGATCAGGCGGAAGTTGACTTTGCGAATGCAGGCGGCGAAACCTACATCTGCGGCAATCCGCCTTACATCGGGCGCAAATATCAAACCAATGAGCAAAAGCGCGAATTGAAAGCAGTCTTTCAGGGGCGTGCCAAGGACACGCTTTCCTTGGACTATGTGTCCGGCTGGTTCATGAAGGCCGTTGATTACATGGCTGTAACAGAAGCCGACGTAGCTTTTGTCTCGACCAACTCGATTTGCCAAGGAATTCAAGTTTCGTCGTTGTGGCGGACCTTGCTGAGTGATGGTGTTGAAATTCGCTTCGCAGTTCCATCGTTCAAGTGGACAAACCTGGCTGCGAAGAATGCAGGAGTGACCGTGTCGATCATTGGCATGACACGTCGTCAAGGAACGCGCAAGCAACTGTATTTTGAGGATGAGAGTGGCGCATCCATCGTGCGCTCCGTATCGAACATCAATGCTTACTTGGTGTCCGGTATGGATGTTTTTGTGGAGGCTAGAGCTCAAGTTCCGGACGAGCGTGGGGCTTTACAGTTCGGGAACCACCCATATTACGCAAACGACCTCATGCTTTCCCGGAGTGAGGCTGAAGCGCTAGTACATGCTGAGCCGCATTCTGCTGAGTTCATCCGGCCTTTGTATGGGGCACGAGAAAGTATAAACGGATCGCCTAGAGCTTGCCTTTGGATTACAAATGAGACTGTGGAGGCTGCTAGGAGAATTCCAGGCATCGAGTCGCGAATAGAAGGTGTTAGGGCGGCTCGAATGGAAAAGCAGAAAGATGCGCAGGCGCAGAGGTTGGTTGATACGCCGTGGCGCTTTCGCGACCAGTATGAGGCAAGAGAGAGATTGATGGTGGTGCCTATTGTCAGTTCGGAGAATCGCCCGTACCTGCCTGTAGTTTTGTTGTCCGATGAGGCCATAGTTCATAACAAGGCGTTCGCGATGTATGACGCGCAACTTTGGAATTTCGGGCTCATTGCATCGCGACTCCATTGGGTGTGGGTCGGTGCTGTATGCGTTCGGTTGGAAATGCGTTTTTCCTATTCCAACACTTTGGGTTGGAACACCTTCCCGGTCCCAACTCTTACTGAGCAAAACAAGGCTGATCTGACCGCAAGTGCCCAAGAGATATTGTTGGTCAGAGAAGCGCATTTCCCGGCCACTATCGCTGATCTCTACGACCCGAAAGACATGCCGGACGACCTGCGGCGTGCGCATGAGAAGAACGATGAGACGCTGGAACGTATCTACATCGGCCGCAGGTTCAAGAACGATACCGAACGGTTGGAGAAGCTTTTCGACCTGTACACCAAGATGACGGCGAGCCAGTCCAAGCCGAAGAAGAGGAGGGCAGAATGACATCAGAAGGCACGAAGGCGATCCCGTCGGTTTCGATCGCGACCGCCCGCACCGGCGCGTCCAGCAAGATCAACGAACTGGGCATGCGGCCCATGCAGGAGCGCGCCTACGCCAAGCGCGGCGAGCAGTACCTGCTGATCAAGTCGCCGCCGGCCTCGGGCAAGTCCCGCGCCCTGATGTTCATTGCGCTGGACAAGCTGCACAACCAGGGGATGAAGCAGGCCATCATCGTGGTCCCGGAGAAGTCCATCGGTGGCAGCTTTGCCGATGAGCCGCTGACCGAGCACGGGTTCTGGGCAGATTGGATCGTGCAGCCGCAGTGGAACCTGTGCAATGCCCCCGGCGACGATGAGGAGAAGGTCGACAGGAGCAAGGTGAGGGCGGTCGGCCGCTTCCTGGAAAGCAAAGACAAAGTGCTGGTCTGCACCCACGCCACCTTCCGCTTCGCGGTGGAAGAATACGGCATTGCCGCCTTCAATAGCCGCCTGATTGCGGTGGACGAGTTCCATCACGTCAGCGCCAATCCTGACAACGTGCTGGGCCGCCAGCTCACCCAGCTTATTGCTGCGGAATCGGTCCACATTGTGGCGATGACCGGCTCCTATTTCCGTGGCGACTCGGCCGCGGTTCTGGCGCCGCAGGACGAAAACCGCTTCGAGACGGTGACCTACACCTACTACGAGCAGTTGAACGGTTACACGTGGCTGAAGTCGCTGGAGATCAGCTACTACTTCTACACGGGCCGGTACCTGGATGCGATCGCCAAGGTGCTCGATCCGGAGCTCAAGACCATCGTCCACATCCCGAACGTGAACTCGCGCGAGAGCCTGCAGGACAAGTACCGGGAAGTGGAGGAAATCATGGAGGCCTTGGGCACCTGGAAGGGTGTCGATGGCGCAACCGGGTTTCATCGGGTCGAGCGGGCGGATGGCACGGTATTGAAGGTCGCCGATCTTGTCGACGATAGCGATGCCACCAGGCGCGCCAGGGTGCTCAGCGCGCTGAAAGATCCGGCGCAGAAGAACAACCGCGACAATGTGGACATCATCATCGCTCTGGGCATGGCCAAGGAAGGGTTCGACTGGATCTGGTGCGAGCATGCCCTGACCATCGGCTATCGCAGCAGTCTGACCGAAATCGTCCAGATCATCGGCCGGGCCACCCGTGATGCGCCAGACAAGGAGCGGTCTCGCTTCACGAACCTGATTGCCGAACCGGCGGCAGGCGAGACGGAGGTGGTGGCTGCGGTGAACGACACCTTGAAAGCCATTGCCGCCAGCCTGCTGATGGAACAGGTGCTGGCGCCGCGCTTCGAATTCACGCCCAAGGACCAGGGCAAGCTGCAAGGCTTCGAATACGAAGGTGGCTATGTCGAAGGCGGCAACAATATCGGCGTCAATGCCGCCACCGGACAGGTGCACGTGGAGGTCGGCGGCCTGAGCATGCCGGAATCGCAGGAAGCCAGCCGGATCTGCAAAGAGGACCTCAACGAGGTCATCACCGCCTTCGTGCAGGACAGGTCGGCGCTGGAGCAGGGTCTGTTCAACGACCAGACCCTGCCGGAGGAGCTGACCCAGGTGCAGATGGGCAAGATCGTACGCGATCGCTACCCGGATCTGAGTCAAAGCGACCAGGAGGCCGTTCGCCAGCATGCCATCGCCGCGCTCAACCTCACCCAGCAGGCCAAGCAGGCGCTGGCCTTGGCCGAGGAGAAAGGCGAGTACGCCAACACCGCGCTCATTGACGGGGTGCGCAAGTTCTTCAATGTCCGCGATCTGGACATCGACATGATCGACCGGATCAATCCGTTTGAGGCAGCGTATTCCGTGCTCGCCCGGGCCATGGACGAGAAGGTGCTGCGCCAGGTGCAGGCCAGCATTTCCGCCAAGCGCGTGAAGATCCCCATCGACGAGGCACGCAACTTGGCCCGCCGTGCGCTCGCCTTCAAGACCGAGAAGGGACGCCTGCCCGACATCAATGCGGCCGATCCCTGGGAGAAGCGCATGGCCGAGGGTGTCGCCGCCCTGGCCCGCTACCAGGCCGAGGCTAGGGCCCGGGAGTCCGGTGGCAATGGCTGACATGAAAGACGATGAGCTGCTGGACGCGCTGGGCGTGGAGGTCGCGCCGGTCAAGGCGGCGGCCTACACCCGGCTGGAGGAACGGCTGATCGCCGGCTTTGAGGACATCCTACGCTTCGTGGAGACCCACGGCCGGGCGCCGCAGCACGGCGAGGACCGCGACATCTTCGAGCGTCTGTATGCCGTGCGCCTGGACCGCCTGCGCGGCTTGAGCGATGCGTGTGAGCTGCTAGCACCGATGGATCCGGCGGACTTGCTCGACGTTTCCGGTTTGACTGCGGCGGTCGATGCCGATTCGCTGGACGACGAAGCCCTGCTAGCCGAGCTGGGCGCCGATGAGCCAGTGGGTGAGGATGACATCACCCGGTTGCGCCATGTTGTCAGCCATGCCGAGCGCATGGCGGCCGAGGAGATCGCCAATCGTACCCGCTGCGAGGACTTTGAGCAGTTCCAGCCCCTGTTCGAGCGAGTCGAACAAGACATCAAGGATGGGCGGCGCAAGACACTGCGCTTCGGGCGTGATGCCAGCATCGAACAGGGTAATTTCTTCATCCTGGATGGCCAGATCGCATATGTGGCCGAAGTAGGGGAGCGAACGCGCACGCCAAATGGCGAGACGAATGCACGCCTCCGGGTGATCTTCTCCAATGAAACCGAAAGCAACCTGCTGGAAAGGTCACTGCAGCGAGCGCTCTACAAGGACGAAACGGGCCGGCGGATCTCCGATCCGGACACCGGCCCATTGTTCGGTGACGCCTTGGAGCCGGACGACATCGTGTCCGGGACCATCTACGTGCTGCGCAGCAAGTCGAAGGTGCCGTACATCGCCGAGCACCGCGAGCTGATCCACAAGATCGGCGTCACCGGTGGCAAGGTGGAGACGCGAATCGCCAACGCCTCGAAGGATGCGACCTACCTGCTGGCGGACGTGGAGGTGGTGGCCACCTACCGGCTATCCAACATCAGCCGTACCCGGCTGGAGAACCTTTTCCACCGCATCTTCAGCCCGGCCCAGGTCGACCTGACCATCGACGACCGCTTCGGCAACCCGGTCAAGCCCCGCGAATGGTTCCTGGTGCCATTGCAGGCCATCGACGAGGCCGTGGAGCGCATCCGCGACGGCACGATCACCGACTACACATACGACCCGGCTGAAGCGCAGTTGATCCGGGTGAAGCAGTAGGGAGAGAAAGGTTCCAGGAAGCCAAGTAAGTTACGATCGGAGAGCCTGCTCGACGCCCAGAATTAGAGAATCCTGGCGCAACCCTCGAAGCGCGCACCTTGGAGTCCCCAAAGCGTGCCCTTGCGAGCCACGAGCGAAAGCTCTTCAGGTTGAGCCGTCCGGCTAGCCCCGGGCGGGCGGTAAGGCACGGGGTTCGCGGTTGTTCGTCAAGCATGTCGGCGAGAACCTCGCCCGGCACCTCGCCTGCTGCGCCGCATCCTCTGCGCGATGGCATATCGGTTGGGCAGACGTTTCAATACAGACTCATAGCGGACAGGACAATGCAAATGGAAACTCGCGCTTCTCGCAGCCATGTTCGTGCTGGCACCTCTCACGCTCACAGTGATCGTGGCATTCCTCGTGCACAGTCAAAATCAGCGCGTGCTGGCATGGCAGGCTGACAAGGCCTTGCAGGCCATGCAGCAGGCAGGAGATGTCCTTGACGGCATGGCCCAGGAGGTCGCACTGCCTGAAAACCAGCACCGCCGCGCTAAAGTTCTAGCGCGCGAGTATCCGAGGGGGCACCAGTTGCGCGTTTTTGCCGAAAGCCTGCTGGCTGATCTCAGGCGTGCGAACCGGCATTCGTCCCGTTGAATTCCCTACCGACTATCGTGTGCGGCCGTTGCGGCCGACTCTCGTTGGAATGTACCTATGTCCAAGAGGACGAGCGGGCACCCTACTCGTGGTGGTGCGAGATCTGCGTGGAAGGCGAGTCGGATCCTGAGAAATTGATCTGAGGCCGCGATCATCTAGACCTGCAATAGCGGGAAAGCTCCAGTGCCCTGGTCCACGCCGGTGGCCGTGGCGACCTATTGCACCGAATCAGACTCCGAGCCACGTCTCGTGGAGTAGGCATGCGGAAATTATGGTTGGACCATAAATTATGATTTGGCCATAACCACTCATAAGCTTCAGAGCTTACGCGCCCCCAAGTGTCATCTGCTCTCGCACTGACGAAGCAAGATCAATGCGCGCTAATGACGGCCTCACCCGGGGACCTTTCAAGGACAATCTCGAGAAAAAAGAAGACCCCAGCCGAAGCTGGGGTCCATGTTCATCAGAGCAAGTCCCTGGGCACGGGCTCAGGGTCTTCTGCGAAGACCTTCCCTCCCAACGCAATCTGAAGCAATGGGAGGAGAGCAGTCAAGATTGATTGAAGCATCGCATCCGACTCGTCGAATCCTTCTGCCTCCGCATGATTGCGGCGTTGCCAATTGGCAGTAGTTAGCTCAACCAAGGCCTCCGCCTTGGCCGTGCAGCCTGCGCCGTCAGGGTTCGCCGGCGTCTCCAGCGGTGCCGCATAATGAATGCTCCAGCGTACGTCACCTGCCTTTTGTTGCAGCTTCTGCAACAGGTACACGATTGATTCGCACTGTGCGTCGAACCTTCCGATACCGTTGATCAATGCGGCCAAGCTCTTCTTATCTGTCACAGACAACATTGCCTTTCCTCTCACAATTCCCGCGAGACGGTCGCGGGTTCGAAGGTGTTGCGTCGAGGGGAAAACTGACGATGTTGCATTGAATTAGAATCCGAGTTGGCCACCACTGCATCCGACGGACGTCTACCACCTCTAGGGTGTGCTCCCATCGGGCCGTCTCTAGCCGTCTGAAGGCTGCAATTTGCCTATGAGAATCGCGTTTTTCTCCGTAAGGGCATGGATCTCGCCTTGCAAGCGCCCAAACTCAACTTGCGCACCCTCCATAGCTGCTAGTTCGGACGCCAATCGCTGCGTTTGCTCGCGTTCGCTGACAAGCTGTTCGTCGATCCGGGCCAGTTTGATCTCTAGTTCCTTGGCTTCTCCTTTGGAATCTTCTAGTGCTTGGCTGAGGGCATCTTTGCTCTCGCGTTCCAGCAGTAGCTGGGAGTTAAGATCCTCGATCAGCTCCGAGGCTTCCGTCAGATCTTGATCAGCGCACCGTCGCGACTCATCTGCTGCCTCAATCGCGGCTTGCACACGCCGCTCGGCTTCGGCAGCCGACGTTTGATGGGTTTTGCATACAAGTCGTTCATGTAATGACCCAGTGATTTCCTGCTCAGGTGTTACTTTGCGAAGGAGGCACCCATGAGCGTGATGATGGAAGAAGAAATCAAGCGTTGGAC
>NZ_JBSVRF010000007.1:0-141706 GCF_054052025.1 Luteimonas sp. A478 | reverse complement strand
CTACACTCGGCCTTGGGGTATCAATCACCTGTCGACTTTGAGCGCCAATGCGCCTAACCGTTGGGTGTCCACTTTTTCGAAGGAAGTCCCAGCCGCTTCGCGGCTCGGCTTAATTCCAGCGTTAGACCGCACAGGAAACTTAATGGCTACCGTCTACAAATCAAAGATCGACTGGTGGCTGGGTGCTGTCCTGGTGATTGCGATGGTCGCTTCATTACTTGGGGCGTTGAAGGTGCTATCTGATTCTGTTTGGATAGCAGCACTGATTGGCGGCCCTGGCCTTATCATCCCACTAATTGCACTGGTGTTTACACGCTACGTGATCCGCGATCAGCAACTTATCGTGTGTAGTGGCCTATTCAAATGGACCATCCCCATCAGTGACATTTCTGGCATCACACCTACACAGGATCCGATTTCCAGTCCCGCGCTATCGCTTGACCGTTTACGTATCACCTATGGCAAATCCAAGTCAGTGCTAGTGTCGCCCCGTGATAAAGCTGGCTTTCTGCGCCAGATTGAGTCACTACGTCGCAGCGCGGTCTAACAATGCGTTCAAGCCGAAATTACATCGCTACGCCAGCCACATGGCAGGTAAAGCTTGTCATGTGGTTGGCTCCACTACGCGCCTCGGCTTAACTTAGGTGTTAGGCCGCAATGGACTCCTCTCTGATCCCCAAGCTCATCCGGCAGAGGCGGCGCTTGTTCCAAAGCTACATTGTTCATGTCGTCTGGTTCGCCGTAATGATCATCACAGCCATTGCCCATTCGTCCAAGATCGTAATTGCGGCTTCAATTCTTCTGGCGCTGGTAACGGTCCCTCCGGTCATTACCTACGCGGCTGCGGTGCACCGAACATGCCGCGCCATTGATCCAACCGCCAAGACAGTTGGCCTCATCCCAATGATCATCATGACGGTGCTGTTCACCCCATTCGAGTCTGGCATGGTGCTCCCAGCCAAGAACCTATTGGTATCTGGCAGGTTGGTGCGACAGCATCAGTCTGCTTCGGCAGGGCCCAGTATCAGACCCAGGTTTGCGGCCAGATTGCAGCAAGTTGTTGTAGTGTTCTGGCACAGGGGTTGGGGTGTGGCAGTCTTGGCGCAGGTGCCGGGTAGCTGCGGCCTAAGTCGTTCAAGCCGAAGCCGCTTCGCTCCACTGCGCGTCTCGGCTTAACTCTGGCGTTAGGGGCGATTCACACGGGGGGATTCAGGGTACTTACGCGGCCACGCGTCATCAGTCGTTTCAGCGAGATTGATCGACGCCCTTCATGAAGGGACCGCGCGGACCGGAGTTGTGATGCGAACTTGGATGTGGGCTTTTCTGCTGGCGTATGCGATTTCGGGCATCAGTTTGGTGCGGGGCGATTCCGGTGTGACCGCCCCGTCTGCTTCGCGGATCGACGTGGAGGCGTACAACCGGGGGATTGCTGCACAGGGCTGGAGCATCATTGCGCCGACGCGGCCTGTGACACGCTGCCGGAGTTGCTGGACGGCTACGCGCCGATCTATCCACCACAAGCGCTGGCAGAGGGGCTGACGGGGCTCGCGGCAGTGGTTTTCACTGTGGACGAAGAAGGCCGCCCCACAAGGTTGCGTGTGGAATCAGCGACGAATCCGGAATTCGGCGATGCGGTGCTCACGGCCGTGGAGCGGTGGTGGTTCCGCCCGGCCACGCTGCAGGGCGAGCCAGTGCGGATGACCATGCGGGTGCCGTTTCCATTCGAGCTCCCTGACCCGCCAGGTCCAGGGGAATCGCTGGCCACGGCAGTGATCATCCAGGCCACGGAAACACTGGAGGGCATCCGCGCTGAACACGCCTGGCTCAGGAGGCACCTTCCCGGCGCCGAGGTGACGCGGCAGCGCCTGCTGCAGGGCCAAGGGCCACGTGTCTATGACCAGATTGAGGTTGAGCTGCCATCCGGTGACCGGCGGGTGGTTTACTTTGACATCACCAGCTTCTTCGGCAGCGGGTTGGAGGGTGCTTCGCCATAGGCGTACTTGCTGAGCCGGCGTTCTGCGGCACTGCTCGCCAGCGCGGCGATCTCCGTCCGTTTTTTTTCCTGTGACTCCAGGCACGGCGTGATGGCCGTGCGCAGCGTGGAAACGCGTTCAATGTGAAGCCACTGCGCGTCACCAGGCACTCGTAGGCACAGCGGGTTGAACGCCCAGCTCAACTACCTGGTTCTGCTTGCACGCGGTTTCGCCTAACCCGGTCGTCAGGTAGCAAGAGAATGTGAATGAGCAAGCACTCAATCGCGTTGGCGTGTCTCATATCGCTCTCAATGTCGTGTACCGCCGATGCAACCGACTCTGCAAGCTATTCCGCATGCATGGAGCAGTCCAATAGCGTAACGAGCAATATGCTCGACTGTATCGCCGCGGAGCTTCAGACCCAGGACGCGAGGCTCAACAGCGCTTACAGGACGCTTCAAGCACAGCTGAGTTCCGAGCGCAAACAACAACTTACCGCAGCCCAGCGTCTGTGGATCCAGTATCGCGATGCGAACTGCGGGTTCTACGCTGATCCGGAAGGCGGCACCTTTGCAACGCTCGCATCAAACCAGTGCGTGCTTGATGAGACGACCCAGCGCGCAGAGGAGCTGGAGACTCTCGGCGCAGTGCACTGAGGCGGCCCTCCCCCACAGGAACGATGCAATGGCCTACATCGACGGTTTCGTGCTCGCCGTGCCCACGGCGAACAAGCAGAAGTTCACCGATCACGCCAACCTCGGCGATTCGTTCTTCGTCGAATTGGGCGCCACGCGCGTCCTGGAATGCTGGGCCGATGACGTGCCCGACGGCAAGCAGACCGATTTCCGCAAGGCGGTCCAGGCAAAGGACGACGAGACGGTAGTGTTCTCGTGGATCGAATGGCCGGACAAAGCCACGCGCGACGTCGCGTTCGCGAAGATGATGGATGGAAGCGACCCGCGCATGGATCCGGAGAAAAACCCCATGCCGTTCGACGGCAAGCGGATGATCTTCGGGGGCTTCAACCCTGTGGTCGAACTGCCCGGCAAGGGCTGAGGGCCGCCCACCGCAATACCGGACGGGGTGCGACAACCCGGGTGTCAGCCATCCCCCGCCAGCAGGCGATGACCGTGGCTGTATACCGCATGGCCATCATCGCGGGCAAAACCGATCAGGGTCAGATTGGCGCGTTCCGCGAGTGAAATCGCCAGGGCGGTGGGCGCGGACACGGCGGCCATCAGGGCTACGCCGGCGCTGGCGGCTTTCATGGCCATCTCGTAGCTGGCACGGCTGGTGACCACCACGAACCCGGCTGCCGGGTCAGCGCCTGCCGCACTCATTGCCCCGATGAGCTTGTCCAGGGCGTTGTGCCGGCCCACGTCTTCCCGCAGCAGCTGCAGGCTGCCATCCAGGGCGGCCCAGCCTGCGGCGTGGGTGGCGCCGGTGCGGGCGTTGATGGCTTGGCCGGAGCGCAGCTCGCGCAGGGCCCGCTGCAGTGCTGGCACGGTCACCCTTACATCTGCGACGACCGGCGGCGGGTATCTCAGGGCCGCCTCCAGCAGTTCGCTGCCGCAGACGCCACAGCCGCTGCGCCCGCTCATGCTGCGCCGCCGGTTCTCCAGCGCCTTGGCGCGGCTGGCGGGAATGCGCATGCGGATCTGGATGCCTTCGATCAGGTGTTCGACACTTTCGATGAGCAGATCCCCCCGCGACTCGATGATGCCTTCGCTGAGTGCAAAACCGGCGGCAAAATCCTCCAGGTCCGCGGGGGTGGCCATCATCACTGCGAACGGCTGGTCGTTGTAGACGAACGCGACCGGCACCTCTTCGGCAATGTGGTCGTCAAGCAGGCGCCCGGCATCGCCGCGCCAGCGGTGTACAGGGCGGACAACGCTGCCGGGGGTGGTGTCCGGATCGGGCGCGACAGAAGGGGAATTCAACATGTTGCCAGCATGCCGCAATCGGCCTCGGGATGCAGGCAGAGCGGTGGCCCGCCGTGCACCGGGGCTTTTCCCGGCGCGCCGCGGCGGGCATCATGCTGGCAGACCCAGAACGGAGTTCCCGATGCGCCTGCTGTTGTTGCCACTGCTGCTTGTTGGACTGGCCGGTTGCGCGCTGCTGCAGCCCGCCCCTGCCCCGGCTGATGGCATTGCACAGTCGCCCGAGCCGGAGTTGGAGCTGGAAACCACGTTCATCGTGGTCCGCCACGCAGAAAAGGCAACTGACGACCCGGAGAACCCCGTGCTTGATGCCGACGGCCAGGCCCGCGCCCGGGCGCTGGCGGAGGCGCTGGCTGATGTGCCGCTGAAAGCGATCTATTCCACCCCCACCCGGCGCACCCGCGCTACGGCAGCGCCCGTGGCAGCTGAAAAGTCGCTGGAAGTGCGCGACTACGATCCTGAGCTGCCGGCCACCGAACTGGCCACGCTGCTGCATATCCGCCACGCTGGCGATGCGGTCCTGCTGGTGGGGCACAGCAATACCGTGCCCGACATCGTCACGGCGCTGTGCGCCTGTCCGGTGGAGGCAATGAGCGAGGAAGAGTACGGCGATCTGTTCCGCGTGCGCATTGCTTCCGGCGGCAAGGCCACGCTGGAGCGCGGCCGGTTCTGAGCCATCCTGCGAACCAGAGCGCCGCAAAAAGGTGATGGCCATCACGAATCCCAGGAGCGATGGCGGGTATGGTCTGAGGGGTAAAGGGGCGTTCGTGCAGCACCAACGCTGTGCTACCAGCGCATCCAAGGGGGGAGGACCAGTATGAATTCGATGACCAGACGACTGCTGCCGCTTGTTGCCTGCGCGTTGGCGCTGGGTACCGCGACGGGAGCGCATGCACAAACCGGAACCTGTCCTCAGCTGCCCGCTGATTCGGGCCTGAGCTGGGAGCAGCGCGGGAACGACGCTTTCCTGATTTGCAGCGCGGTCGGCACTGACGGCACCGAGGCATTCGGCCTGTCACTGTCCGCCGATTCGCCGTTCCAGCCGCGACGCGCATATCGGGAAGAGCGCGGCGTGGTGGCCGGGCAGGACATCCGCTGGTATCGGGCGGAAGTCGGCACCCAGCCGGACATCCTGGTACGGGAAACGCGGGTGGAGCTCAGCCGGAACCGGGTGGCCCACATCTGGACCCGTACATCCTCGGAAGAGGCGCTGCGGGCAAACATGCGGATGGTGGAACGCCTGGATTTCGGCGATAGTCGAATGAGCAGCAACTGAGGCGCACCCGCTCCTGCCATCCAAACTCAACGAAGGCCGGCGCAAGCCGGCCTTCCTGCTTTCAGAAGCGGCCTTCCTGGAAATCCACGAATGCCTGCATCAGTTCCTCGCGGGTATTCATGACGAATGGTCCGTGGCGGGCGACCGGCTCACGCAGCGGCCGGCCGGCCACCAGGATCAGGCGCGCACCGGCGTCACCTGCCTGTAGCCGCAGCAGGCCGCCTCCGCCGAGGATGCCGATCTCCCGGGTTTCCAGCGCGCGCGCATCTTCGCCGGCGCCGACCTCAAGGTTGCCCTCGAAAGCGTAGGCAAAGGCGTTGTGGCCATCGGGCAGCGCGTATTCCCAGGTGCTGTTCGGCTGCAGTGCAATGTCGAGGTACAGCGGATCGGTCGCGGGTTGCGTGATCGGGCCGATCGTATCGCCCACGCTGCCGGCAATCACCTTCACTTCCACGCCCGCCGCGGGAGCGGTCGTGGGAATGCGCTCGGGGCCGAATTCCTGATAGCGCGGCGCGGTCATTTTGTCCTTGGCCGGCAGGTTGACCCACAGCTGGAAGCCGCGCATGCGGCCTTCCTCCTGCTCGGGCATTTCCGAATGCACCAGCCCGCGGCCGGCGGTCATCCACTGCACGGCCCCGGGTACCAGCAGGCCTTCATTGCCATGGTTGTCGCGGTGGCGCATGCGGCCGTCGAGCATGTAGGTGACGGTTTCAAAGCCGCGATGCGGATGCTCGGGAAAGCCCGCGATGTAATCCTCGGCGCGGTCGGTGCCGAATTCATCCAGCAGCAGGAAGGGATCCAGATCCTGTAGCTGGGGGCTGCCGATTACCCGGGTCAGCTTGACCCCGGCGCCGTCAGACGCGGGGATGCCGCGCAGCTTGCTGGCGATGCGGGCGTAGCGGTCGGTGTTGTTCATGGCGGGCTCCTGTGCGGGAGCAGGAATAATGGGGGCGCGCCGCCGCTTGGGCAGTCAGTGCAGATGGAACAGTGGGTTACGCACGACTGCCGATGGTCGTCTTCCACACCGACGGTGGCTGCAGGCGCCATGCGCGATGGATGCGTTGGTTGCGGGAGAAGTCGGTGGGAATGGTGGTGGGGGTGATTTCCTCGCACTGGGCAAACTCCCCCACCGCCTCCTCATCCAGGCGGAAGCGGCGGAAGTTGTTGCTGAAGTACAGCACGCCCCCCGGCGTCAGCCTGGCGACCGCGGCCTGCAGCAGGCGCACATGTTCGCGCTGGATATCGAAATCGTTGGCGCGCGCGGAGTTGGAGAAGGTGGGCGGGTCGCAGAAGATCAGGTCGTACTGGCCGCGCTCGGCCTCAAGCCAAGCCACAGCGTCGGCCTGCACCATGCGGTGGTCGCTGCCACCAATGCCGTTTTCGCCCAGGTTGTCGACCAGCCACTGCAGGTAGGTGGCGGACAGATCCACGCTGGTGGTTTGTGCCGCGCCGCCCATGGCGGCCTGCACGGTGACCACGCCGGTGTAGCAGAACAGGTTGAGGAAGCGCTTGCCTTGCGCTTCTGCACCGATGCGGGCGCGCAGCGGGCGATGATCGAGGAACAAGCCGGTATCCAGATAATCGAACAGGTTCACCCGCAGCCGCGCCGGGCCTTCGTTCACCACGATGTAGTCGCCACGCGCGTCCATTCGCCCGTATTTGCTGCCGCCTTTGCCGCGGGTGCGGGTCTTGACAGCAATGCGCTCCTGGGGGAGCTCAAACACCTCGCGGGCGGCAGCCAGCAGATCGCCGAGGCGGCGCCGGGCGGTCTGCTCCGGGATGGTGGCTGGCGGGGCGTATTCCTGCACGTGCAGCCAATGCCGATCCGGGGCGCCGGCTTCGGTATAGACATCGATTGCGGCGGCGTATTCCGGCAGGTCGGCATCGTAGATGCGGAAGCAACCGACACCTTCGCGCGCGCGCCAGGTTTTGAGCCCGCGCAGGTTCTTGCGCAGCCGGTTGGCCACCATCTGCGCGCCCTCGCCCAGCGGCCGGGGGGCGGAGGTTTCTCGCTTGGCCGGGGCAACGTTGTCACAGACGATGAGGCTGCACTCGAGCGAACCGTTCCACAGCCGGTAGCGCTTGCGGGCCCGCAGGCGGGTGGCGAAAGCCAGCTCTTCATCGCCACACAGCAGGCTGGCGCGCCAGCCGGGAGCCGCTGCGGCCAGGGCGTCGCCCAATGCGCGGTACAGCGCCGGGTCGGCCGCCAGGCGGGCGTCATAAGGTGGGTTGCACACTGCCAGGCCCGTTATGGCCTGCGCGTCGACACCGGCACCAAGCGCTGGGAATGTATCGGCCAGGCGCTCGATCGGGGCGACCCGGAAGTTGATCGAATCGGCCAACCCGGCCGCCGCGGCGTTGGTGATGGCCGCATCGATGGCCCGCCGGTCGATATCGCTGCCGTAAAAGGCCGGACGCAATGCGGCACGGCCGGTCTGCTCACGCACCATGGCCTCCTGCCACAGGTCGTTCCAGGTTTCGCGGTCGAATCCGGGCCACCGGGTGGGCAGGATGGCCTGGTCAATCTGCGTGCCGGCCTGCGTACCCGCGTGACCAGCCAGCGTACGCAGCCGCAGCAGGCCCGGGGCTACATCGGCCGCCATCAGCGCGCCTTCGATCAGCAGGGTGCCGCTGCCGCACATCGGATCCAGCAGCCCGCCGCCATCGGCGTATACCCGTGGCCAATCGCCGCGCAGCAGTACGGCCGCGGCCAGGTTTTCCTTCAGCGGGGCTTCGCCCTGGGCCTTGCGCCAGCCTCGGCGGTGCAGCGGTCCGCCACCCAGGTCCACGGACAGCAGCGCCCTGCCCTTGCGCACCACCAGGTTCAGACGCAGGTCGGGCCGCTCCAGATCCACGTCGGGGCGGGTGCCGTCGCGCTCGCGCATGGCATCGACCACCGCGTCCTTGGTGCGCTGGGCGGCGTAGCGGGCGTGGGTGATGGCGGTGCCGGACACGTGCGCATCCACGGCAAGCGTCATACCGGAAGTCAGGTGTTCATGCCAATCCAGCGCGCGGGCACCGTCGTAGAGGGCGTGCTCATCAGGGCAGTCCCAGTCGGCCAGCGGCCACAGCACCCGGCTGGCGGTGCGCGCCCACAGCGCGGCGCGCTGGGCGACAGCCAGGCTGCCGGTGGCGTTGACGCCGGCCACGGTGGCGGTGGCTTTTTCACAGCCCAGCGCCAGCAGCTCATCGGCAAGCAGGTATTCCAGGCCTTTGGCGCAGGAGACAAAGAAATTCATGGCGACAGGTTACAGGGCGCCGGGCCACGCAAGTGGCGCCGGGGGTGGCAGGCAGGCGGTCCGCGGAAGCCGCGGAGTTGCCTGGTTACAGGGAGGAAAGCAGCTCGGCGAACGCGTCGGCGGACGCCTGCACGTGGCGTTCCAGCCGGTGATTGTCATCCACCAGCAGCAGGCGGGCGCGGCGCGGGCGGGCCCAGTCGATCACGTGGGCCGCGTCAATCAGCTCATCGTCCCAGCCGTGCACGATCGAGATCGGCACCTCGGCTGCATCCAGCGCCGGCGCCGGACTCAGACGTGCGGGTGGCGCCATCAGGAACAGCCCCGCCACGGGGACCTGCAGCGAGACCCGTCCGGAGATCCAAGCGCCCAAGCTGGAACCGGCCAGCACCAAGGGCCCGCGCGCGGCCGCACCCTGGGCGCACTTGAGCAGGCGCTGCAGCCTGCTGGGCACATCGCCCAGGTCGCTGATCTCCTGACGGGCGTCCAGATCGGTGTAGTCGGGTCGCTCGTGGGTCCATCCCAGACGTTCACACACCTCGGTCAGCGCGGTCACCTTGGTGGCGCCCGGGCCGCTCTCGAAGCCGTGGGAAAGGATGACGTGGCCGCGTGCGCTCATGCCCGCGCTCCGCTGTCATCGTTGCAACACGCAAACTTATCCATGGAGGAATGCTAGAGCATTTGCCGGCCGCCAGGACGTCACGCCTGCGGTTGTGCGGCGATAAATCGCCTAGCATCGGCACATGGCCGCTTCCGCACCCTCCATCACCCGCCAGCATCTGCCTTACGTCGAGCGCCTGGGCCACCGCACGGTCGATGACATCGACCTGGTGGTGATCCACTGCACCGAGCTGCCGGACATGGCCATGGCCCGCGAATACGGCGAGCGCATCCTGTATCCAGACGCCGGCACCGGCGCGGCCGGGCACTGGTACGTGGACCGCGACGGCGCGATCACCGAATACGTGCCGGCCGAACGCATCGCCCACCACGTGCGCGGCTGGAACCCGCGCTCGGTGGGGATCGAGCTGGTCAATATCGGCCGCTACCCGCACTGGTACGACAGCGGACACCAGGCCATGACCGAGCCCTACACCGGTCCGCAGATCGAAGCGTTGCTCCACCTGCTGCGGTACCTGCGGGCCACGCTGCCACAGCTGCGCTGGATCGCCGGCCACGAGGTTCTGGATACCGATCGCATGCAGGCCAGCGACAACCCGGCGCTGACGGTGGCCCGCAAGGTGGATCCAGGCCCGCTGTTTCCCTGGGACGAGGTGCTAGCGCGGATTCCGCTGGAGCGGCTGCCCACATAGCAGGCAGGATCCTGCCTGCGCCAGCCCAAGGCCGGCAGGTACAATTGCGGCCCCTTGAAACGGCCCGCAGCGCGCATGCCCTCCCCCGCTTCCGAACTGATTGATCTGCTCTCGCTGGAACGCCTGGAACAGGACCTGTTCCGCGGCCAGAGCCGCGATATCGGCACCCGCTACGTGTTCGGCGGCCAGGTGCTGGGCCAGGCGCTGTCGGCGGCCCAGGCCACCATGACCCATCCGCGGCCGGCGCACTCGCTGCACGCCTACTTCCTGCGCGCCGGCGATGTGGACCATCCGATCGTGTACGAGGTGGACCGCACCCGCGATGGCGGATCGTTCTCGGTGCGCCGTGTGACCGCCGTGCAGCACGGCAAGGTGATCTTTTTCTGCGCGGCCTCGTTTCAGGAGGCCGAACAGGGCGCCGAACACCAGCTGTCGATGCCGGAGGTTCCCCGGCCCGAGGACATCACACCGTTGCCGCCGCTGTCGGCGCAGGCACTGGAGAAGCTGCCGACCAAGGTGCAGCGATGGCTGGACCGGGCCGGGCCGTTTGAATTCCGGCACGTGTACCCGCGCGACGATCTGGATCCGCCCAAGCGCCCGCCCTACCAGCAGGTCTGGTTCCGCCTTGCCGAAAAGGTGGGCGACGCCCCCGAGCTGCACCGTGCGCTGCTGGCCTATGCCTCGGATTTCCACCTGCTGGGCACGGCGACCTTCCCGCACGGGATCAGCTACTACCAGCCCCACGTGCAGATGGCTTCGCTGGATCACGCGCTGTGGTTCCACCGCCCGTTCCGCGCCGACGAGTGGCTGCTGTATTCGATCGACAGCCCGAGCGCCAGCGGCTCACGCGGCCTTGCCCGCGGCATGATCTACGATATCCAGGGCCATCTGGTAGCAAGCACTGCCCAGGAAGGCCTGATCCGCATGGCCGCGGTTGCGGCCGGTGAAGTGAAGCAATGAGACAGATTTTCAGCAGCATGCGGGTGGAGAACGTGGAGCGCCTGGCGCAGATCATGCGCGAGGACGGGATCGAGGTGCAGATCACCAACGGCCGCTCCTACAGGAGCGGGCGCCGGCGGGTTTTCAACTACCGCGACACCCCACCCGCCCGGCAGCAGCCCGCACTGTGGGTGGTGCGCTCGGAAGACCAAGCCCGGGCGCGCCAGCTGATGCGCGACATCGGCATGCCCGGGCCCACCACCCGCCCGATCACCGACAGCTACCTGTCATCGGCGGACCTGCCTCCGATCACCCCGGAAAAGCCGCAGCAGACGCCGCGGCAGCGGAAGATCATGCGCTATCGGCGCCTGCTGCTGGTGGCAATCGCGATCCTGGCCGCACTGGTTATCGGCCGCTCGTTCTAAGCGTGCGCTGCGGTCGCAGTTCATCCTGGCTCAGGAAGCCATCGCGGTTGTCATCCATCCAGGCGAAGCTGGCCAGCAGGCGCGGCATCTTTTCCTCGACTTCCACCCGGCTCAGCACGCCGTCGCCATTGAGGTCGGCGGCGGTGAAGCGCTCCTGGAAACGACGCTCGCGCTCGGCTTCGCGCTGCGGGCGCTGGGCCTGCTGCCAGGCACGCAGCTCGGTGCGAACGATGTAGCCGTCACTGTTGGTATCAATCGCATCGAACTGCTCCAACAGCGAGCCGCCGCCCATGCCGCCCATGCCGCGATGACCGCGCTGCCCCCGCTCGCCCTTCCCCGTCCGGCCGGTGCGTTCCGCGCGCTCGGTCCGTGCCTGGGCGGCCTGCTCCAGTTCTGCACGGCTGATGCGGCCGTCACCATCGGTATCCAGGCGCGCGATACCCCCGCCCATTGTCATTCCAGGGCCCGCGTGGCCGAAGCGATGGCCGCGGTGATGGTGCTTGCCGCCACGACGCGCCTGCGTTTCCGATGCGTCTGCACGTTCTGAGGCGTTGGCGGCGCGATCTGCAACTTGGGCCGGATCTGCCGCGAAGGCCTGTGAGGACAGTGCGCCAAGGGCGATGACGGTGGCTGCGAACAGGGATGTGGTCTTCATTGGTGAACTCCTGGTACGGCGGCGCCATGCCACCTGTGTACCGGTCAACGCAGCTGTCCCCGCCATGGTTGACCCTCGCCGGAATGCGTTCAGCAGGCGGACAGTCGCAGCAAACGCGACCGGGAGCAGTATGCTGGCCGCATGGGTGACTCCGAATCCCTGCGCCTGTTCCACACCGGCCAGCATCCCTGCGGCTACTGGCCCGAGCGCACGGCGCGCGACCTGGTGCTGGATCCGCATGATCCGCGGCTGCCTGGCTTCTATGCCCGGGCACTGCAATGGGGGTTCCGCCGCTCCGGCGACATCGTGTACCGGCCGCACTGCCAAGGCTGCCGCGCCTGCGTTGCGGTGCGGATCCCGGTCGAGCAGTTCCAGCCAAACCGCAGCCAGCGACGCTGCCTGTCCAGCAATGCCGACGTGCAGATGCGGGTGCTCCCGACCGAGCGCACCGAAGAACAGCTGGCCCTGTACCAGCGCTACCTGCAGGCGCGTCATCCCAAGGGCGGCATGGATGCGCACGGCGCAGCCGAATTCGACCAGTTCCTGGTGGGCAGCTGGACCAGCGGCCGGTTCCTGGAGCTACGCAGCGGCGGGCGCCTGCTGGCGGTGGCCGCCACTGACATGGTTGAGGACGCCCTGTCGGCTGTTTACACGTTTTTTGAACCGGACGAAACTGCGCGCGGCCTCGGTACGCTGGCGATCCTGCACCAGATCCAATGGGCCCAGCGCGAGGGCCGCACGCACCTGTACCTGGGCTACTGGATCGACGGCCACGGCAAGATGGACTACAAACGCAGGTTCCGCCCGCTGGAGTCGTTCGACGGCCGCGGCTGGCGTCCGTTTGACTGAAGGCCCTGCCAACCGATGAAGCTCCGTCCGCTGCGCTCCCTGATCCTGCTGTCCGCCGTTCTCGCATTGGCCGCCTGCGTGCGCGTCAATGTGTACGGCGACCCGGCCCTTTCGCGTTCCGCCATGACCGATACGCTCCGCATCGCCAGCTACAACGTGTCCCTGTACTCGGATGAGGCCGGCGGCCTGATGCAGCGCCTGGAGGAAGCCGACGAGGGCGCCAGCCGGGTCGCGGCGGTATTGCAGCGGGTGCGGCCGGATATCGTGCTGCTCAACGAGTTCGATTACGTCGCCGATGGCAGTGCGGCCGACCTGTTCCAGCGCGCGTACCTTGAGCGTGCGCAGCCCGGCGGGGGGCAGCCGCTGCGCTACCCCTACCGCTACCTTGCTCCGGTCAACACCGGCGTGCCCAGCGGACTGGACCTGGACGGCGACGGCACCGTGGGCGGCGAAGGCCGCGCGCGCGGCAACGATGCCTGGGGCTACGGCCTGCACCCGGGCCAGTACGGCATGCTGCTGCTCTCACGCCACCCGATCGATGCCGACGCGGTACGCACCTTCCAGCTGTTGAAGTGGAATGACATGCCGGACGCCCGCCGGCCACTGGATCCGGACACCGGTGCGCCCTGGCACCCGGAAGGAGTCTGGACCCAGCTGCGCCTGTCTTCCAAGTCGCACTGGGATGTGCCGGTACGCACTCCGCGCGGAGTGGTCCACGTACTGGCCTCCCACCCCACGCCGCCGGTGTTCGACGGTCCGGAGAAGCGCAACCAGGCGCGCAACGCCGACGAAATCCGGCTGTGGGAGGAGTATCTCTCCGGCGGCGAGCTGCCGTGGCTGTGCGATGACGCCGGCCGCTGCGGCGGGCTGGCGGCGGACGCGCGTTTCGTGATCCTGGGCGACCTCAACAACGATCCCGCCGACGGCGCCGGCGTGCTCGGGGCAATCCTGGGTCTGTTGGAACATCCGCGCGTGCTGCGCCATCGCACGCCGCGCAGCGAAGGGGCGGTGCATTCGGCCCTGACGGCTGGCGGCGCCAACCTGGAGCACCGCGGCGCCCACGCCCACGACACCGCGGATTTCGGTCCGCGCAATGGCAATCTGCGGGCCGACTATGCGCTGCCCTCCACCGGCTTCGACTATCTGGGCGGGCAGGTGTACTGGCCGCCACCGGATGATCCCTCCGCCGCAATCGTGGAAGGCAGCGACCACCGGCTGGTGTGGGTGGACCTGCGGATTCGATAGCGGCCCCAGGCTCAGGCCTGGCCCTCCACCCCCCGAGGGCCGAAGCCGAAGCTGGAATCGCTGTCGGTGGAGACGATCATCTTCACCATGCTGCCCGGCACCATCATTTCCAGCCTGACATCGCGACCTTCGGGCGTATGTCCGTGCAGGGTCATTTCGATCCAGGCGCCGCCGGTGTCGATCTCGTCGCAGGCCACGTGCACGCCCAACGGGCCTTCCCGCAGGTAGGGCTTGATCGCTTCGCCCAGCGTTTCCAACGCCTGCGGAAAAAAGAACACTGCGTATCCGTCGTTGCCTTTCATGCGTCCCCTTGTGGATGGCGGCTGCACGCTGCGCGCGGCCCGCTCCCGGAGGGTAGCGGCCCGCAGGCACGCTGGGCCAGCCCAAAGCGGAATAATTGACGAATTGATATCACTTTGATATCAATCTATTCCAACCATCCAGCGGAGCGCTGTACTGACCATGGAACATGCACTGGTGATTCCGCTGATCGTCGCTGCCAGCAGCGTGCCGGCCTTCCTGGCTGCCCGCGCCTTTGCCAGTGACCGGCCGCGGCTGGCCACGCTGATGCGGCTGGTGGGCATGGCGATCCTGGCCGGCGCCCTGGGCCTGGCCTGGGCCGGTGAAGACCGCTCCAGACAGTTGGCGGTTGCCGTAGGGGTCGCCCTGGCGGTAAACGGACTGGGACTGTTCGTGCTCTGGGACATCCTGCGAAGGCGACGCCGGGATGGCAGATGATGTCCCAGAAGAAGAGCTATCCGCTGCGCATCAACGCCGACATCCTGGCTGCGGTGCAACGCTGGTCCGATGACGAGCTGCGCAGCCTGAACGCGCAGATCGAATACGTACTGCGCGATGCGCTGCGCAAGGCCGGGCGCCTGCCCGCCAAACCACAGCTGAAAGGGGAGGGCAATTGAGCAGAAAATGGAGCTACCAGACGATCAAGCTGATATCCGTCGCATCCCAGGGAGCCGGCTATCCGGTATTTGCCTACCTCAAGAAGGAGTTTTGACATGACACATCGCACGATCCGTTTCGCCCTCGCCCTGCTTGCAGCCTTTGCCTTTTCCAGCGCCTGGGCACAGAGCCCGTCGGAACGGGCGCTGCAGGTGCTTGACCACTTGGATACTGGCCAGATTGAAGAGGTCACCGCCACGTTCACCGATGAGATGGCGGCTGGCCTGGACGCCGCCACCCTGGGCCAGCTGTGGGCCTCGCTTCCCCAGCAGCTCGGCGCCCTGCAGCAGCGCGGCACGCCGCAGGAACAGCGTCAGGACGACCACGACGTGGTGGTGGTGCCGCTGCAGTACGAGCGTGCCGCAGCCAACGCCATCCTGAGCTTCAACGACGCAGGCCAGCTGGCTGGACTGTTCGTGCAGCCCGCGCAGCCCGCGGCACCTGCGCCTGCCGCCCCGCAGCCGGTCGAACCCGAAGAAGATCAGTAATCCTGTACCCGGCCGGCGACAACCCGTCGCCGGCCGCCAGAAAGGACACAGCACATGGCCCGATTGATGGAACGACTGGGTGGCCTGCTCCTGGCCCTGCTGGTCTGCGGCACTGCCACGGCCACCGGCTTCAGTGAGCAGGATCTGGAGATTGTCCCGGGCGACTTCGCGCTGCCCGCCACCCTGGCGCTGCCCGGCGGCGAAGGTCCCTTCTCCGCCGTGGTGCTGGTGCACGGCTCCGGCCCCAACGACCGCGATGGCACCATCGGCCCCAACCACCCGTTGCGCGACATCGCACAGGGTCTGGCCGAACGGGGGATCGCCACGCTGCGCTATGACAAGCGCACACGGGTGTATCCCATCGCCGCCGCATTCGATCCGGACTTTGACCTGGACCGGGAAAGCACGGCCGACACAGTGGCCGCCGTGGCGCTGTTGAAGGAACTGCCGGGCATCGATCCGGAGCGCGTGTTCGTATTCGGCCACAGCCTGGGGGCGATGCTCACCCCGCGGATCGTTGGGCGCTCGGGCGCTGCCGGAGGGATCCTGTTCGCTACTGCGGCGCGGCCGCTGCTGGACCTGATGCCGGAACAGGTCCAGCGCATGGGGGATCTGCGTAGCGCCGATGCGGCGCAAACCCAGGCGTCGGTGGACGCCATCAATGACGCCATTGCCCGCCTGCGCGCAGGCGAAGAGGTGCCGGACATCCAGCAGCGGCTGGGCGCGTCGGCCGCCTATTTCCGCAGCACCGAGGCGCTCGACCCGGTGGCCGAGGCGCGAGCCCTGGATCGGCCGCTGCTGGTGATGCACGGCGGACTGGACATCCAGGTAACCGATACCGACTGGGCAGCCTGGCAAGCGGCGTTCGAAGGCGATGCGCGGGTCACCCTGAAGTATTGGCCGGAGCTCGGGCATCTGGGGATTTCTGCCGACGTGGAAGATCCGCTCGCCACCTACCAGCAACCGGGCCCGGTGAGCCCGGCGCTGATTGATGCGGTGGCCGCGTGGATCAGGGAGCACTGACGATGGCAAAGACGATCGGCGTGCGCCGGCGACCGGCGAACCTGCTCAACACTGCTGAGGTCGAGGTGTGGCCCGGCGGCCTGCTGCAGGCCCGCGCGAACCACGACGCACGCCTGCTGACCCGCGCCCGGCGGGTGCTGCGGCGCAAGCGCGACGGCCGTTACCTGGCGGCAGTACTTCCCGATGGGCTGGTACCGCTGCTGCCGCGGTGGAAATGCGAGCCCGGGATCGATGAGGCCCTTCGCGCGCTCCGCGCCCACCCCGGCCACCTGCGCCCGGGTATTGAACCGGTCGACACCCTCCCCTTGCACCGCTTGCACGAACGGCTCGGGGCACTGGGAGTTGATGCGGGCAGCTATGCCAGCCGTACCGGGCTGGAACTGGTTGCGGAACCGGCCTGGTTGACCTTCGCCGGCTTCGACCGCTACCGCCGGGCACTATGGCTGCACGTGGAGGCCGCCGGCGCCTGGCTGCGCATGTGCGAGGCGGCGCGGGGCGACGGCGTGGTGCTGGAAGCCATCTCCGGATACCGCAGCCACGATTACCAGCTGGGCATTTTCGCCCGCAAGCGCGCCCGGGGTGAGCAGGTGGAGCAGATCCTGCAGGTCAACGCGGCGCCGGGCTACAGCGAGCACCATTCCGGGCTGGCGCTGGATATCAGCGCGCCGGGCGAGCCGCCAGCCGAGGAGTCATTCGAATCCACCGCGGCCTTTGTCTGGCTGCGCGAGAAGGCCCCAGCGCACGGCTTCCACATGAGCTATCCGCGAGGCAATCCACACGGGATCGTCTACGAGCCGTGGCACTGGCGCTTTGCACCGGCCCGGCGGAGTGCGCCTATTCCTGCGAGCGCTTGACCGGCTCCACTGCCCCGCTGGCCGCGTCGGCGATCCGCCACAGGTAGAGGCTGGCGCAGGTGCGCCAGGGCGCCCAGCGTTCGCCCCGCTCACGCAGCTGACGGGGCGTGGGCAGGGAATCCAGGCCGTCGATCACCTGCACGCCCTTGCGCACGCCCAGGTCGTCGACCGGCAGCACGTCGGGCCTCCCCAGGCGGAACATCAGCATCATTTCCACCGTCCAGCGGCCAATGCCGCGGGTCGGCACCAGGGCTTTGATGATCTGCTCCTGATCCATCCAGGCCATGCGGCGGGTGCTGGGAATTTCGCCCCGCGCCTCACGCGCAGCCAGGTCACGCAGCGCCAGGGCCTTGTTGCCGGACACGCCGCAGGCCCGCAGGGCGGCATCGTCGATCCGGCCCAGGGTATCTGTATGTAGCCGCGGGCTGCCGATGGCGGCCTCCACGCGGGCAACGATCGTGGCGGCGGCCTTGCCGCTCAGCTGCTGGTAGAGGATGGCCCGGGCCAGCGCGTCGACCGGGTCGAACGCCTGTTTCCAGCGCCGCTCCGGCTCCAGCGGGCCGATCCTGCGCATCCAGGCCCCGAGCGCGGGGTCAATCCGCATCAGCTGGCGGCGGGCCGCCTGCTGATCAAATCCACGCCGGTAGTGGGCCATGGCGGTCAGTCCCGTAGCAGGTCGACGGCCAGCGTCAGCCAGCCCAGGATCATCAAGCTCCCGCCCAGCGGCGCTGCGGCGGTCGGCCAGCCCAGCAGGGCGGCGCCCGCCAGGCTTCCGGAAAACAACAGCGTGCCGGCAAACAGCAACAGCAGCGCAGCCATGCGCAGACGGCGGGCCGGCAGCGGCGCCAACAGGGCCAGCGCCACGCCATGGCCGAATGCGAACACGGCCGCAGTCTGCAGCCATGCCTGAGCGGCACCGTCGACGCCGTGGGAGGCGTAGGCCGCCATCGCCACTGCCAGGCCCGCACACAGGGCGCCCAGCGCCGCCAGGATGGAGCGTCCACCTCCGGCACCCGGCCGGCCTGTCTCTACAGTCATCACGCTCTCCACCTCTCCAAACGCAACACGCCGCACCCTGGGGGCGCGGCGTGTTGGTCAAACACCATGATGCAGTGCGACGCTGGCCGTTACTGCTTCACGGTCCAGTACACCTCGTACTCGCCTTCCGGCGTGAACGAGTCCTCGATGCCGGACTTGTACAGCTCGAACGGACGGCCGGTGACCTCATGACCCTGGGTCATTGCCCAGGCGCGGATCGCGTTGCGCACGTTCTCCAGCTCGGCCATGAAGCCGGTGTAATCACCGCCTGCCACGACGCTCGGCTCGGTACGCATGTATTCCACCGGGCCAAGCAGGTCGAGATCGGCCAGTTCGCCTTCATCGGCCATTGGCTGGACTGCAGCGGTAGCCGCCTCAGCCTCTTCACCATTGCCCTCTTCCTCGCCGTTTTCGTCCGCGGCGGGGCCGCTGCCTGCGGTACGCACCGGCTGGACGACGTCGAAGTTGTAGGTGTCGCGACCCAGTTCCGTGGTAACGATCCGCATCGGACCGGCCGCTTCCAGGTTGTTGGCAGCCATGGTGCGGTTGATCCACTCCATGTTGCTTTCCATCGAACTCTTGATCTCGGCGGTGCGACGCTCGATCGCACCGGCTCGGACCGCCAGCAGGTTCTCTGCCGGGCGCTCGACCACGCGCAGGTTCTCCAGGGTGCTGCCTTCAACGGCGTAATCCACGTTCGGCACCGAAGAGAGCATGTTGCTCAGCCGGCTCAGGCCCAGGGCCATGCCGTCACCCACGCTGCGGCTGACGTACAGGCCGGCGTAGCGACCGATCAGGTTCCAGCCGTAGTCGACGCTGTAGGTCTGGGTGATCTGGAGGTTGCGGCCGCCGCGACCGGTCGGACGCAGGGCAAAGGTGGTCTGTTTGTTGCTGCCCTGGCGATCATCCTCGATCGCGATCTTCACTTCGCGGCGCGGCACGGACTCGACGATCGTCCAGGTACCGGTACCAACCGTGCGCACATCGGAACGGTAGGACATGGTGGCGCCTTCACCCGCTTCCGGGCCGGAGCGATCCAGACTCATGCCCGGATCGTAAAGCGCCATGGGATGCCACTCATGGAAGCGGCGGAAACTGTTGATCGTGTCGAACACGATGGTCTGACGGCGGTTGGTTTCCACCTGCTCGACCAGCGTGCGGTTGGCGGGCAGCAATACGCCAACCACAACGAACAGCACGGCGACGATCACCAGGGAAATCAGAATTTCGAGCAAACGGGTCATTCAGGGTTCTCCACACCTATATCCAGCCGTGCCGGCTCGCAAGCGGGCAATCCTAACAAGTTGAGAGGTCATGAGCGAGACCGGAATTGCATTTCCGGCACTGATCCGCATCCCCCGGCCACCCTTCACGGCCAAAGCCGGGCCAGGTACGCCGGAACATGCGTGGGCAAGCGCTTCACCGGGCATTACACCAGCCCCAGCTCGAACGCCTTCAGGACCGCACGAGTGCGATCGCGGACCCCCAGCTTGCTCAGTATGTTTGAAACATGGTTTTTGATGGTGCCTTCGGCCACGCCGAGGGAGTTGGCGATCTCCTTGTTGGAAAATCCGCCTGCCATCAGCCGCAGAATCTCGGTCTCACGGTCGGTGAGCGGATCAGGACGGTCGAGGCTGACGAATTCGTTGCGCATGTGTTCCAGGCCCGACAGCAGGCGCTGGGTCATCGCCGGCTGCACCAGCGAGCCGCCGCCGGCCACCGTGCGGATCGCGCCGACCAGCTGCTCCAGGGACACGTCCTTGAGCAGGTAGCCTTTGGCGCCCGCCTTGAGCCCGGCCAGCACCAGCTGGTCGTCGTCGAAGGTGGTCAGGATGATGGTGGGTGGCAGCCGCTTTTCACGTGACAGCATCTGCAGCGCTTCCAAGCCGGACATCACCGGCATGCGCATGTCCATCAGCACCACGTCGGGCGCCGCCTGCGGAATCACTTCCACGGCCTGCTTCCCGTCCGAGGCCTCAGCCACCACTTCAATGCCGTCGTCCAGCGCCAGCAGCGAGCGGATGCCCTGCCGGACCAGGGTCTGGTCGTCTACCAGGCAAACTCGGATCATGGGCTTCTCCGTTGCTTTGATCATGATAGGGCCTCAGGGCTCCACACGGTTTCAGGGCTCCGCGGCCAACGAGGATTCGTCCGCCAGCCCGCCCGGCTGGTCGGCCGGGTCGTCAACCGGCAGCTCCAGGTCAAGCGCGAACCCTTCGCCGGGGGCGGTGCGGACCACCATCTTCCCACCGTACGCGGTCAGCCGCTCGCGCATGCCCCGCAATCCGTTGCCGAAGCCTTCCAGGTTGGCGCCGCGCCCGTCGTCCTGCGCCCGCAGCCGGATCCAGCCGCCTTCCACGCTGTAATCCAGTTCCAGCCGCTGCGCCTGGGCGTGGCGCACCGTATTGGTGATGATTTCCTGGGTGCAGCGCAGCAGCACGTGGGACCGCTCTGCGTCATCGATCAGGAATGGATCGGGCATGCGCATTTCCACTGCCAGGCCGGGCACGTTTTCGGCCAACGGCCTGAGCGTGGCGCTCATGTCTAGGGCGCCGTCGTCGCGGATCTGGCTGACCGCCTCGCGCACGTCGCTCAGCAGCAGCTTGGCCAGGGTATGGGCCTGGCCCACATGCTCTTGGGCGGCGCCGGAGGTGAGGTGGTTGGCCACTTCCAGATTCAGGCTGAGCGCGGTCAGGTGATGGCCCAGCAGGTCGTGCAATTCGCGGGCGATGCGGGTGCGCTCGTTCACACGCACGCTTTCGGCCAGCAGGGCGCGGGTGGCGCGCAGTTCCGAATTCAGCCGCCGCTGTTCGTCCCGGGCCTGGGCCTGCTGCCGGGCCACCAGTGCGGTGGTGAACACGAAACTGGAAAAGCCCATGTAGCCCAGCGCCTGCAACACACCCACCAGCAGGGGAAAGCCGAGCGGGCCGGTATAGATGGGCAGGACCGCCATGTTGCCCACCACCAGCCAGGCCACGCCGATCCGCAGTGGCAGGATCCAGGGCAGCAGCCCAGCCACCACCATCAGCAGGATGCTGCCCAGGGCGGTGCCGGACAGGTAGCTGACCCCGATGGCGCAGCAGGTCAGCAGCAGCAGGCCGAAATGGTCCCAGGCGCCGGGCTTGCGATCGCCCAGGGAGCGGGTGATCCGCCAGTAGGCCGCCCCGAACAGCAGGTACACCACCAGCCAGCGCAGGATCAGCAGCACCGGCTCCCCGCCCAGCTCGTCGAGCGGAAGCGACTGCGGATCGATCAGGAAAATGATCAGCCACAGTCCCACCGCGGCCCATGTAAACAGGCCTGCGTAACGCAGCATCCGGCTGTTGCCAATGCGGACCAGCATGTTTTCCCGCGCATCGCCCAAAGTCAGGGCGCAGGGTTATCGAACGGCCCTGTTCGCGCAAGGCCGGAAAGGCATGGCCGACCCCATAGCGGTCGGCGGCAGATCGCGGGGCGCGTCCGCCACGTTCGCCGCCCATGGCTGCCTGTGCGATAATTCCTGAGCTGTAGAGCGCCCGCTTCCCGAGGAGCGGATCTCCCCCGGAGTCTGTGAATGTCGACCCTGATCCGCGACGTGTACGAACACGAGCTGGATTCCATCCTTGCCCTGAACAACGCTGCCGGGCCGGCCATCCTGCCGCTGGACGCCGCACGTCTGCGCCATTTTTTCGACACCGCAGATTATTTCCGGGTCGCCGAGAACGACGGCAACGTGGCCGGGTTCCTGGTGGGGTTCGGATCCGGATCGGACCATGACAGCAGCAATTTCTCCTGGTTCGGCGAGCGCCACGCGTCTTTTTTCTATATCGACCGGATCGTGGTGGCCAGCCGCCGCCGCGGTGGTGGCGTGGGCCGCGCCTTTTATGCCGATGTGCAGAGTTTCGCCGAGGCCCGCTGGCCGCTGCTGACCTGTGAAGTGCTGATCGAGCACGACAGCGATCCCGCGCGCCTGTTCCACGGCGCGTTCGGCTTCCAGGAGGAAGGCCAGCACGTGATGCCGAAGATCGACGTACGTGCCTCGATGCTGGTCAAGAAGATGTGCAGCTACCCCTGGATCCGCGAACGCTACGGCGATCGCCTGCCTGACGTACCGTGGCTGCTTCAGCCGCGCCGACACCGGGATGACCCGGCCGAGCGAGCAACTGGAACCTGATGATGGTGAGTGATTTCGAGCCGGCGGGCGAACTGAAGTTCGGCCAGGTCGGTATTGCCAACCTGCGCGTGCGCACCCTGGACGTGGCGCGCCTGGGCGCGGAGATGCGCGAGCGGGTGCAGCGCGCGCCAAAAATGTTTGATCGCGCCGCGCTGGTGATCGATTTCGGCGGCCTGCCGGCGATTCCGGATGCCGCCACTGCCCGCACCCTGCTGGACGCCCTGCGTTCGGCGGGGGCCTTGCCCGTCGCCCTGGCCTGGGGCAGCGGCGACAACGAGGCGCTGGCGGTGCAGCTTGGAATGCCGGTCCTGGCCCGTTTCCGCGCCCAGTACGAGCGCGCCGACGGCTCCACGCCCGCCCCGCCCCAGCCGGCGGCAGCGGCGCCAGAGCCGGCCCCCGCGCCCGCTCCGCAGTCCCAGGCGGCCGCTGGACAGCCGGGCATGATCGTGCCGAACTCGGTGCGCTCGGGTCAGCAGGTGTACGCGGACAATCGCGACCTGACGGTGCTCAATGCGGTCAGCGCAGGTGCGGAAGTCCTGGCCGATGGCTCCATCCACATTTATGGCCCGCTGCGCGGACGAGCGCTGGCCGGCGCCCAGGGCAATGCGAAGGCGCGCATTTTCTGCCGCGCCTTCCACGCCGAACTGGTGGCTGTGGCCGGCCAGTACAAAGTACTGGACGATATTTCAAAAGACCTGCACGGCAAGGCCGTACAGGTCTGGCTGGAAGACGAAGAGTTGAAGATCGAGGCGCTTGAATAGCGCCCGATTTCATGATTCGGTGGCCACCAGCCGCCGCATCTGCAGTACCCAGGACAATAACAACCAACGATCCACACGGAGATCACGACATTGGCCGAAATCATCGTAGTCACCTCAGGCAAGGGCGGCGTGGGCAAGACAACCAGCAGCGCCAGCATCGCCAGCGGCCTGGCCCGGCGTGGCCACAAGACCGCGGTGATCGATTTTGACGTCGGCCTGCGCAACCTCGACCTGATCATGGGTTGCGAGCGCCGGGTGGTGTACGACTTCGTCAACGTGGTCCAGGGCGAGGCTTCGCTCAGGCAGGCCATGATCAAGGACAAGCGCTTTGACAACCTGTTTGTGCTGGCCGCATCGCAGACCCGCGACAAGGACGCGCTGACCCGCGAGGGCGTCGAGCGCGTGCTCAAGGAAATGGCGGACGATGGCTTTGATTACATCGTCTGCGATTCCCCGGCCGGCATCGAAAAGGGTGCTTTCCTGGCCATGTACTTCGCCGACAAGGCGATCGTGGTGGTCAACCCGGAAGTGTCCTCGGTGCGCGACTCCGACCGCATCATCGGCCTGCTGCAGTCCAAGACCCAGCGCGCCGAAGCCGGCGAATCGGTGGAGGAATACCTGCTGCTGACCCGTTACAGCCCCAGCCGGGTCGAAACCGGCGAAATGCTCTCGATCACCGACGTGGAAGAGGTGCTGGGACTGAAGACGATCGGGGTGATCCCGGAGTCCAGCGACGTGCTCAACGCCTCCAACAAGGGCGAGCCGGTGATCCTGGACATGGAGTCGGGCGCCGGCCAGGCCTACGACGACGCCGTTGCGCGGCTGCTGGGCGAGGACCGGCCGATGCGCTTCACCCAGCTGGAGAAAAAGGGTTTCTTCAGCAAGCTGTTCGGGGGTTGAGCCAATGGGCCTGTTTGATTTCCTGAAGACCAAGAAGAACACCGCTTCGATCGCCAAGGAGCGCCTGCGCATCATCGTTGCGCAGGAGCGCGGCAGTCGTGATGCTCCCGACTACCTGCCGCTGCTGCAGCGCGAGCTGCTGGAAGTGATCCGCAAGTACGTGAGCATCGACGCCGACGCGGTCAAGGTGGACCTGGTGAAGGAAGGCGAGCACGACGTGCTTGATATTTCGGTGGCGCTGCCCGACGAGGGCACCGGCACCGCCTGAATCCGGCGGCTCCCTTTGATGGGCACTGCCCCGCTCCCTGCTTCCCCCACGGCTGCCGATGATGCATCGGCCGGCCCGGATGTGGTGTGCCTGGGCGATATCGATTTTGCCCATGCCGCTGCCCTGATGGCGCGCCACGGGCTGACCCTCCACATGGTTGAACCGGGCACGTCGATCCCCGGCAGCTATTGGGGGGAGCCGGAAGCGGGGATCATCGCCAGCAATGTGTACGTACGCCCGGACACCCCCGTGCATTCGATGCTGCACGAGGCCTGCCACCTGATCGTGCTGCCTGCCGAGCGTCGCGCCCAGGTGCACACCGACGCCACCGATTCGGTCGCCGAGGAAGACGCCACCTGCTACCTGCAGATCCTGCTGGCCGACCAGCTGCCCGGCGTCGGCCGGGACCGGCTGATGGTCGACATGGACGCCTGGGGCTACAGCTTCCGTCTCGGCAGTACGCGCGCCTGGTTCGAGCGCGACGCCGAAGATGCCCAGGCCTGGTTGGCCGAACGCCAGCTGCTGCCCGCGGCGGCGCCACTTGCGGACCCGACTGCGCTCCCATAGCCTGCCGCTTCCGTCCCACGCGGCCGCGGGCCGCCCAGGAAATCACCGTGACCTATCGCCGCCTGCTCTGCATCACCGCCCTGGCCGCCTGTCTGGCCCTGCCTGCCTGCCAGCGCGACTCTGCCCAGTCGCCCCTCCCGGCCGGGGTGCCGCAGGACGAGACTGCCGACCAGTTCGTCGCCCGGGTCAACGATGAGATGCGCGAGATGTACCGCGAGCTGACCGCATCGCAGTGGCTCTCGTCGACCTATATCAACGAAGACAGCCAGTTGCTGGCCGCCAAGGGCAACGAGCGCTGGCTGACTGCGCTCAACGACTGGATCGAGCAGGCCCGGCGTTTTGAAGGCCAGGAGATGGCGCCGGAAACCGCGCGCGCGATCAGCCTGCTCAAGCTTGGCACGGCCATGCCGGCGCCGCGTGACCCGGAGCGTCTGGCGGAGCTGACCCGCATCGCCACCCGCATGGAGGGCATGTACGGCGCGGGCGCCTATTGCGCGGAGGGCCGCCCCGAAGACTGCCGCCAGCTTGGCCAGTTGGAAGAGGTGCTGCGCACCAGCCGCGATTACGACGCCCAGCTGGATGCCTGGCAGGGCTGGCATTCGATCGCCAAGCCGATGCGCGAGGACTATGTGCGCTTCGTGGAGCTGGTCAATGAGGGCTCGCGCGACATGGGCTACGCCGACGCCGGCGAGATGTGGCGCTCGGGCTATGACATGAGCCCGGTGGAGATGTCGGCCGAGACCGATCGCCTGTGGAACCAGGTCAAGCCGCTGTACGACCAGCTGCACTGCTACGCCCGCACCCGTCTTGAAGCGCAATATCCTGACCGCGGCTCGGTCGACGGGCTGCTGCCCGCGCACCTGATGGGCAACATGTGGCAGCAGGACTGGAGCCACCTGTGGGACATCCTGGCGCCCTACCCCAATGCCGGCAGCCTGGACGTGTCCAGCGCCCTGCAGCGGCAGTACCAGGAAGGCCTGGATGCGCGCATGTCCCGCCTGGATACGCTGCCGACGCCCGCCGAGCGGGTGGAGATCGAACGCCTGGCGCAGCATGACGTAGCGGTGGGCATGACCCGGCGCGCCGAAGAGTTCTACACCTCGTTGGGCATGCCCAAGCTGCCTGATCCGTTCTGGGCCAACAGCCAGTTCATCAAGCCGCGCGACCGCGACGTGGTCTGCCACGCCAGCGCCTGGCCGATGGACATGGGCGACGACGTGCGCATCAAGATGTGCATCGAGCCGAACGAGGAAAACTTCACCACGATCTACCACGAGCTTGGCCACATCTATTACTTCCTGGCCTACAAGGACCAGCCGCCTCTGTTCCAGAACGGCGCCCACGACGGCTTCCACGAAGCGATCGGCGACGTGATCGTGCTGTCCATGACGCCCGACTACCTGGCCTCGATCGGCCTGGTGGAAGAGCAGGCGCAGGATCAGGCAGCGCTGATCAACTCGCAGATGCGCATGGCCCTGTCGAAGGTGGCGTTCCTGCCCTTCGGGCTGATGATCGACCGCTGGCGCTGGGGCGTATTCGACGGCTCGATCACCCCGGACAGCTACAACCAGGCCTGGTGGGACCTGAAGGCACGCTACCAGGGCGTGGCACCGCCGGAACCGCGCGGGGAAGAGTTCTTCGACCCGGGTGCCAAGTATCACGTGCCGGGCAATACCCCGTACACGCGCTACTTCCTCTCGCACGTGCTGCAGTTCCAGTTCTACAAATCGCTGTGCGAGGCCAGCGGCCACGACGGCCCGCTGCACGAGTGCAACTTCTCCGGCAACCAGGCCGCGGGCGAGCGCTTCTGGAACATGCTGGCGCGCGGCGCCGGCCAGACCTGGCAGCAGACCATGCTCGAGATGACCGCCGGCGAGCAGATGGACAGCGGCGCGATCCTTGAGTATTTCGCCCCGCTGCAGAGCTGGCTGGAAGCGCAGAACGAGGGCCAGGCCTGCGGCTGGCCGGGCGGCAGCTGAGCCAGCAGACCCGGGCCAGCTCGTAGGAGCGCGCCATGCGCGCGAAGCCGCGTGAAGCATCCTGCCCGGCGCGGCATCGGTTACAGCGTCGTAGCCGAGGCAACTCTCCGGTGCCTTATGTCACGCGGCTTCGCGCGCATGGCGCGCTCCTACGGGTGGAAGACGTTTACAGGTGGTCGGTGGGCTCGTAGGCGGCCGGTTCCGCGGGAATCTCCGGCTGCACGCGACCGCGGCGGGTTTCCCAGCGCCAGAAGAACCAGCCGATCACCAGGAACGTGGCCGCCAGGCCGGCCAGGCCGAGCCCGGTCCCGCTGACCAGCGGCGAGAGCAGGCCGGCGACGATGGCGTTGAGCACCAGGCCGGTGAAAGCCTGCAGCGAGGCGGCGGCGCCACGCTGGGCCGGGAACATGTCCAGGATCGCCAGGGTCACGATCGGGAACACCAGGGCAATGCCGAACGCGTTCAGCACCAGCGGCAACACCGCCCAGGGCACCGTGGGCACGTCCACCACGAGGTAATAGAGCATGTTGGCGGCGATGGCGACCGCGCTGCAGGCGAAGCCGATGTTGGCCAGGGTGACCCCGCGAATGCGCCCCGCTGCCCGGCCGGAGACCCACGCGCCCACCATCATCCCGCTGATCATGGGGATGAACAGCCAGCCAAACTGGTTCTCGTCCAGAGACAGCAGGTCCATCACGAATGCCGGCGCGGAGACGATGAACAGGAACAGCGCGGAAAAATTGAACGCGCCTCCCGCCGCGAGGCGCTGGAAGCGGGCATTGGCAAAGATCGTGACGTAGTCGCGCAACAGGTGGCGCGGGGCCAGCGAGCGGCGCTCGGCCGGGGGCAGGCTTTCCGGCAGCCAGCGCCATGTGGCCACCAGCAGCACCACCGAAAAGATCACCAGGAACCAGAAAATCGCAGGCCAGCGTGCCCAGCCCAGGATCCAGCCGCCGATGATCGGCGCGATCGCCGGGGCAATGCCGAAGATCATTGATACCTGGCTCAGCAGCCTCTGGGCGTCATCGCCCTGGAACAGATCGCGGATCACCGCGCGCCCGACCACCACGCCCACGCCCGCCGACAGCCCCTGCACCGCGCGGAACACCAGCAGCGTGCCCAGGTCATCGGCCATGGCGCATCCGGCCGAGGCCAATGTGAACACCACCAATCCACCCAGGATCACCCGCCGCCGCCCGAGCGCGTCCGACAGCGGCCCGTGGACCACGCTCATCAGCGCATAGGCCACCAGATACACGCTGATCGTCTGCTGCATGGCCAGCTTATCGGCGCGCAGCTCTTCGCCCATCTGCACGAAGGCGGGGAAGATGGTGTCGATGGTGAACGGGCCGAACATGGCCAGCCCGGCCAGCAGCCACGGCAGCCTCCACCGGCCACGTTCATGGATGGGGGCAGCGCTCATGGGCGCCTCCCGCAACAGTCATGCAGGCAGGGAACGGCGGCCGGCGCCGCGGAGCGGCGGGCATGGGGGAGGAATGCAGTCATGGGGGTCGGGGGGACAGCGAGGCCCCGATTCTACCGCCCGCGGCGATACCGGGCAGGCGCAACGCTGCTTCCCGCCGAGGTGCGGCGGATCCGCTGCCGGCCGGCGGCAGATGGCGGGCCGCACGGTATAATCGACCGTTCGTGGTGGGAGAAGCCGGCACTGCCGGCTGCCGAAGGCGCAACGCCCGTAATCGCTCAGGCCAGATACCACCCGGGCAGCAAAACTCTGGAGAGACCGGCCACAGCCGGCGCCGAAGGGGCACGGGGTGCAGCAGCAAGCACCCCCCAAACTCTCAGGCAAAAGGACAGAGGGGCACCCCTACCGGTCAGGTCGGGCCGGCCACCTTGCGTGGACCGCGCTGACCCCGGAACGCCCGCCACCCTGCCACGCCGGATGTCTGCCATGTCCCCTGCCAAGCCTTCCCTCCACGACCTCGAACACCACGACGCTTTCGTTGAACGCCACATCGGCCCCAACGACGCGGAAATCGCCCACATGCTCGAGGTGATCGGCCTCGATTCGCTCGACGGACTCACCGAAGCCGTGGTGCCCGAATCGATCCGCAACAACACCCTGGACCTGCCCGCCTCGATGACCGAGGAAGAAGCGCTGGCGAAAATCCGCGCGGTGGCCGACCGGAACAAGGTCTTCCGCAGCTTCATCGGCCAGGGTTATTACGGTACCCACGTGCCCCAGGTAATCCTGCGCAACATCCTCGAGAACCCGGCCTGGTACACCGCCTACACCCCCTACCAGGCGGAGATCTCGCAGGGCCGGATGGAAGCCCTGATCAACTTCCAGACCATGTGTGCCGACCTGACCGGCATGGATATCGCCAACGCCTCGCTGCTTGACGAAGCCACCGCCGCCGCCGAGGCCATGACCCTGGCCAAGCGCGCCGGTCGCTCGAAGTCGAACGTGTACTACGTGTCCGACCGGGTGCACGCGCAGACGCTTGAAGTGCTGCGCACCCGCGCCGAGGGTCTGGGGATCGAGCTGCATGTGGGGCCGGAGGAGAAAGCCGGCGAAGCGGACTGCTTCGCGGTGCTGCTGCAGTACCCGGATACCTTTGGCAAGGTCGGCGATTACCGTGCCCTGGCCAAGGCCGTGCACGCGCGCGGCGGTCTGGTCACCGTGGCGGTCGACCTGCTGGCCCTGACCCTGATCGCCTCCCCCGGCGACTGGGACGCCGACATCGTGGTCGGCAACACCCAGCGCTTTGGCGTGCCGTTCGGCTTTGGCGGCCCCCATGCCGCCTTCATTGCCTGCCGTGACGCGTACAAGCGCAATATCCCCGGCCGCCTGATCGGCGTGTCGCTGGACGTGGAAGGCAACCCTGCCTACCGCCTGACCCTGCAGACCCGCGAGCAGCACATCCGCCGCGAGAAGGCGACCAGCAACATCTGCACCGCGCAGGTGCTGCTGGCAGTGATGGCCGGCATGTACGGTGTTTACCACGGCCCCGATGGCCTCAAGCGCATTGCCGGCCGGACCCACCGCCTGACCGCGATCCTCGCCACCGCCCTGCGCAAGGCCGGCGTGACGGTGGGCGACGACTTCTTCGACACCCTGCACGCCACCGGCGTTGATGCCGCATCGATCCACGCCAAGGCGCGCGCTGCCGGGATCAACCTGCGCGACATCGACGCGGGCAGCATCGGCATCAGCCTGGACGAGACCACAACCCGCAAGGATGTGATCGAACTGGCCGGCCTGTTCGGTGCCAGCATCGACGACATCGACGCGCTGGATGCCGAGACCGGCGACGCCCTGCCGGCGGCGCTGGCGCGCGAATCGGAGTTCATGCAGCACCCGGTGTTCAACACCCACCACAGTGAGCACGAGCTGCTGCGCTACATGCGTCAGCTGGCCGACAAGGACCTGGCCATGGATCGCACCATGATCCCGCTGGGCTCGTGCACCATGAAGCTCAACGCCACCGCGGAGATGGTGCCGATCACCTGGCCCGAATTCGCCAACATCCATCCGCTCGCACCGGCCGACCAGACCGAAGGCTACAAGGAACTCATTGACGGCCTGGAGCAGATGCTGGCCGAGATCACCGGCTACGACGCGGTCAGCTTCCAGCCCAACTCCGGCGCCCAGGGCGAGTTCGCCGGGCTGATGGCGATCCGGGCGTATCACGCCTCGCGCGGCGAGGAACAGCGCGACGTGTGCCTGATCCCCGAATCCGCCCACGGCACCAACCCCGCATCGGCGCAGATGGCCGGCATGCGCGTGGTGGTGGTGAAGTGCGACGACAACGGCAACGTGGACGTGGACGACCTGCGCGCCAAGGCCGAAAAGCACAAGGACAAGCTGTCCGCGCTGATGATCACCTACCCGTCCACCCACGGCGTGTTCGAGGAAGCGGTGGTCGAGATCTGCGAAATCATCCATGCCAACGGCGGCCAGGTGTACACCGACGGCGCCAACATGAACGCCATGGTCGGCCTGGCCAAGCCCGGTGCGTGGGGTTCGGACGTGTCCCACCTCAACCTGCACAAGACCTTCTGTATCCCGCACGGCGGCGGCGGCCCGGGCGTTGGCCCGTGCGCGGTGAAGTCGCACCTGGCACCGTTCCTGCCCAAGGCCTTCGGCCCCAATGGCGAGGCAGAAGGGGGCATGGTGTCGGCAGCCACCCACGGTTCGGCCAGCATCCTGCCGATCAGCTGGATGTACGTGGTGATGATGGGCGCGGACGGCCTGCGCAAGGCCAGCCAGGTGGCACTGCTGACCGCCAACTACGTGGCCAAGCGCCTGGCCGACCACTACGAGACGCTTTACGCCGGCCGTGGCGGACTGGTGGCCCACGAGTGCATCCTCGACCTGCGGCCGCTGAAGGACTCCAGCGGCGTGAGCGCGGAGGACGTGGCCAAGCGCCTGATCGACTTCGGCTTCCACGCCCCGACCCTGAGCTTCCCGGTGGCTGGCACGTTGATGGTGGAGCCGACCGAGAGCGAATCGCTGGTTGAGCTGGACCGCTTCATCAACGCCATGATCGAGATCCGCGAGGAGATCCGCGCGGTGGAAGACGGCCGCCTGGACCGCGAGGACAACCCGCTGGTCAACGCCCCGCACACCGCCGCCATGGTCACCGCCAGCGAATGGACCCGCGGCTATCCGCGTGAGCTGGCGGCATTTCCGCTGGAGTCGCTGCGCAGCCACAAGTACTGGCCGCCAGTGGCACGCGTGGACAACGTGTACGGCGACAAGAACGTGATGTGCTCCTGCATCCCGATCGACGCCTACAAGGACGACGAGGAAACCGCCGAGGCCTGAGCCGGCCGCGGCACCGGGCTGGCCGTCCCCAGGGACGGCCAGCCTTTTGTAGGAGCGCGCCATGCGCGCGAAGCCGCGTGACACATGGCATTGCCGCGGGGCGTCGGTTGCCGCGTCACGGCCGGAGCCACCCCGCAATGCCAGTATTCACGCGGCTTCGCGCGCATGGCGCGCTCCTACAGGGGATCGCGGGCTTTAACAGCCGGCAGCGGCAGTCTGCCGGCGTCGGGCGGCGGCTCCTCCGCCAACCCCACAAAATGCTCCAGCAGGCCGAACAGGCTGCGCAGGTCCTGGGCGTTGTGGTGGCCGACGCGGCGGAGCTTTTCGGCGCTGCCGCCGCGCAGGTAGGACAGCCACGCGGCCGGCGCCTCGCTGCCGGGCAGGTCGTCTTCGCGCATGACGCCGAGCACCTGGCGCTCGATGGTGGCCAGACGGCAGTTCTCCCACACCCCGCGCCAGCGGCGGCGGGCCGGATGCAACAAGTCGATATGCCCCAGCCCCGGCAACGGGTCCGGCTGCCGGGCCAGGGTGTAGCGGGTGGTCAGCAGCGGCCGGTCGTAGGACTTGCCGTTGTAGGACAGCAGCACCGTGTCATCGGCCAGCCAGCGCGAGAACTCGGCCAGCATCGCCTGCTCCGCGGCCAGCGTGGTCATCAGCAGCTGGCGGATGCGCAGTTCGCCGTTGCGCCAATCGGCGGCACCAATCATGAAGGCGCGGGTGCCGGTACCGCCGGCCAAGCCGGTGGTTTCGGTATCGAAGGCGAGGATGCGCGAGGCCGCCACCGGCTCCATGCGCAGCGCGGACAGATCCAGCACTGCCGCCGGTGGCTTCGCAGGCTGGCGCATCTCGATGCGGCGCAGTCCCGGCGCGATTTCTTCACCATCAAGACTGCGGTCCCGGCTGAGCGGTTGCATGGCGGCATTGCCCGGTCGCAGCCCCATCAGCTTGCGCAGCTGGGCGACCTGCTGGCGGTGCCGCACGCCGCGCGGATCCTGTCCGGCAATACCATGCGACCTGCCGCCCGGGCTTGCAGGCTGCGCTGGAAACCTTGCTGATGAAGACCCCACAGCGACATCCGCTCCCGCCTGCTGCTTCAGCCTGGCCAGCTTTTGCGCCAGCGCGCTCACGCCGTCTCCCCAAGTAGCTCCAGCACCGCCAGTGCGACCTGTCGCGGGGTCATGCCATTGGCATCCTCGTCGGAAGCCAGCACCGGCCCCACGCAGGCCGGGCAGCCTGCCTTGCAGGAACAGTCACGCACAACTTCCAGCGCATGCCGGCGCAGTTCTTCCCGCCGCTCGAACAACGGCAGCGACAGTCCCACCCCGCCCGGATAGTTGTCGTAGATGAAGATCGTGGGAGTGAAGCCGCGTACCTCGCTGACCACCTCCTCGCCGGTTTCGGCGGAGCGCAGCTGACCGCGCCCGCCGCGATCGGCCGACACAAACCAGGCCCCGTCGCCGCTGCCCACCGCCTTCTGCAGGTCGCGGCCTTCGGCCATCACCGAGACCATTGCCACCAGGTGCAGCGCGTAGGCAGCGCCAAGGAATCCGTCCAGCGCCTGCTGGCGGCTGTCGAACTGGCGATCGAGCACGCGCTGCGGCAGCTGCCACCACACCGCGGTGGTGTGCAGCTCCTGGTCGGGCAGGTTGACCGGCCCGTAGCCGATGTTCTCGTGGGTGTGGAAGCGGATCTTCTTGTAGCCCGATACCCGGCGCACCACGTGCACCTCGCCGTGGTGCGCGCTGCCCTGCCCACCCGGCGCGCCGTCGGCCTCATCCAGTACCTTGAGCTTGGTGTAGTCGATGGCGTCGGTGTAGTAGTCCACCCGGGTGCGGCGCACGTAGGCTTTGCGGCCTTCCCAATCCAGGCGCTCGACCTGGAATGGAGCGGACTGGACCATGTGGATCGCGCCCTCGTACAGGGTCAGCGCGGCGGCCGAATAATCGACCTCGGCGATGATGGTCTGGCGCCCGTCTGTACGGTCGACCACGACGAAGTTGCCATCGGCAACGGAGCGCAGGTTCACCGCCTGGGCCGGATAGCTGTCGGCGATCCACTCCCAGCGTCCGCCCTCCTGATGCAGCACGCCGCTTTCGGCCAGCACTTCCAGCCATGGCGCGGCGTCCACCGGACCCAGGCTGTCGCCATCAAGGAATGGCAATTCGAAGGCGGCGCAGCGGATGTGGTCCATCAGGATCAGCGGCTGGTCCGGCTCGATCCGCGCCTGCTCGGGCGTGGCCTCGGCGAAGAACTCCGGATGCCGCACCACGTACTGGTCCAGGGGCTGGCTGCTGGCCACCAGCACGCCGATCGAGGGCTGCTGGCGGCGGCCGGCGCGGCCGAAGCGCTGCCAGGTCTGGGCGATCGAGCCCGGATAGCCGTTGAGCACCACCACATCCAGGCTGCCGATATCCACACCCAGTTCCAGTGCCGAGGTGCTGACGATGCCGTCGACCCGGCCCGAACGCATCTCGCGCTCCACCTCGCGCCGCTCGGTGGGCAGGTAACCACCGCGGTAGGCGCGGATCCGGCGCGACTTGCGCGGATCGCTGTCGAAGACTTCCTTGAGGTACTTGGTCAGCACCTCCACCATCAGCCGGCTCTGGCAGAACACCAGGGTCTTGAGCCCGGAGCGGATCGCCAGCCGGGCAATGCGGTTGGACTGCGAGCGCGCCGAGGCGCGCAGGCCCAGGTCCGGGTTCACCACCGGCGGGTTCCACAGCAGGATGTGCTTGGCGCCGCTGGGCGCGCCGCTTTCAGTGATCGATTCCAGTTCGTCCTCGATCAGCGCGCGGCCGTGTTCGGCGGCATTACCGATGGTGGCCGAGCACAGGATGAACTGTGGCCGCACCCCGTAAAACGCACACACCCGCTTGAGCCGACGGATCACGTTGGCCACGTGCGCGCCGAACACGCCGCGGTAGGTGTGGACCTCGTCGATCACCACGTAGCGCAGGTTCTCGAAGAACTGCGCCCACTTGGTGTGGTGCGGCAGGATCGCCTGGTGGAGCATGTCCGGATTGCTGACCACGATGTCGCCGTTGATGCGGATCGACTGGCGCGCATCACCCGGGGTGTCGCCATCGAAGGTGGCCGCGCGCAGGCCGAGATTGCCTGCGGCGTTGAGCTCCAGCAGCTCGGCCACCTGGTCCTGGGCCAGCGCCTTGGTCGGGAACAGGTACAGCGCCTTGGCGCCCTGCTCCATGGCCCCCGCAATGACCGGCAGCGTGTAGCACAGCGACTTGCCCGAAGCGGTGGGCGTGGCCACCACCAGATGGCGTCCCTCACCCGCCGCCTTCCAGGCCTGGGCCTGGTGCGAATACAGCGATTTGATGCCGCGCGCGCGCAGGGCCTCGGCCAGCGCCGCGGGCAGGTCCGGCGGCAGCGGGCGGATGTCGGCGGGATGGGCGGGGATGGTGAAGTGGCCGGTGATGCGGTCGCCGTAACGGTCGGCGAGGCGCTGGGCCAATTGCGTGCTGGTCGGGGCAGGCGCGGAAAACGGGCGGTCGTGGATGATGGCGTTCATGGCCGAAGGACAGAAGAGGAGCCAGCCACTCTCCGGCCGTGGCGTCTCAATGGGTGAGACGCGAACCCGGCGCGTGCTCAGCTGCCGCGGCGGGGCCGCCCGGACCGTATGCCTGAGCGCACTGAAACGTGCTCATGTCCCGGCACATGCCAGCGCCAGGGAAACTCCACCGCCCTGCTGATGCCGATCCGCGGGCCGACGGCCGGCCGCGGAGGCGGCGGCATGCCGTCGGACACGAGCCACATTCCTTGGCCGCCAGTGACCAGGTCGGCTCCGTCCAGCTCGCCGTTGATACCCATCGCCTGCGACAGCTTGCCTGGTCCACTGGCCAGGTCACGATCGCGGCGCGCCGCCAGGCGCACCTCGCGCATCAGGTCCATGCCGCGCAGCGGCTCCAGCGCGCGCAGCAGCACCCCCACGCCCTCGCCCGCTTCACCGCACACGGCATTCGAGCCCCAATGCATGCCATAGGTGAAGTACACATAGAGATGCCCGGGCTCGCCAAACATCGTGGCATTGCGCGCCGTCTTGCCGCGGTACGAATGCGCTGCCGGGTCATCTCCGCCCCCGTAGGCTTCCGTCTCCACGATCCGCCCGGCGCGGCCGTCATCGCGTACCAGGATCTTGTTGAGCAGCTCCGGCGCCACCTCCACCGGATGGCGTCGGTAGAAGTCGCGCGGCAGCGGCTGCCAGCCGTCAGGCAGCCCCTTCATCGAACCGGACTCCGTCGCACCACCATCGGTCATCCTGCCGGCGACCCCTCAGCTCCCTTCGGAAAGCAGCTCGACGCAGTCGATGGTGCCGTTGGACCCCCGTTCCGCGCCTTGAGCATGTCCTTCCTCCAGAGGTGAGCCCCGAGTATAGGCACGGCAGTTACCATAAAGGGTCTTGTCCCACCCTTCCCCCAAGGATCCAGAGCCGATGTCGAAACCCGCCGCCGCCGCGGTGAAAGCGCCCGAACACACGCCCCTCATGCGCCAGTTTTTCAGCGTCAAGGCCGAGCATCAGGACGTGCTGCTGTTCTTCCGCATGGGCGATTTCTACGAACTGTTTTTTGAGGATGCGCGCAAGGCGGCGCGGCTGCTGGATATCACCCTGACCCAGCGCGGCAACTCGGCGGGGCAGCCGATCCCGATGGCCGGCGTGCCCCACCACGCGGCGGAAGGCTATCTGGCGCGCCTGGTGGCATTGGGCGAGTCGGTGGCGATCTGCGAGCAGATCGGCGATCCGGCCACCAGCAAGGGACTGGTCGAACGCCAGGTGGTGCGCATCGTCACTCCGGGCACGGTGACCGACGAAGCGCTGCTCAACGAGCGCCGCGACACCCTGCTGCTGGCCGTCGCGCGCTCCAAGCAGGGCTACGGCCTGGCCTGGGCGGACCTGGCGGGCGGCCGCTTCCTGGCCAACGAGGTCGCCAACGAGGATCAGCTGGAAGCCGAACTGGCACGGCTGGATCCGGCAGAGGTGCTGGTCCCGGATGAAGATGGCTGGCCGGACTTCCTCCGTGGGCTCAGCGGCCTGCGTGCCCGTCCGCCGTGGCTGTTCGACGCCGACAGCGGCCGCCGCCAGCTGTTGAAGTTCTTCAACCTGCACGACCTGACCGGCTTCGGCCTCGAGGACCGCCCACTGGCGATTGCCGCTGCGGGCGCCCTGCTCGGCTACGTGGAGGAAACCCAGAAACAGCAACTACCGCACCTGACCTCGATCGCGGTGGAAACCGGCGATGGTGCGATTGCCATGAACGCCGCCACCCGCCGGCATCTGGAGCTGGATACCCGGGTAGATGGCGACACCCGCAACACCATGCTCGGCGTGCTGGACACCACGGTGACGCCGATGGGCGGCCGCCTGCTGCGTCGCTGGCTGCACCGGCCGCTGCGCGAGCAGCGCACGCTGGAGCAGCGCCACCACGCGGTGCAGACGCTGATCGACAACGGCACCGAAGCTGATCTACGCGAAGGGTTCCGCGCGCTGGGCGACCTGGAGCGGATCCTGTCGCGGATCGCGCTGCGCTCGGCGCGCCCGCGGGACCTGTCCACCCTGCGCGACGGCCTGGCGATGCTGCCCGATGTGCGCGAAACGCTGGCGGCGCTGGATTCGCCGCGGCTGCAGGCGCTGGGCGACGGGCTTGGCGAGCACGCGGCCGAGGCCCACCTGCTGGCCACCGCGCTGGTGGAGCAGCCACCGGTGCTGGCACGCGACGGAGGCGTGTTCGCCGAAGGCCACGACGCCGAGCTGGATGAGCTGCGCGCCCTGTCCGCCAACGCCGACCAGTTTCTGGTCGACCTGGAGGCGCGCGAGCGCGCGGCCAGCGGCATTTCCAACCTCAAGCTCGGCTACAACCGGGTGCACGGCTACTTCATCGAGATCAGCAAGGCGCAGGCAGCCAAGGCGCCAACCCACTACACCCGCCGGCAGACCCTGACCAACGCCGAGCGCTACATCACCGAGGAGCTCAAGCAGTTCGAAGACAAGGTGCTCAGCGCGCGCGAACGGGCGCAGGCCCGCGAGCGCCTGCTGTACGAGACGCTGCTGGACGCGCTCAACCAGCGCCTGGAGCCGCTCAAGCGCTGCGCCGCGGCGCTGAGCGAACTGGACGTGCTGGCCGCGTTTGCCGAGCGCGCACAGGCGCTGGACTGGTCGCGCCCCGAACTGACCGATGAACCTGGGCTGCTGATCGAACGCGGGCGCCATCCGGTGGTGGAAGCAGTACGCGACGAGCCTTTCGAACCCAACGACCTGGAGCTGCATCCCGAACGACGGATGCTGGTGATCACCGGCCCCAACATGGGCGGCAAGAGCACCTACATGCGCCAGAACGCGCTGATCGTACTGCTGGCCCACATCGGCAGCTTCGTGCCGGCGGCGCGTGCACGGCTCGGCCCCGTCGACCGCATCCTGACCCGCATCGGCGCCGGCGACGACCTCGCCAAGGGCCAATCCACCTTCATGGTGGAAATGGCCGAGACCAGCTACATCCTCCACCACGCCACCGAGCATTCCCTGGTGCTGATGGACGAGATCGGCCGTGGCACCTCGACCTACGACGGCCTGGCCCTGGCCGAAGCCTGTGCCCGGCACCTGGCCGCCGCCAATCGCAGCATGACCCTGTTCGCCACCCACTATTTCGAGCTGACAGCACTCGCGGCGCCGGGCAGCGGGATCGCCAACGTGCATCTGGATGCGGTGGAACATACCGATAGAAGCGGGACCGACACGCTGGTGTTCATGCACACGGTCAAAGACGGTCCGGCCAACCGCAGCTTCGGCCTGCAGGTGGCGGCACTGGCCGGCCTGCCCCGCGCCACGGTGGCCGATGCCCGCGCGCGCCTGGCCGAACTGGAACAGCGCGGCAACGATACCCAGGCCGGCGGCATGCGTCCGCAGGCGCTGGATGAGCCGCGCCAGATCGGCTTGTTCGCGCCCTCATCCGCCGCCCTTGATGCGCTGGCGGCACTGGATCCGGACGAGCTCACGCCCAAGCAGGCGCTGGAAGCGCTCTACCGGCTCAAGGCGCTCAAATGACCGGCGATGTGCCAGTGCAGGTACGGGTGGATGCGCTGCTGACCGGCATCGCCCGGCCCTATACGCGGCCCGGGAGCATGAGCGCGATCGACAAACGCCCCGTGGACGGCATGGTGATGATCGACGAAGCGGGGCTGGCCGGCGACCAGCAGGGCGACCGCCGCGTGCACGGCATCCACGGGCCGGCCGAAACCTGTCGCTCATCACGTTTCGGCGTCTGGCGACGTACCATGGCGGCTCCATTCCTGTCGGAGCCGACCATGGCCGAATCCCTGACCCAGCAGTTGCTCGCCCAGCTCCAGGGCTCCCCCATGCAGCAGATGTCCGGCCAGCTCGGCATCGACGAGAAGCAGACGGGCCAGGCGGTGGCCGCTGCCCTGCCCCTGCTGCTGGGCGCGCTGGGGAAAAATGCCAGCCAGCCGCAGGGCGCGCAGGCGCTGCTGGGTGCGCTGCAGAAGGACCATGCGGGCAGCGGCAGCAACATCGCCGGCCTGCTGGGCCAGGTGCTGGGCGGCGACAACGGGCGCCAGACCGATGGCGCCGGCATCCTCGGCCACATCCTGGGCGGCAACCAGTCGCGTGCCGAAACCGGGCTGGCCCAGGTAGCCGGGCTGGACAGCAACAAGGCCGGCCAACTGATGAAGATCCTCGCTCCCCTGGTGATGGCATTCCTGGCCCGCCAGGCGACCCAGCAGGGCAAGGCCGATCCGCAGGCGCTCGGCGCATTGCTCGGTCAGGAGCAGCAGCAGATCCGCCAGCAGTCGGGGGGTGCCGCGGATCTGCTTGGCGCCGTCCTGGACCAGGATGGCGACGGCAAGCTGGGCGTGGGCGATCTGCTCAAGATCGGCGGCAGCCTGTTCGGCAAGCGATGAGTGCCGGATAGGCGATTCCTATGAACCTCTCACTATAGACAGGGCCTATCAACTCCTTCATATCTATCGACTTCCCTTTTTTCTGGTGCCCAGTAAGGTAAGTGAACACCTTTCTCCGGAGCGCCTTGCATGTCCAACCCGTCCGACAAGTCCAAGCCGACTTACCTGACCACCCAGTTCGGCGCCCCGGTGCCCGACAACCAGAACAGCCTCACGGCCGGCCCGCGCGGCCCCCTGCTGGCTCAGGATGTGTGGTTGCACGAAAAACTGGGCAATTTCGCCCGCGAGGTGATCCCCGAGCGGCGCATGCACGCCAAGGGTTCGGGCGCCTTCGGCACCTTCACCGTCACCAACGACATCACCGCGTACACCCGCGCGAAAATCTTTGAATCGGTCGGCAAGAAGACCGAGATGTTCAGCCGCTTCACCACGGTGGCCGGCGAGCGCGGCGCAGCCGACGCCGAGCGCGACATCCGCGGCTTCGCGCTGAAGTTCTACACCGAGGAAGGCAACTGGGACATGGTGGGCAACAACACCCCCGTGTTCTTCATCCGTGACCCGCGCAAGTTCCCCGACCTCAACAAGGCGGTCAAGCGCGACCCGCGCACCAACATGCGCTCGGCCACCAACAACTGGGACTGGTGGAGCCTGCTGCCCGAGGCCCTGCACCAGGTCACGATCGTGATGAGCGACCGCGGCATCCCGGCCAGCTACCGCAACATGCATGGCTTCGGTTCGCATACCTACAGCTTCTGGAATGCGCAGGGCGAGCGGTTCTGGGTGAAGTTCCACTTCCGCACCCAGCAGGGCATCAAGAACCTCACCGATGCCGAGGCGGCGGAAGTCGTCGGCAACGACCGCGAGAGCAACCAGCGCGACCTGTACGACGCCATCGAGCGCGGCGACTTCCCCAAGTGGAAGATGTACATCCAGGTGATGCCGGAAGAGGACGCGGAGAAGGTGCCGTATCACCCCTTCGACCTGACCAAGGTATGGCCGAAGGGCGACTACCCGCTGATCGAGGTGGGTGAGTTCGAGCTCAACCGCAATCCGGAGAACTTCTACGCCGACGTGGAGCAGAGCGCGTTCGCCCCCAGCAACCTGGTACCGGGCATCAGCGTATCGCCGGACAAGATGCTGCAGTCGCGCCTGTTCAACTACGCCGACGCGCAGCGCTACCGGCTGGGAGTGAACTACCACCAGATTCCAGTCAATGCCGCACGCTGCCCGGTGCACAGCAACCACCGCGATGGCCAGGGCCGGATGGACGGCAACTACGGCAGCCTGCCTCACTACGAGCCCAACAGCTTCAATCAGTGGCAGGAACAGCCGCAGTTCCGCGAGCCGCCGCTGAAGATCAACGGCAATGCGGACTGGTGGGATTTCCGCGAGGACGATTCGGACTACTACAAGCAGCCCGGCGACCTCTTCCGGCTGATGACACCGGAGCAGCAGCAGGTGCTGTTTGACAACACCGCCCGCGCCATGGGCGATGCGCCGGACTTCATCAAGCGGCGCCACGTGGGCAACTGCACCAAGGCCGATCCGGCCTACGGTGCGGGGGTGGAAGAAGCCCTGCGCAAGCTCGGGGCGTTTGCGGGTGAGGACTCGCCCAACAGCATCGACTGATCACGCCTGATGGCAAAAAGGCCGCGATCCCCCGGGATCGCGGCCTTTTTCGTGGTGCGAGGTATTTTCCGTCAGCTGGCGTCGATATCGCCCAGGGCACGGATCAACCTGCGGGCACGCTTGTCCGGGCGCTGTTCCGGAGGTCGATAGCCGGCGCGCTCGGCGCGCATCCGGGCCAAGCGTTCGATCCGGTCCCGACGTGACTCTTCGGATTCAACATAGAGCGTCTGCGCGACCTTCGCCGGTCCGCGAATGTCAGACAGGTCGGCCACCTGGACCTGGAAGATCTCCTCGCCCCGCTCCACCCGCAAGGCATCACCCACGCGCACCGCGCGCGCAGGCTTGTTGGCGCGCTGGCCGCCGATTTCCACCTTGCCGGTCTCGATCGCCTGCTTGGACAGCGCGCGGGTCTTGAAGAACCGCGCCGCCCACAGCCAGATGTCGAGGCGGACTGATTGCAGGGGTTCATTCACAATCGTGCAGCCATCATGGGCTTCTCTCTTTGCCGCCGATCGTCCCGGCGCAGGATTCCATCGTAAGACCGCTCCTGCCTGCGCCGGACCGACCGCCCAACGCCAAAAGGCCCGCTTACGCGGGCCTTTTGGCAATCCTCCGGACCGCCGTTGCCGGCGGCGGGAGACTTATTCTGCAGCGGATTCCGCAGCAGCCGCTTCTGCAGCTGCAGCGTCGGCGGCGGCCTTTTCATCAGCAGCGGCCTTGGCAGCCCTGATGTCCTCGCGTGCGCGCTCGTTGCGGGCGCGGGCACGGGCGGACAGGTCTTCCTTGATGCGCGCCTTGCGGCCTTCCAGGCCACGCAGGTAGTACAGCTTGCTGGCGCGGACGGCGCCGCGGCGCTTGACTTCAACCGAGTCGATCAGGGCGCTGTGGCTCTGGAAGACGCGCTCCACGCCGAAGCCGTGGGAGATCTTGCGCACGGTGAAGGAGGAGTTCAGACCTGCATGCTTGCGGGCAATGACCACGCCCTCATAGGCCTGGATGCGCTCGCGGTTGCCTTCCTTGACCTTGACGTTGACGACGACAGTGTCGCCGGGGCCGAAGTCGGGAAGCTTGCTCTGGACCTGCGCGGTCTCAAAGTCCTGCAGGAGGGTGCTGATGGACGATTTGGTGTTCATGGCAATGGCCTGTTGGTGTAGTTGTAGGCGTGGTGCACGTGGACGCACGCTCTTGGCATGGATTGCAAAACAAAACAGCCCGCTATTATAGCCCGATATCAGGGTGACAGATCAAATCGGGTATTCAGCGGCTGCCGGGTGAGCCGGGCGCCTCCCGGGAGGCGAGGAAACGGCGGTCCGCGTCGTCGAGGCTTGCGGATTCGAGCAGGTCCGGACGCCGCTCCAAGGTGCGCAGCAGGGCCTGCTGGCGCCGCCACCTGTCGATTTCCGCATGGTTTCCCGACAGCAGCACCGGCGGCACCTCGCCCAGGTCGTGGTTGACCGGCTTGGTGTAATGCGGCCAATCCAGCAGACCCGCCTCGAAGCTGTCCTGCTCGGCAGAGTCGGCGTCACTGAGCGCGCCCGGCTGCAGCCGGGCCACGGCGTCCACCACTACCGCGGCGGCCAGCTCGCCACCGGACAGCACGTAGTCCCCGATCGAGAGTTCTTCGTCCACCTCTGTCCGCACCAAGCGCTCATCAACCCCTTCGTAGCGCCCACACAGCAGCATCAGGCGCTTGCGTCCGGCCAGCTCCCGCACGCCGGCCTGGTCCAGGCGGCGCCCCTGGGGGCTGAGGTAAACCAGTGTCACCGGCTCCGGATCCGCGGCGCGGGCGGCAGCGATGGCCGCGCGCAGCGGGTCGATCATCATCACCATGCCCGGCCCGCCACCAAACGGGCGGTCATCCACCCGGCGGTAGTTGCCTTCGGCGTAGTCGCGCGGGTTCCAGCCGTGCAACGTCAGCAGCGCCCGCTCCACCGCCCGCCCGGTTACGCCGAAGCCGGCGCAGGTCTGGATGAAGTCCGGGAACAGGCTGATGACGTCGATGCGCATGCTCAGAAGTCCGGGTCCCAATCGACCACCATGCGCCTGGCGTCCATATCGATGCCGGTGATGAAATCCGGGCGCACGAATGGAACCATGCGCTCGCGCCCATCGGCGCCATCGCGCACCACCACCACGTCGTTGGCGCCGGTGGAAAACAGGTGCGAGACCACGCCAAGGGCCACGCCGTCGACGGTTTCCACTGCCATGCCTTCAAGGTCGACCCAGTAGAACTCGTCTTCAGAAGGCGGCGGCAGCGCCGAGCGCGGCACATGGACTTCGCTGTCGCGCAGGGCTTGCGCAGCATCCCTGTCCTCCACCCCCGGAATGCGGATCACCAGGCCTTTCGCGGTCTCACGGCCACGCACGCCGGACAGCTCGCGCTCAACCCCCTGCGCATCGCGCAGGATCCACGGCTGGTAACGGAGCACCTGCGCCAGCGGCTCGGTATGCGACTCGAACTTGAGTTCTCCGCGCACGCCAAAGGCGCCGACAACCCTGCCCAGCAGGATTCGACGTTCGGAATCATTCATATGAGGAAACGGCCGCGCGTGTGGCGCGGCCGGGGAGTCAGGCCGCGGCCTGCTCGGTCTGCTCGGGCTGCGGAGCCTTCTTCGCTTCCTTGTACAGCGAGCGCACCTTGTCGCTCATCTGCGCGCCCTGGCCGACCCAGTGCTCGACCCGTGCGGTGTCCAGCACCACGCGCGGCTCGGCGCCGGCGGCGACGGGGTTGTAGTAACCCAGACGCTCGATGTTGCGGCCGTCACGAGCGCTGCGCGAATCGGTGACGATGATGTGGTAGAACGGACGCTTCTTGGCGCCACCACGGGTCAGTCGGATCTTGACCATTTCGGGAGTTTCCTGTGTTGCCCAGTCGCCAGGACGGCGAGGTAAGCGGGCAATTGTAATCCATCGCCAGGCCGCAGGAAAGTGGCCGCGGCGGAATATGGTTCAGGCCCGCCACATGGCCCCTCCTCGGGGGCGCAATGGCAAAGTCAGGCGATCCGCGGTCGCCCTGCCCTCAGAGCGGGTCGCGGGGGACGGCGGCAAGCAACCGGCGCAGCAAGGCACCGACCCGGGCATCGCCGGGAAACGCGTGGCCGTCAATGGCGGCGATGTCGCCGATACCCGATGAGTTGAGCGCAAAGGCCGCGCAGAAACCGCCCAGCGAACCCGTGTCCAAAGCTTCGCACCGCTGCGGCAGTCCGGCCTGATCCAGCGCCGTGCGCAGGAGCTGTCGGGTGACCCCGGCCAGGGCCGGGGCGTCGGGCCAGACCACGGCCTCGCCGTCCCAGAAGACGACGTTCCAGAACGTGCCCTCGCTGATGCGGCCGTCAGCCGCCAGCAGCAAGGCGTCGTCGAACCCGGCCTCCCGGGCCTGCGCGCGCGCTTTGAGCTGGAAATCCAGCGCCAGATGTTTCACGCAAGGAACAGCGCGCAGGCCGGGATGCGTGCGCACCCGCAGCGGTGAGGCGGGCGGCTCACGCGGCGGCTCGATGTCCACTTTGATGCGGAGCTGCGGATCCTGAGCGCCCGGCCCACCGGCCTTGCAGGCGCCCGGATGCGACGGCAGCACCCTGACCCTGACAGTGCAGTCGCCCGTCTCCTGCCCGGCGGCTGCAAGCGCCTCGCGGATACGCCTTCTCAACACAGACCTGCCGGGGCTGGCGCCGTACAGGCTGCGCGAAGCCGTCAGCAGCCGGGCCAGGTGCAGGTCCCGCCCCTGAACACGGCCATCCCTTGCCTGCATGGTGGTGAAGTGGCCGGCTTTGGCGGCCTCCCCGCGCATCAGCGGAACGGCATGCCGCCGCGACCGCCCATCATGCCCTGCAGGCCGCGCATCATGCCCTTCATGCCGCCGCGGGCCATCTTGCCCATCATCTTTTCCATCTGCTGGTACTGCTTCATCATCCGGTTCACATCGGCCGGGGTCACCCCGGCACCAGCGGCGATGCGCTTGCGGCGTGAGCCGTTGAGCAGCGTCGGATTGCGGCGCTCTTTCTTCGTCATCGAGTTGATGATGGCGATCATCTGCGGGACTTCCTTGCCCTGCTGCACCTGCTGCTTGACGTGGTCCGGGATGTTGCCCATGCCCGGCAGCTTGTCCATCAGGCCGGAGATGCCGCCCATGCTCTGCATCTGGCCGAGCTGCTCGCGCATGTCGTTGAGATCAAACTTGCGGCCCTTGGCCACTTTCTCCGCCAAGCGGGTGGCGGCGTCCTTGTCGACCTGCTGCTCGACCTGCTCGACCAGACTGAGCACGTCACCCATATCGAGGATGCGGCTGGCCACGCGCTCCGGGTGGAACACGTCCAGGCCATCGGTCTTTTCGCCGGTACCGATGAACTTGATCGGCTTGCCGGTGATGTAACGCACGCTCAGCGCGGCACCACCGCGGGCATCACCGTCGGTCTTGGTCAGCACCACGCCGGTCAGCGGCAGCGCCTCGCTGAAGGCCTTGGCGGTGTTGGCCGCGTCCTGGCCGGTCATGGCGTCGACCACGAACAGCGTCTCGACCGGATCCACCGCGGCGTGCAGGACCTTGATCTCGGCCATCATGGCTTCGTCGATCGCCAGACGGCCGGCGGTATCGACGATCAGCACGTCCACATAGGACTTGCGCGCATCATCGATTGCCGCGCGGACGATGGCTTCCGGCTTCTGCCCGGCATCGGACGGGAAGAACTGCACGTCGACCTGTTCGGCCAGGGTCTTGAGCTGTTCGATCGCGGCCGGACGGTAGACGTCGGCGCTGACCACCATCACCTTCTTTTTATGCCGTTCCTTGAGGTGCTTTGCGAGCTTGCCAACCGTCGTGGTCTTGCCCGCGCCCTGCAGACCGGCCATCAGGATCACCGCCGGCGGCTGCACGCTCAGGTCCAGCCCACTGGCCTGCGAACCCATCACCGCGGTCAGTTCGTCGCGCACCACCTTGATCAGGGCCTGACCAGGGGTCAGCGACTTCAGCACCTCCTGGCCGACCGCGCGCACCTTGATCCGCTCGATCAGGGCCTGCACCACCGGCAGGGCCACGTCGGCCTCCAGCAGGGCGATGCGGACCTCGCGGGTGGCCTCGCGGATGTTCTCCTCGGTCAGCCGGCCGCGCCCGCGCAGGCGCTCCATGGTGCCGGACAGGCGCTGGGTCAGGGATTCGAACATCGGGAATCAGCTCTCGGAACGGGCCGGCGATTATAGCCCGCCGCCCTTCCCGGCCCATGCCTCCGCGCCCCAGACCGGCCGGCATGTGAGAAACTGCCCCGATGACATCCGTTCTCATTGCCGTGGGGCTGTACCTGCTCGCCTCTGGACTGCTGACCCGCAGGGTGGCGCATGGACATCAGCCAGGCACCTCCGGCTGGGGCCCACCGGCGGTGGCCGCAGTGGTGATGCACGCGATTTACCACGTGCTCACCTGGCGCGAAGTCGGCGGCGCGGACATGCACTTCTTCTCGGCGCTGTCGCTGGTGGGACTGGGCATGGCGACCCTGACCGTGATGGTGGGCCTGCGCGGACGCCTCGGCGCCCTGGGCGTGATCGTGTTTCCGCTGTCCGCGGTGTCGGTGATCCTCTACGCCAATACGCCCCATGTCGGCAACGCGGCGCTGGACTGGCGGCTGCAGCTGCACGCCTGGTTTGCCCTGCTGGCCTACGCCACCCTGGCAGTGGCAGCACTGCTGGCGGTGCTGCTGTGGGCCCAGGAGCGGGGGCTGCGCCGGCGTGAATTCCGCAACTGGCTGCGCGCCCTGCCGCCCCTGACCGCGCTGGAATTCCTGCTGTTCCGCACCATCCTGGCGGGCTTCGTGCTGCTGAGCGCCACGCTGCTCACCGGCATCCTGTTCGTGCACGACTTCTTCGCCCAGCACCTGATCCACAAAAGCGTGCTCAGCATCCTGTCGTGGCTGGTCTTCGGCGCGCTGCTCGTGGGCCGCTGGCGCTATGGCTGGCGCGGCTCGCGTGCAATCGGCTGGACGCTGACCGCGATGGCGCTGCTGGTGCTGGCGTTTTTTGGCAGCAAGTTTGTGCTGGAGCTGGTGCTGCAGCGCGGCTGAAACGCGTTACCAGCCGTTGACGCGCGGCCAGACCGCTTCGATCGCGGTGCTGCCATTGACCACGTGGTAACGGTCGTAGGCGGCGGCGGTAATGCAGGCGTGATTGGGCAGGATCAGCAGGCGTCGCCCGATGGGAAAGCCGGCGTGCTCGATCGCACTGCGGCTGCGGATGATGCCGTGTTCCTGCGATACCCCGTGCACATACAGTCCATCCATGATGACGCCGGTCTGTGCATCGGCGACCAGGCCGTAGCCGCAGTCGCCTGCTTCACCCAGCGCATGGGTGCTGATGTCCTTGCTCAGAGCCAGGGCGCCCGCGTCGACCACGATCTGGCCGCGCCCGGGATGGTTGCCGATCACCGTGGTCAACACGCCCAGGGCAATATCCTCGCGGCGGCAGCTGCCGATGCCGGCCTGGAACAGGTCGAAGAACACGTAGACGCCGGCGCGCACTTCGGTCACGCCCTGCAGGTCACGTGCGTGCACCACTGACGGAGTGGACCCCAGGCTGACGATGTCGCAGGCGTGCCCGGCTTCCCGCAGCCTGGCGGCCGCGGCCGTCACCGCCAGCCGCTCCTGTTCGGCCACTGCTGCATGCGCCTCGGCGCTGCGAGCCGCGTAGGAATGCCCGCCGTGGGTGAACACCCCGGCCAGCTTGGCAGCGCCACCGAGCGCGGCGGCGATATCCAGCAATTGCGGCGCATCCGCGGCGATGCCTGAGCGGCCATCACCGCTGTCGATTTCGATCAGGACCTCCATGCCCACGCCCAGGCGCTCCGAACCCAGGCTGATCGCCCGCGCGGCCTCGAAGGAATCCGCGGCCAGCAGGATCCGCACCCCACCCTGGCGCAGCGCGGCCACCCGCTCCAGCTTCTGCGGCGCGATCGCCACCGCGTAGAAGATGTTGGTGAAGCCTTCGCCGGCGAAATATTCGGCTTCGCGCAGCGTCGATACGGTCACCGGGTCGCCCAGATCGACCATCCGGCGGGCAACGTCGGCGCTTTTGCAGGTCTTCAGGTGCGGTCGCAGGGTGACGCCGAGCTCCGTGGCGCGATCACGCATGCTGCGGATGTTCGCTTCCATGCGTGCGCGATCGAGGACCAGGGCCGGCGTATCAAGCTGTTCGAGTGTGTCTGCCTGCATGCTGCCTACGCCTGTGATCAGGGAACAGCGAGCATAGCGCGCATCCCCGCTGGCGCCGTTCAAGGCCGTTCATGCGACCTCCAGCGCCTCGGAAAGTCGCTCCACGGCGATCACCTCCAACCCCTTGAATGCACCCGATTTCGGCGCATTGCCCTTGGGCACGATGGCGCGCTTGAACCCATGGGTAGCGGCCTCGCGCAAACGCTCCTCACCGTTGGGGACCGGACGGATTTCACCCGACAGGCCGACCTCACCAAACGCCACGGTCTTGTCCGCGAGCGGCTGGTCGCGCAGCGAGGACAGCACCGCCAGCAGCACCGGCAGGTCCACCGCCGTCTCCTGCACGCGGATGCCACCCACCACGTTGACGAATACGTCCTGGTCGCCAACCCCGACCCCGCCGTGGCGGTGCAGCACCGCCAGCAGCATCGCCATGCGGTTCTGCTCCATGCCCACCGCCACCCGGCGCGGGTTGGACAGCGGCGAGGAATCCACCAGCGCCTGCACCTCCACCAGCAGCGGACGGGTGCCTTCGCGGGTGACCATCACGCAGCTGCCGGGCTGTTGCGAGGCGCCGGACAGGAAGATCGCCGAGGGGTTGGACACCTCTTTCAGCCCCTTGTCGCCCATGGCGAACACGCCCAGTTCGTTGACCGCGCCGAAGCGGTTCTTGAACGCGCGCAGCACCCGGAACCGGCTGCCGCTCTCGCCTTCGAAATACAGCACCGCATCCACCATGTGCTCAAGCACGCGCGGGCCGGCAATGCCGCCCTCCTTGGTCACGTGGCCGACCAGGAACACGGCCGCACCGGTTTCCTTGGCGTAGCGCACCAGGCGCGCGGCCGATTCACGCACCTGACTGACCGAGCCCGGGGCCGCGGTGAGGGTTTCCGTCCACAGGGTCTGCACGGAATCGGCCACGATGAGCTTGGGCTTCATTTCCGCGGCGTGGCGCAGGATCGCTTCGACCCCGGTCTCGGCAAGTGCCATCACGCCGTCCAGATCCAATCCCAGGCGCGCCCCGCGCCCGGCGACCTGGGCCAGCGATTCCTCACCAGTGACGTAGAGCGAGGGCAGCACCGGGGCCAACCGGGCCACCGCCTGCAGCAGCAGCGTCGACTTGCCAATGCCCGGGTCGCCGCCCACCAGCACCACCGCCCCTTCGACCAGGCCACCACCCAGCACCCGGTCCAGCTCACCAATGCCAGTGGATACGCGCGCATCTTCGCTGTGGCGCACGTCCTTGAGCGCGGTGACTTTGGGCGCATCCACCTTGCCGGCCCAGCCGCTGCGTCGGGACGCAGGGCCGGCCTTGCCGGCGGCCGGCTCCACCACGAATTCGCTGAGCGTGTTCCAGGCCCTGCATTCCCCGCACTGACCCTGCCACTTGGAGTGGTCGGCGCCGCACTCGGTGCAGACGTAGGCGATCTTGGCCTTGGAAGCGGAACGCGCGGACTTGGCAGCTGGCTGGGACATGGGCGGAACCGGATTGGACTGGCGCCCACTTTAGCCGCCCCGGGTCGCAGCCGGAGAGATCGCGCCACTGCCCTGGCGCCACGGGAAAGGGCTGGGCGGCCCCGGGAAAGCAGAAACCCCGCAAATCATCGATTCACGAGGCTTCTGTGCAGCGTATGGTGCCGTTGAGAGGAGTCGAACCCCCGACCTACTGATTACGAATCAGTTGCTCTACCGACTGAGCTACAACGGCGTTGGGGATGGAATTCTATCTGGTGTCCGCTCAGTCCACCAGCTGTACGCGCAGTTCCCTGGGCAGGGCGAACACCATGTTCTCCGGCTCGCCATCCAGTTCACGCACGCCGCTGGCGCCCAGCTCACGCAGGCGGTCAAGCACGCCCTGCACCAGCACATCCGGGGCGGAGGCGCCGGCGGTGACGCCAACGTGGCTTCGGCCTTCCAGCCAGCGCGGCTCGATCTCCTCCGCACCGTCGATCAGATGGGATTCCACGCCGTCGCGCTCGGCCAGCTCGCGCAGGCGGTTGGAGTTGGAGCTGTTGGGCGAACCCACCACCAGCACCAGGTCACAGACCCGGGCCAGCTCGCGCACCGCGTCCTGGCGATTCTGGGTGGCGTAGCAGATATCGTCCTTCTTCGGCCCCTGAATGGTGGGGAAGCGCGCCTGCAGGGCCTCGATGATCTCGCGGGTATCGTCCACCGACAGCGTGGTCTGGGTGGTGTAGGCGAGATTCCCAGGCTGGGTCGGCTCCAGTCCCGCAACGTCTTCCAGGGCTTCGACCAGATAGATCTCGCCGGTGCCGGCCTCACGCTGCCACTGACCCATGGTGCCTTCCACTTCCGGGTGGCCGGCATGGCCGATCAGCACCACGTCGCGGCCCGCGCGGCAGTTGCGCGCTACTTCGAAGTGGACCTTGGTGACCAGCGGGCAGGTGGCATCGAACACTTTCAGGCCCCTGCGGTCGGCCTCGGCGCGCACCGCCTGGGACACACCGTGGGCGCTGAAGATCACCGTATTGCCGTCCGGCACCTCGTCCAGTTCCTCAACGAAGATCGCGCCGCGCTGTTTGAGGTCGTCGACCACGTAGCGGTTGTGCACGACTTCATGGCGCACGTAGATCGGCGCACCCAGGGTCTCGATGGCGCGCTTGACGATCTCGATGGCGCGGTCGACGCCCGCGCAGAAGCCGCGGGGGTTGGCAAGGACGATATCCATGGGCCAATTCTACCTGTCGCCGCAACGGGTTACCTGCACCAGCCCTGTAGGAGCGCCTCATAGGCGCGAAGCCGCGTGACGTCTGCAATCCCGCACCCTCCCGGACGCCAAGTTGCCCCCGGCCCGACTGCGTGGGTGCCGGAACCAGTTCCCTGACGAGGCAGCGGAACGCAGCCGGATTCACGCGGCTTCGCGCGCATGGCGCGCATGGCGCGCTCCTACCAGGAGCGGTGCGCTCGTGCCGGGGGCGGGGCGCTGCTACTGGGGTGTAGGCTTTTTGGCGCCGAGGATGCCGAACAGGGCGATGCCGATGGCGCCACCCACGATGGCCGCATCGGCCACGTTGAACGACGGCCAGTAGTAGTCACCCCAGTACCACTGGATGAAATCCACCACGTGGCCATGCAGCTGGCGGTCAATGACGTTGCCGATCGCGCCGCCGATCACCAGTGCGAACGGCAGCGCGGTTTTCCAGTCGCCGCGCGGAGTGCGCGCCATCCACCAGGCCAGCATGGCGCTGATGCCGAAGGCCAGTACGGTGAAGAACCACTTCTGCCAGCCGCCCTGCCCGGCCAGGAAGCTGAACGCCGCGCCGGTGTTGTAGGTGCGATACCAGTTCCAGAAGCCTTCGATCACCGGCACTGCGGTGTATTCGGGCAGGCTGGTGAGGACCCACCACTTGGTCAGCTGGTCGAGCACGAGCACCAGCGCCGACACCAGCAGCCACGGCAACGCGTTGGGTTTGACCACCGGACTCATGACTCCCCCTGTAGGAGCGCGCCATGCGCGCGAAGCCGCGTGACGGTGGGCATTGGCATCAGAACCATTGGCGGTCCTCGCCGGGACCTTCGATATTGGACACGCAGCGGCCGCAGATCTGCGGGTGCTCCTCATGGGTGCCGACGTCGGCGCGGTAGTGCCAGCAACGTCCGCACTTGGGCTTTGCAGAGGCCTTGGCAACGATACCGGGCTCGGCCTTGTCGCCGCCGGTCTCGATCGCCACATCTCCGCTGATCAGCAGGAAGCGGAGCTCGTCGGCCAGCGGCTCCAGCCAATCGCGGGTGGCGTCATCGCAGCGCAGGGTGATTTCCGCCTGCAGCGCGGCGCCGATCTCGCCGCTGGCACGCATCGGCTCGAGCACCGCCGCGACCCGCTCGCGCAGGTCCAGCAACCGGTCGAACTCCTCCGCCGACAGGGCCGCATCGGCCGACATCGGCGCCAGGCCCTCATACCAGGTGGCAAACAGCACGTTCTCCGGACGCGGACCGGTATCGGTCACCGCCGGCAGGTGCTGCCACATTTCTTCGGCAGTGAAGGCCAGGATCGGCGCGATCCAGCGCACGAAGGCCTCGGTGATCCGGTACATGGCGCTCTGCGCGCTGCGCCGGCCGCGCGAGTCCTCGCCCATGGTGTACAGGCGGTCCTTGGTCACGTCCAGGTACAGCGAGCCGAGGTCGACGCTGCAGAAATTGGACAGCGCCTGCACGATCTCGGGGAAGTCATAGCGCGCGTAGGCGGCGGTGATCTTCTCCTGCAGCAGGTAGGCGCGATGCACGATCCAGCGGTCCAGCGCCACCATGTCGTCCAGCGGACGCAGGTGTTCGGACGGATCGAAGCCGTTGAGGTTGCCCAGCAGGAAGCGGGCGGTATTGCGGATCCGGCGGTAGGCATCGGAGCCGCGCTTGAGGATCTCGTCGGACACCGACATCTCGTGGCGGTAGTCGGCCGCGGCGATCCACAGGCGCAGCACATCGGCGCCCATTGCATCCATCACCTTCTGCGGTGCAACCACATTGCCCAGCGACTTGGACATCTTGCGGCCGGACGCGTCCACGGTGAAGCCGTGGGTAAGCACCTGGCGATACGGCGCCACGCCGTCCATCGCCACCCCGCTGAGCAGGGAGGACTGGAACCAGCCGCGGTGCTGGTCGGAACCTTCCAGGTACAGGTCGGCGGGCTTGCGCAGGCCGTCTTCCGGGCGCTGCGCGAGCACGCAGGCATGGCTGACGCCGGAATCAAACCAGACGTCGAGGATGTCGGTGACTTTGTCGTAGCGGGCGCCCTCTTCCGCGCCCAGCAGTTCAACCGGGTCAAGCGCGTACCAGGCGTCCACGCCCTCGCGCTCCACCCGTTCGGCCACCTTGCGCATCAGTTCGGCCGAATCCGGATGCGGCTCGCTGGTTTCGCGGTCCACGAACAGGGCGATCGGCACGCCCCAGTAGCGCTGGCGCGAGATGGTCCAGTCCGGGCGGTCGCCAACCATGCCGGCCATCCGCGCGCGGCCCCAATCAGGCACCCACTGCACGTCTTCGATCGCGGCCAGCGCGTCGCGGCGCAGATCGGCCTGGTCCATGGAGATGAACCACTGCGGCGTGGCCCGGAACGCCACCGGCGTCTTGTGCCGCCAGCAGTGCGGATAGCTGTGTTTGAGGTCCTGGTGGGCCAGCAGGCTGCCGCCTTCGCGCAGGGCCTCGACGATCAGTGGATTGGCCTTCCAGATGTGCAGGCCGGCGATGACCGTCCCCGCGACCGGCGCGGTCGCGTCCAGATACACCCCGCGGGCGTCAACCGGATTGAGCTCGGCGGCGCCGTAGCGGGCGTTGATGCCGTATTGCTGGCCGACCGCAAAGTCCTCCTGGCCGTGGCCGGGGGCGGTGTGCACGGCACCGGTGCCGTCCTCGGCCGAGACGTGCTCGCCCAGGATCAGCGGGATGTCGCGCTGCGCATAAAACGGATGCTGCAGAAGCATGTTTTCCAGCGCCTGGCCCTTGGCATGGCCGAGCACCTGCATCGATTCGACGCCGTAACGCTTCAGCGCACCCTCGGCCAGCGCTTCGGCGAGCACCAGCAGCTGCGGCTGGCCGTCACGCACCGGGCCTTCCACAAGCACGTAGTCCAGATCCGCACCCAGGGAAACCGCCAGCGAAGCCGGCAGGGTCCATGGCGTGGTGGTCCAGATCGGCACCGCCACCTGGGTACCGGCACCGATGCTGGCGCCAAAAGCGGCGGCGACAGCGGCGGGGTCTTGCGCCAGGTAGGCCACATCGATGGCCGGAGAGACGCGGTCGGCGTACTCGATTTCCGCCTCGGCCAGCGCCGACTGGCAGTCGAAGCACCAGTGCACGGGCTTGAAGCCGCGCACCACGTGGCCGCGCTCATGGATCCGCGCCAGCGCGCGCAGCATGTCCGCCTCATAGCGGAAATCCATGCTGCGGTAGGGGTTGTCCCAGTCACCAATCACGCCCAGGCGCTTGAAGTCCTGGCGCTGCAGCTCGATCTGTTCGCCGGCGTATTCGCGGCACTTCTGACGGAAGGCGGCGGCGTCAAGCTTCTGGCCCACCTTGCCGAATTTCTTTTCCACCGCGTGTTCGATCGGCAGTCCGTGGCAGTCCCAGCCGGGCACATACGGCGCGTCGAAGCCGGACAGCAGCTTCGACTTGACGATCATGTCCTTGAGCACCTTGTTGACCGCGTGGCCGATGTGGATCACGCCGTTGGCATACGGCGGGCCGTCATGCAGGACCCAGGTGGGCCGCCCCTTGGCGTGGCTGCGGATCTGGCCGTACAGGCCCTCCTCTTCCCAGCGGGCCAGCGTCTGCGGCTCGCGCCTGGGCAGGTCCCCGCGCATCGGGAACTCCGTGGCCGGGAGCAGGATGGTGGATTTGTAGCGATTGGGATCGGGACTCACGCGCAGGCCTGTCGGGAAGGTGTGGATTGCAGGATCTGGCGCGCCTGGACGGCGTCGCGATCCATCTGCGCGACCAGGGTCGGCAGGTCGGGGAATTTTTCCTCGTCGCGCAGCCTGGCGACGAATTCAACTTCAATGCGGCGCCCGTACAGGTCGCCCTCGAAATCGAACAGGTGGGCTTCCAGCAGCGGCTCCACGCCGCCAACGGTGGGCCGGGTGCCAAAGCTGGAGACCGCAGGCCAGGAGCGGCCGTCATCGCCCACCCCGTGGACCCGGGTGGCGTAGATGCCGCGCAGCGCCGGCACCTTGCCGCCGAAGCGGAGGTTGGCGGTGGGAAAGCCCAGCGTGCGCCCCAGCTGGCGACCGCGCACCACGCGCCCGGAAATGGCATAGGGCCTGCCCAGCATGCGCGTCACCGTATCGAAATCCCCGGCAGCCAGGGCGGCGCGGATGCGGGTGCTTGAAACCCGCTCCCCGTCCAGCAGCACCGGCGCGATCTCGCCGGCCTGGAAACCATGTTCGGCGCCTTCCCGGCGCAGGGTCTCGAGATCGCCACTGCGACGGTGGCCAAAGCGGAAGTCCGGCCCTACCCACACTTCGGATGCACGCAGCCGTTCCACCAGCACCCGGCGCACGAAATCTTCCGCGGACATGGCGGTGAACGGCCCGTTGAAGCGCAGCAGTCCCACCAGATCCACCCCAAGATGGTGGAGACCCTCCACCTTGGCCCGCGGCAGCATCACCCGCGCGGGCGGCTCGGCCGGGGCGAAGTACTCACGCGGCAGCGGCTCGAAGCCCAGCGCCACGGCCGGTACGCCGAGCACACGGGCACGCGCCACCGCATGGCCCACCAGCGCCCGATGGCCAAGATGCAGCCCGTCGAAGGCACCAATGCAGACCACGCTGCCGTGCGGGCACAGGAGCCCGCCGTCGACGTCGCGAAAAAGCCTGTTCATAGGAACCGGGCAGTATACCGGTGCACCCGCTACAACCGCAGATGCCGCGGCCGCAGGCCGCAGGCGAACATCGCCGCCCCATAGGTGACAGCGCCGGCGGCCACGATCAGCAGCAGCCAGCCCACCCGCAGCTGCCACCCGTCCATCGCGGCCCACTCCCCCACCCAGCCGCGCAGCGCCAGCACCGCCGCCGCCATGGCCACGCACGCCAGCAGCAGCCGCAGTGCGAACGCACCCCAGCCCGGCAGCGGGCGGTACAGCCCCGCCCGGCGCAGGTAGCGCCACAGCAGCAGCGCGTTGATGATCCCCGCCAGCGCCGTGGCCAGCGCGATCCCGCCGTGCGCACCCTGCACTCCGTTCAGCCACAGCGGCGTGGTGATCGCCACCGTCAGGCCAACATTGGCCGCCACCGTCCATATCGCGGCGCGCATCGGAGTCCTGGTGTCCTGGCGGGAAAAGAACGCTGGCGAGAGCACCTTGCTGAGCATGAACGCCGGCACGCCCAGGCTCATCGCCGACAGGCTGATCGCCGCCATCCGCGCATCGAACGGGCTGAACTGACCGTAGTTGTAGACCGTGGCCACGATCGGCTCGGCCAGCAGCAGCAGCCCCAGCCCTGCCGGCACCCCGGCCAGCAGGGCCATCCGCAACCCCCAGTCCAGGGAATGGTTGTAGCCCTCCGGATCCCCGGCCGCGTGGCGTCGCGACAGGTGCGGCAGGATCACCGTGCCCAGCGCCACGCCGAACAGGCCGAGCGGGAATTCCACCAGCCGGTCGGAGTAGTACAGCCACTCCACGCTGCCGGCGGCGAGCAGCGACGCGAACGCGGTGCCCACGATCAGGTTCACCTGGGCCACCGAGGAGGAGAACAGGGTGGGCAGCATCAGCCGTCCCACCTTGCGTACTTCGGCATGGCGGAAGCCGAACCGCAGCCGCGGCCGCAGTCCCAGCCGGCCCAGCGCCGGCCACAGCAGGGCCAGCTGCAGGAAGCCGGCAATCAGCACGCCCCAGGCCAGGCCATGGGGCGGCACGCTGAACCTGGGCGCCAGCCACAGCATGGCGGCGATCATGGTCAGGTTGTGCAGCACCGGGGTAAACGCCGGCAGGGCGAAACGGCCAAACGTGTTCAGCACCGAAGCCGCCAGCGACATCATCGAGATGAACAGCAGGTACGGGAAGGTGATGCGCAGCATCTGCCCGGTCTGGTGCAGCAGCTCGGGATCGTCCAGCCAGCCGGGCGCGAACAGCCGTGCCAGCCACGGGGCCAGCATCACCCCGATCCCGCACACCACCAGCACCACGGCGCACAGGGCACCCGCCATGTGGTCGATGAAATCCTTCAGCGCGGCCCGGTCACCCTTCTCGCGGATCTCGTTGAGCACCGGCACGAAGGCCATCGCCATCGACCCTTCGGCGAAGATCCGGCGCAGGAAGTTCGGAATCCGGTAGGCCACGATGAAGGCGCCGATAGCGCCACCGGTGCCGAACAGGGTGGCCTGGAGCATGTCGCGGGCGAAGCCGGCGATCCGCGACAGCAGGGTCATGGCGCTGAACACGGCGGTCGACCGCAACAGGCCTGCACCCCTGGATTGGCGGGCCGGCGCGGCCGGTGCCGGGTCGGGCACGCTCATGCCAGCACCCTGCCCTGACGGGCGGTGTTGACCCAAGCCACTGAATCCTCCATAATTTCCTGCTCGCTTGTCTTTTCAATCGGGTCGTCAATCACGGCCCCGCCTTCGGGCTGCGTCATTGGACGCGCCTGACCACCCAAAGTTTCCAGGATTCCACCGTGGCCAACATCAAATCTTCCAAGAAGCGCGCCAAGCAGGCCGTCGGGCGCAACCAGCGCAACGGCAGCCAGCGCTCGCAGCTCCGCACCGCCGTGAAGAAGGTGATCAAGGCGCTTGACGCCAATGACGCCGCGGCCGCGCAGGAGGCGTTCAAGTCCGCCCAGCCGCTGCTCGACCGCTTCGGCGCTCGCGGCCTGATCCACCGTAACAAGGCTGCCCGTCACAAGAGCCGCCTGAGCGCCCGCATCAAAGCGCTGCAGAGCGCCGCTTGAGGCAAAGCGCACCGCATGACTGAAAAGCCCGGCTCCGGCCGGGCTTTTTCGTGTGCGCCATTCTTGACTACGACACTCCTGGCCGCTGTTGGCGGCGGGCGTCTCAGCCCGCATCCTGCGCCTCAATCCGCGCCTGCTCATCCAGCCGGTCGAGCTCGGTCTGGACCTTGAGCATCACCTCGCGCGTGCCCTCGTGGGCCAGTCCGGACACCAGGAACCAGGGCTGATCCCAGCCGAGATCGGCGATCACGCGGGCCGCCTCGGCCTGGGCGTCCGCCGGATCCATCAGGTCGGCCTTGTTGATCAGCAGCCAGCGCGGCTTGTCCAGCAGCCCGGCGTCGAACTTCTCCAGCTCATGCTCGATCGCCCGCACCTGATCGACCGGATCGCCGCCGTCCAGCGGCTGGATCTCCACCAGGTGCAACAGCAGCCGGGTGCGCTGGATATGACGCAGGAACAGCGCCCCCAGCCCGGCACCATCGGCGGCACCCTCGATCAGACCCGGGATATCAGCCACTACGAAGCTGCGGTGCGGCTCCACGCTGACCACGCCGAGGTTTGGATACAGGGTGGTGAAGGGATAGTCCGCCACCTTGGGCGTGGCCGCGGAAACGGCGCGGACCAGGGTGCTCTTGCCGGCATTGGGGAAGCCCAGCAGGCCGACATCGGCCAGCAGCTTCAGCTCCAGCCTCAGCACGCGCTCTTCGCCCGGATCGCCCAGTGTCGACCGGCGCGGCGCGCGGTTGATGGAGCTTTTGAAATGGATGTTGCCCAGCCCGCCCTTGCCGCCACGCGCCACCAGCAGGCGCTCGGCATCCGCGGTCATGTCGCCGATCACCTCGTCGGTATCCACGTTGGTGACCACGGTGCCCACCGGCACGGTGATGACGAGATCGTCGCCACCCTTGCCGTACTTCTGCTGGCCCATGCCGCCTTCGCCCTTGCGCGCATGGAAGCGCGTCTGGTGGCGGAAGTCGACCAGGGTGTTAAGGCTTTCATCGGCCACCAGCCACACGCTGCCACCGGCGCCGCCATCACCGCCATCCGGCCCGCCCTTGGGAATGTACTTCTCGCGCCGGAAGCTCACGCAGCCGTTGCCACCCTTTCCGGCGGCTACGGTGATTTCAACTTCGTCGACGAGTTTCATTGGCTGGGTTCGTGGTTGCTGATGGAAGTGGTGGAAAAAACATGGGTGATGCCTGAACGAGTTTAACTGCTAGTTGCCGCCGGAACCTCACCCGCCAACAGGCCGCCCGGCAAACAAAACCCGGGGAAAAGAAAAGCCCCGCGAGGTGCGGGGCTTTCGCTTGCACGGTTTGCGGAGAGCCCTCAGGCGTCCGCGATCACGCTCACCGTGCGGCGCTTCTTGGCGCCCTTGGTCGTGAACTCCACCTTGCCGTCGACCAGCGCGAACAGGGTGTGGTCACGGCCCAGGCCGACGCCGCTGCCCGGATGGAACCGGGTGCCGCGCTGGCGGACGATGATGTTACCGGCCTCGATGGCCTGGCCACCGTACATCTTCACGCCGAGGAATTTCGGGTTGGAGTCGCGGCCGTTGCGCGAGGAACCTACGCCTTTTTTCTGTGCCATGCCTGCTTCTCCTTACTTGCCGTCGCCGGAAGGACTGATTCCGGTGATCTCGATTTCGGTGTAGTACTGGCGATGTCCCTTCCGCTTCATGCTGTGCTTGCGGCGGCGGAACTTGATGATCCTGATCTTTTCTCCACGGCCGTGGGACACGACCTTGGCGGTGACGGTTGCGCCGTTCAGCACATCGCCAACCTTGATGCCATCGCTGTCGCCCAGCATCAGGATGTTGTCGAAGGTGATCTCATTGCCCTCTTCGACCTCGAGCTTTTCTACGCGGAGCGTTTCGCCCTGCGCCACGCGGTACTGCTTACCGCCGGTGACCATGACTGCGTACATGTGGAGCCTCTCGTGATGTTCGATTCTGTAGTTATTATTTGATCTGCCCAGCCTCTTGCGGGCGGACAGAAGCGGAATTGTAGGGGATGCGGTGATTTCGGGTCAACAACGGGCCCATTCGCCGCAACCCGCGGACAGCTCCCCGTCAGGCTGCCCGCGGGGGTGGGCATTACGCCGTTTGCCCCCATATCCATGGCTCGGTAGGCTGATTGATTGCCTTTCGACCCTCCCCCACCCGCCCGGCCCACCCGCCGGGACAACCGGACTTTTCCGATGGCGTTGGACTACATCCGCATCCGCGGTGCCCGTACCCACAATCTGAAGAACATCGATATCGAGCTGCCGCGCGACAAGCTGATCGTGATCACCGGCCTGTCCGGCTCCGGCAAATCCTCGCTGGCTTTCGACACCATCTACGCCGAAGGCCAGCGCCGCTACGTCGAGTCGCTGTCGGCGTATGCGCGGCAGTTCCTGAGCGTGATGGAAAAGCCGGACATCGACCACATCGAGGGCCTGAGCCCGGCGATCTCGATCGAGCAGAAGTCCACTTCGCACAACCCGCGCTCCACCGTGGGCACGATCACCGAGATCTATGACTACCTGCGCCTGCTTTACGCGCGGGTGGGCCTGCCGCGCTGCCCCGACCACCATTATCCACTGGAGGCGCAGACCGTCAGCCAGATGGTTGACCAGGTCATGGCGCTGGGCGACACCGCCGGCGGCGCAGAGCGGCGCTGGATGCTGCTCGCCCCGGTGGTGCGCGGGCGCAAGGGCGAGCACGCCCAGGTGTTCGAACAGCTGCGCGCGCAGGGTTACGTCCGCGTGCGGGTGGACGGTGTGGTGTACGAGATCGATGCAGTGCCGACGCTGGCACTGCGCCAGAAGCACACCATCGAGGCGGTGATCGACCGCTTCCGGGTGCGCGAGGACATCCCGCAGCGGCTGGCCGAATCGTTCGAGACCGCGCTGCGGCTGGGCGACGGCATGGCCGAGGTGCGCCCGCTGGACGACGATGGCGCCGAGCCGCTGCTGTTTTCGTCGCGATACAGCTGCCCGGTGTGCGATTACGCCCTGCCGGAGCTGGAACCCAGGCTGTTCTCGTTCAACTCGCCCGTGGGCGCCTGCCCCGGCTGCGACGGCCTGGGCGTCAGCGAATTCTTCGACCCGGACCGGGTAGTGGTGCATCCGGAGCTGGGCCTGGCAGCCGGCGCGGTGCGCGGCTGGGACCGGCGCAACCACTACTACTTCCAGCTCATCGCCTCGCTGGCCAGGCACTACGGCTTCAGCGTGGACACGCCCTGGAACGAACTCACTGAAGAAGCCCGGCAGGCGGTGTTGCACGGCAGCGGTGAGGAAAAAATCAGCTTCACCTACATCACCGAGGGCGGCAGCCGCAGCCAGCGCAGCCACCGTTTCGAAGGAATCCTGCCCAACCTGGAGCGCCGCTACCGCGAGACCGAGTCGGCGGCCGTGCGGGAAGAGCTGGCCAAATACATCAGCGAGCGCGCCTGCCCCACCTGTGAAGGCGCGCGCCTGAACCGCTCGGCCCGCAACGTGCTGGTGGCCGAGCGTCCGCTGTCGGACCTGGTGGTGCTGCCGATCGGCGATGCGCTGGCGTTCTTCAGCGATCTGCGCCTGCCCGGCTGGCGCGGCGAGGTGGCCGACAAGATCCTCAAGGAAATTCGCGAGCGGCTGAACTTCCTGGTCGACGTGGGCCTGGATTACCTGAGCCTGGAGCGCAAGGCGGACACCCTGTCCGGCGGCGAGGCCCAGCGGATCCGCCTGGCCTCGCAGATCGGCGCCGGACTGGTGGGGGTGATGTACGTGCTCGACGAGCCCTCGATCGGCCTGCATCAGCGCGACAACGCACGCCTGCTCGACACCCTGGTGCGACTGCGCGACCTGGGCAACACCGTGATCGTGGTGGAACACGATGAGGACGCCATCCGCCAGGCTGACCACATCGTCGACATCGGCCCCGGCGCCGGCGTGCACGGCGGCGAGGTGGTGGCCCAGGGCAGCTTCGAGGACATCCTGGCCGAGCCGCGTTCGCTGACCGGGCAGTACCTGTCGGGCGCGCGTAGCATCCAGATCCCCGCGCGACGCCACAAAGCCAACCCGAAGATGCAGCTGCACCTGCGCGGTGCGACCGGCAACAACCTCAAGGGCGTGGACCTGGCCATCGCTTCGGGGCTGTTCACCGCCATCACCGGCGTGTCGGGCTCGGGCAAATCGACCCTGATCAACGACACCCTGTACAAGCTCGCCGCCAACGAGATCAACCGCGCATCGCACAAACCCTCGCCCTACCGCGAGGTCGAGAACCTGGACCTGTTCGACAAGGTCGTCGACATCGACCAATCGCCGATCGGCCGCACCCCGCGCTCCAACCCGGCCACCTATACCGGGCTGTTCACCCCGCTGCGCGAGCTGTTCGCGCAGGTGCCGGAGGCGCGCGCGCGCGGCTATTCGCCGGGGCGGTTCTCATTCAACGTGCGCGGCGGCCGCTGCGAAGCCTGCCAGGGCGACGGCCTGATCAAGGTGGAGATGCACTTCCTGCCCGACGTGTACGTGCCCTGCGACGTGTGCGAAGGCAAGCGCTACAACCGCGAGACCCTCGACATTCTCTACAAGGGCCACAGCATCCACGACGTGCTGAACCTGACGATCGAGGCCGCGTTGGAGCTGTTCACCCCGGTGCCCGCGATCGCGCGCAGGCTGGAAACCCTGATGGACGTGGGCCTGGGCTATATCCGCCTGGGCCAGCCGGCGACCACGCTTTCCGGCGGCGAGGCGCAGCGGGTGAAGCTGTCAAAGGAGCTCTCGCGCCGCGACACCGGCCGCACCCTGTACATCCTCGACGAGCCCACCACGGGCCTGCACTTCCACGACATCGAGCACCTGCTGGCGGTGCTGCACAAGCTGCGCGACGACGGCAACACGGTGGTGGTGATCGAACACAACCTGGACGTGATCAAGACCGCCGACCGGGTGATCGACCTGGGCCCGGAAGGCGGCCATCGCGGCGGCATGATCATCGCCCAGGGCACCCCGGAGGAAGTGGCCGCGGTGCCGGAATCGTATACCGGCCAGTTCCTGGCGAAGATGCTGGGCGACGCGGCGCCTGGCACGGCTCCCGCCGCCAAACCGGACCCCAAGCGCTTCGCGCGGCCGGTGTCGAAGAAACGCGCTGCCAGCAAGCGCGCCAGCAGCTGAGGACCGCATGAGCAACGTTCCCCCGAACCATCCCGGTGCCCGGGCCCCGCTGTTCCAGATGCCGCTGAGCGTGCGCTGGCGCGACCTGGACGCTTTCAACCACGTCAACAACTCCAACTTCCTCACTTACCTGGAAGAAGCCCGGATCCGCTGGTTCGAGTCCCTGGACGAGGAGTGGGTGACCGAAACCACCGCGCCGCTGCTGGCCGCGGTGCAGATCAACTACCGCATGCCGATCCCGTACCCGTCCGAGCCGCTGGTGCAGCTGTACTGCGAGCGACTGGGCAATACCAGCGTCACCATCGGCCATCGCATTGTCAGCGCGGACGGCGCCACGCTGTATGCGGACGGCCATGTAGTGATGGTGTGGGTGGAACGCGCCTCCGGCCGCCCCACCCCGCTTCCCGATGCCGTGCGCCGCGCGGCGGCAGCACCCGACGGAGCGTGAATCCTCCCTGCGGTGGATAATCCGCGGTCTACCCGCAAAGAGGCATCCGCATGAGCGAGCTGGTCCAGACCATTCCCCACGGCCGCGTCCACGAGCTGCGGCTGGCCCGGCCGCCGGTCAACGCCATCAACCCGGCACTGTGCCAGGCCCTGCGCGAGGCCATGGACGCGGCGATCGGCAACGGCGCCGAAGGTCTGGTGCTCTCCGGCGGCCCGAAGGTGTTTTCCGCCGGACTGGATGTTCCGCTGTTGCTGTCGATCCAGGACGACGGCCCTGCGCTCCACGAGGCCTGGAACGACTTCTTTGATGCCGCCCGTGCGCTCGCCTCCTGCCCGGTGCCGGTCGCGGCGGCCATCGCCGGCCATGCCCCGGCCGGCGGCTGCGTGCTGGCCCTGTGCTGCGACTGGCGGGTAATGGCGCAAGGCCCGTTCGCCATCGGCCTGAATGAAACCCAGGTGGGGATCGCCATTCCGCCGGGCATCATGCGCCTGATGCAGCGCACGGTGGGCGCGCGCCAGGCCGAAGCCCTGCTGCTGGCCGGTGCGATGGTGGAATCCACGCGCGCGCTCGAGATCGGCCTGGTCGACGAACTGGCGGAAGTGGACAACGTGGTGGCACGCGCCGTTGAACGCATCGAGCTGCTGCTCAGCCTGCCGCGCGAACCGATGCTGGCCACCCGCAAGCTTCTGCGCGCCGACCTGGTCGAGGCTGTGGCGCCGCAAAGCATGCAGCTGGAACAGTGCCTGGAATCCTGGCGCTCACCCGACACCCAGCAGGCGCTGCGAGCGATGGTGGCGCGGATCGGAAAAGGCTGAGATCGGTCCGCTCGGGCCGCTACAAGTCGGCCCGCTACGGACCAACGGCCACCGGACGGCTGCCCGCTTCGATCCACCCGCTCCACGAGCCGGTGTACAGCCGGGCGCCGGGCAGGCCCGCATGGGCCATGGCCAGCAGGTGGTGGCAGGCGGTGACGCCGGAACCGCACATCACCGCAACCTGTTCGGCTTCGCGCCCGTCCATGAGTGCCAGGAAGTCCGCACGCAGCTGCGCGGGATCGCGCAGGCGCCCGTCCGCCCCCATGTTCTCGGTGAACGGCCGGCTGGTGGCCCCGGGCACGTGCCCACCCACCCGGTCGATGGGCTCGATCTCACCGCGGAAGCGTTCCGCGGCACGCGCATCCAGCAACAATCCACCGGCCTCCAGATGCGCCTGCACCTGGTCCGCGTCCAGCAGTCGCGAGGGATCGAATTCGGCCACATAGCGCGCCGGGGCGGGATGACGCAGCGCCGATTCCACCGGCAGGCCCAATCCGCGCCAGCGCGCCCAGCCACCGTCAAGCACCGCCACCCGCGCATGACCCAGCGCCCGCAGCAGGAACCACAGCCGCGCCGCGAACGCACCGTCGCCGCCGTCATAGGCCACCACCTGGTGATGCGTGGTGATGCCCCAGGCGCCCAGCCGCGCGCACAGTTGTGAGGCCGATGGCCACGGATGGCGCCCGGCTCCCGCGCCGGGAGCGGCGGGGCCAGACAGATCGCGGTCCATATGGGCGTGGACCGCTCCGGGCACGTGGCCCCGGGCGAACTCGGTGACGCCATGCTCCGGATCGGCCAATGAATGGCGGCAGTCGACCACCACAATGTCCTCGTCGTCCAGCAAGCCGGCAAGGACTTCCGCCTGTACCAAGGTGGTCCATTGGAGATTCATGCGCCTTCCTCCTTCGCCACGCGCGCCAGCCGCTCGCGCAGGTTGTAAAGGATAGACGCGGTCACCCCCCAGATGCGGTGTGGCGCCTGGCCGGGCCCGTGGCGGAACTCCAGCAGCGGGCGCCGACGCCCGGCGTATTCGATCTCGAGCCGGCGCAGATTGCCCGGTGCAAGCAGGAATCCGAGTTCGACCTCGAACACCTCGGCTACCTCGCCCGGATCCGGAACCGGCACGAAGGCGGCATCGATGGTGGCCACCGCAGGCATCACCCGGTAGCCGCTGATGGTGACGACCGGATCCAGCCAGCCCAGCGGCCGCGCCTGGCCGGGATGCAGGCCGATTTCCTCGCGCGCCTCGCGCAGCGCCGCAGCCAGTGCATCGCGATCAGCCGGTTCGATGCCGCCACCGGGAAAACTGACCTGGCCAGGGTGATGCCTGAGCATTTCGGTGCGCCTGGTCAGCACCACCCGGGGCCCATCCTCGCGCAGCACCAGTCCGACCAGCACCGCCGCCTCGCGGTGGACATGGCCAGGGGGCAGCAAATCCGCCACTTCGTCGCTGTTCCAGGCCTCGCTGGCTGGGGGCGACTGCAGCGGGTGCAGTGCCCGGGCCAGGGCCGGCAGCGACGGATACGGGGTCACGTTCGCCGTGCTTCCCTTTCCGGAAGCACCGTTTCCATCAGATAAAGGCGTTCGTCATCGCCCAGCTGGCTCCACAGGGCGATTTCAGTGGCCGTGCGGTGACAGCCCAGGCAGCTGCCCGCTTCGTCCAGCGTGCATACGCCGATACAGGGGCTGAGGACAGCGCGGAATGGAACGTTCATGAGCTCGCACGACACAGGCGGCGCGCCGGCGCCGGAATGAAAAACGCCGTGCCGGCTTGCACCGGCACGGCTGTTTGCCTATCGGGCCGCATCCGTTCGCGCGAAGCACGCGCGGACGGCGGCGGCCGCAGCGTGGATCAGTTGATGCTGACCAGCTGCACTTCGAACACCACGGCCTGGTTCGGGCCGATCGGGGACTGCGGGGTATCGCCGTAAGCCAGGCTCGACGGCATCACCACTTCCCAGCGCGATCCGGCATTCATCATGCCAATGGCTTCACGCAGGCCCGCCAGGGGAATTTCGCTCACCCGCATGGTCACCGGGCCGCTCTCGCCATCCGGGCGCGGGGCGGTGGTGTCGATGAAGGTCTGGCCTTCCGGCAGGCTGGCCTTGTAGTGCACCTGCACCTGGCTGTCGGCCGCAGGCGTGGCGCCGCTGCCGTTCTCGATCACCCGGTACTGCAGGCCGCTGGGCAGCGCCTGGACGCCGGCTTGGCCGCGATGCTGGGCCAGGAAGGCGTCGCTCTTGGTCTTGTTCTCGGCCGCGGCCTGGTTGAAGGCCTCCTGGGCCCGGGCCATCTGCCGCTGCTGCATGTTCTCCACGGCGGTCCGCAGCTGCTCGACAGAAACCGTGGGATCGCGACGCGCGTAGCCATCGCGCAGCGCCTGGATGACGGTGTCGACATTGATCTGCTCGCCACTCTCAACCAGGTTCCGGCCCAGGTCGTAACCCAGCGCGTAGCTGAGCTGGCCCTGTTCGGTAGAGGTGTCCTGGGCCGAGGCGGTGCCAGCGGCAAGGGTCAGGGCCGCGACGGTAACGGCCAGAAAGCGCAACTTCATGCAGTGGTTCTCCAGATTTTCCGGTGTTTCAGGGATGGGATCCAGCCCGCGCCGGCGGCGGACCACCTGCGGTCGAACGCGCTAGGATAGCGGCCCGGGTACTTAACTGTCACTGAGGACAGCGACTGGGACTTGCAAAATGTCTGCAAAGTTCCGTTGTCCTCGGGCGCTTAACAATTTTCAAACCAAGGTGCTCATGAACCATTCACCATTGAAGATCGAGGACCACGACGGCATCCGCATGGTTACCGTCAACCGACCCGACAGACTCAACTCGCTGAACGCGGCCACCCTGGACGCACTCCACGACGCGTTCGAAGACGTCGCCAACGATCCCGATATCCGCGTTGCCGTGCTGACGGGTGCGGGTCCCAAGGCGTTCGTGGCCGGGGCCGATATTGCCGAAATGTCCGGGCTGACCCCGATCCAGGCGCGGGATTTCTCCCAGCGCGGCCAGCGCACCATGCGCCGGATCGAAACCCTGCCCAAGCCGGTGATCGCCATGATCAACGGCTTCGCCCTGGGCGGCGGCCTGGAACTGGCCATGGCCTGCCACCTGCGGGTGGCAGCAGACACGGCAAAGATGGGCCAGCCGGAGATCAACCTCGGCCTGGTACCCGGCTTTGGCGGCACCCAGCGTCTGCTGCGCCTGGCTGGACGCGCCGCCACGCTGGAGCTGTGCCTTGTCGGCGCCCCGGTGGATGCGGCGCGCGCATTGCAGCTGGGCGTCGTCAACCGGGTGCTGCCGGCCGCGGAGCTGGAGGACGGCACCATGGCCCTGGCCCGGCAGCTCGCCAAGGCGGCGCCGCTGGCCCTGCGCGGCATCCTCGACTGCGTAAACACCGGCGGGGAATGCGGGATCACCGAAGGGCTGGAATTTGAAACCGCCCAGTTCGGCCTGGTGTTCTCCACCGATGACATGCGCGAAGGCACCCGCGCATTCCTGGAAAAGCGCAAGCCGGAGTTCAGCGGCAAGTGAGCAGCGAAGCGCAGGCCCGGCGACTGCTGGACCTGCTTGACCACGACCAACTGGATGCGGCCATTGATGCCGGCCTGGCCGACTTCGAGGCTGCGGACTGCGCCCTGCCGCCCGCGGACCAGGAGCGGCTGCAGGCTGCACGCGAACGGCTGCTTCAGGCCTGGGCCGCGCGCGCACGCCACCAGGCCCGCAACGCCCGGCTGGCCCGGCGTGCCGAGACCCTGCGCCAGCGCCGGGCAGCTGCAGCACCGTCCATCAACAGACCCGGCCTGCCAGCGGCAGCGGCCGCCGCACTGGAGCGCGCACGCCAGCGTGCGCGGGGCGCCAACAATTGAGTACGGTGGTGGACGCGCCGCGCCGACGCCGCGGCCGTCAGATGACACGCGCCGAAATCGGGGAAATGTTCGCGCGCCTGCGTGAGCTCAATCCGAACCCCGAGACCGAGCTGGAATATTCCACACCGTTCGAGCTGCTGATCGCGGTCCTGCTGTCCGCCCAGGCCACCGACGTGGGCGTCAATAAGGCCACCCGGCGCCTGTATCCGGTCGCCAACACGCCGCAGGCCATCCTGGACCTGGGCGAGGAGGAGGTGCGGCGCCACATCTCCACCATCGGCCTGTTCAACACCAAGGCCAAAAACGTGATGGCCACCTGCCGGATCCTGGTGGAACAGCACGGCGGCGAGGTGCCGCGCGATCGCGCTGCCCTGGAAGCCCTGCCGGGCGTCGGCCGCAAGACCGCCAACGTGGTGCTCAACACCGCCTTCGGCGAGCCGACCATGGCGGTGGACACCCATATCTTCCGCGTCTCCAACCGCACCGGCCTGGCCCCCGGCAAGGACGTGCGCGCGGTCGAGGATGCACTGCTGAAGCGGGTGCCGGCCGAGTACCTGCTGGACGCGCACCATTGGCTGATCCTGCACGGCCGCTACGTGTGCAAGGCGCGCAAGCCCGACTGTCCGGTCTGCGTCATCCGCGACCTGTGCCGTTATCCGGACAAGACCCCCGGCGACACGGCCTGACCCGTCACGACTGCTGCGGGAGGGATGCGCGGGTTACTTGTGGGCCCGCTCCCGCAGCCATTTGGTTGCCACCCACTTTTCACCCTCAAGCACCGGCGCTCCCGCGTGCAGGGTGCCGGTCATCGGGTGCGGCCGGTCGTAGCTGAAGAACACCGCGTTGCCCTTGACCGCGCCGGCTTCGAAGCGCGCGTCGGGGAAGGTGGTCGCGCCGCCGCGGGCAGGCGTATTGAGATACATCACCACCGACGCCACGCGCTGGCCGCCACGAGCCAGGATGCCGCCCACGCCGGGCCGGTCGGGATCGAAATAGTCGTAGTGCGACCTGTATTCCGCGCCGACGCCATAGCGCAGCACCTGCATGGCCTCGCCGTTTTCCACCGGCCATTCGAGCAGCGCGGCGATCCGGGCCTCGATCCGCGCGACCAGGGCATTCTCGTCGCGGCGCAGGAACATGCCCTGGCTGGTGCGCGCCACGTGCACCTCGTCGGCGCCGGTATCCAGGTTCACCGTCGACGAGCGCGCGAGCCGATCACGCGAGAGGTCAACCAGCGCGTCGCACTCCTGATCCGATAGCAAACCGCCGAACACCACCAGCTGCGGGTGCACCAGGTGTGCCAGCACCTGCACCTGCCGATCACCGGCGCGCACGATCGATGCCCCGTTCCACGACAGCGGTGCGGGCACCGGGACTGGAACCGGAAGCTCACTGTCACGGGCGTGATCCTCAAGGTGCCGGCGCAGCACCGCCTCGACGGCGTCGATTGCGACCTGTTCCTGCCAGCCGCGGGCCAGCATCGGCGCTACCACCGCCTCGGGCGGATGGCCGGCGCGCACCTGGCCCAGGATCCAGGCCTCGAGTTCAGGATCGATCTGCTGTCCCACGCGGTTCCCCTGCACAGTTCGTCGCCGGTCCGGCACGACGCCCCCGCGAGGCTATCGGCCGTCAATGACGGCGGCATGACATCACGGGAACGGCGTCACGGCCGGAACGGGCGCGCTGTCAAGAGCCGGGCGATGTCATCCCCGCGTCCCGAAATTGTCATCGGCCACCGCTAAAACAGCGCTGTCTTTTGCTCCGCCGGGGAAGGCGGAGGCACGAACGCTGGCTGTCAGCGCCGCCCCTCCCGTACCACCACGTCCCTTCATCCAACCGCCCTACCGAATGATCTCGGAGAGATTCACGATGGCTGCGAACAATTACCGGACCCTGATGATGACCTTTGGCGCGGCGCTCGCCCTGAGTGCCTGCGGCAACGGCGCCGATCGCGTTGCATCCCCTGGCGAAGGCGCGTTTCCTCCGCCCCCGCCCACCGCCCCGCCACCGCCGGCCCCGCCGCCGCCGAGCCAGCCCCCGCCGAGCGGTGGCCCGGCCGATGACTGCCCGACCGGCTTTTCCAACGTCGGCACCGTGGCCGACGGCTCGCTGCGGGCCTGCCGCCTGCCGCAGCTGATCACCGGCAACCTGGTGGTGCCCAAGCGCGACGGCACGGTGTACGCCATCTCCGGCGCAGTGCAGGTGGGCCAGGACCAGGGCGGCGACGCCGCCAACCCCAACCCGGTGCCGCGCGGCTCTCTCACCATCGAGCCCGGTGTGACCGTGTACGCGTCATCCGGCAACGACTACCTGATCGTCAACCGCGGCTCGGAAATCCATGCCGAGGGCACCGCGGACGAGCCGGTGATCTTCACCGCCCGCGCGGATGTGGAAGGCGAGACCACCGCCGACACCATCGGCCTGTGGGGCGGCCTGATCCTGGCCGGCCGCGCGCCGATCAACGCCTGCCCGGGCGACACCGTGTCGGGCACGCCGCAGTGCCAGAGCCAGGTCGAGGGCACCAATGCCTTCTACGGCGGCAACGCACCCAACGACAGCAGCGGCCGCATCCGCTACGTGCAGGTCAAGTACTCGGGCTTCGAGATTTCGCCCAACAACGAGCTGCAGGGCATCACCGCCGCCGGCGCCGGCGCCGGCACCGTGCTCGAGTACTTCCACATCCACAACAGCTCCGACGACGGCATCGAAATCTTCGGCGGCACCATGAACGCCCGCTACCTGGTGGTGACCGGCGCCGACGACGATTCGATCGACACTGACACCGGCTGGGACGGCGGCATCCAGTTCGGCATCGTGATCCAGCGTGCCGGCGGCGGCGACCGCATGAACGAGTGGAGCAGCATCAACCGCACCCCGTACTCGCAGCCGCGCGTGGCCAACATCACATACATCGGCCGTCCCGGCGGCGGCGCCGCGATCCACCTCAACCAGGGCACCCAGGCCTCGTTCTACAACACCGTGGTGACCCGCCCGGCGGGTGGCAGCGGCTCGGGCGAGCGCTGCCTGGAGATCCGTGACGCCAACACCGCCGGCACGTTCCACTCGATGCACTTCTCATGCCCGGTGGCGTTCGAGGACCAGCGCGCGCAGGACGCCTTCGAAGCCGGCAGCAACAACGTGGTCGGCACCTCCAGCCTGGTGAACGGCTTCATCAACGGCCCGGAGGAAAGCGCGGTACCGGCCTACCAGAACCTGAGCGCGGAACACGCGTTCTTTGAGGACGTGGGTTACATCGGCGGCGTGCGCGACGCCAACGACACCTGGTGGCAGGGCTGGACCTGCGGATTGACGGCCGATTCCCCGGGCTGCTGACCGGAAACGACCGACACGGCACGGGGCGGCGGCAACGCCGCCCCGTTGCAATCACCACCAGGACCGTCCCGTTCGCAGAGGCCAACCAATGAACCGCATTTCCAACCGAAACCGGCTGGTCCGGCGCCATCTTCCGCTGGCGATTTCCGCGCTGCTCGCTCCATGCGCGGCACTGGCCGGCGACCCGGCCGCAGATACGCTGCCGTCGGCCACCCAGCTCGATGCCGTGCAGGTGCGCGGCGAATACATTCCCGAACCGATGCTGATGACCTCCGAGGTGGCCTCGTTCGTCACCCGCGAGGACTTCGAGCGCACCGGCGACAGCGACGCCGCCGCCGCACTGGCCCGCGTCACCGGCCTGAGCCTGGTGCGCGGCAAGTTCGTGTACGTGCGCGGCCTGGGCGAGCGCTATTCATCGGCGCTGTTCAACGGCTCGCCGCTGCCCAGCCCCGAGCCACTGCAAAGGGTGGTGCCGCTGGACCTGTTCCCGAGCGAAGTGCTCGAGAGCGTCACCGTGCAGAAGACTTACTCCGCCCGCTATCCCGGCGAGTTCGGCGGCGGCGTGATCGACCTGCAGTCGCTGGCGGTGCCGGAGCAGCCGTTCTTCAACCTGTCCATCGGGACCGGTGGCAACAGCGTCACCACCTTCGAGAAGGGCCTGACCCATTTCGGTTCGGACGATGATTTCTGGGGCTACGACGACGGCACCCGCAAGGTCCCACGCGAGCTTGCCGACGCCATGGCGACCGGTCGCCGCGTGGACCTGGGCGAGTTCGGCCGCGAGGACATCCGCCGCATCGGCCGCAGCCTGCAGAATGCCAACATCCGCGTGCTGCAGGAAAAGGACAGCATCGACCCGGACCTGAGCTTCGGCGGCAGCGCCGGCTGGTCGATGGACATGGACAATGACGCCCGCCTGGGCTTCATTGCGGTGGGCGGCTTCGACAACGAGTGGCGCACCCGCTTCGGCGTCCAGCAGGATCCGGTGTTCATCGATGACGTGGTCCAGTACAACTCCAGCTACGATTTCCTCTCCACCACCAACAACGCCAAGGTCAACGTGCTGCTGGGCGCAGGTTGGGAGAGTCCGCGCCACCGGGTGGCGCTGACCTCGCTGTACGTGCACGACACGCTCAAGGAAACCCGCAGCCGCGCCGGCCACGACAACCTCGCCGGCTTCGACGCCCGTGACGATTACACCGAGTGGTTCGAACGCGAGCTGATCAACAACCAGATCAGCGGCAGCCACAGCTTCGGCGAATTCGACGACCTGAAGATCGAGTGGCGCGGAGCGGTGGCCCGGGCCACCCGCGACGCCCCCTACGAGACCGGCATCCGCTACGAGAACATCGACGGTTACTGGTCGCATGACGGGTCGCGGGTGCAGAACTACATGCGCTTCAGCAACGTCGAGGACGAAGTCGCCAGCGGCGGCGTCGACGTGACCTGGCGCCTGCCGGTCGAACGCGACATCACCCTGACCGGCGGCTTTGCGTACTCGGACAACGACCGCAACGCCGAAAACCGCGAATTCCGCTTCCTGGCGCTGGATGGCCCGTTGCCGCACTACAACCGCTTTCAGCGGCCGGACTACCTGTTCTCCGACTACAACCTGAGCAACGATCTGCTGCGCCTGCGCGAGGTCACCGGCAACTCCGGCGACGCCGCCTACGACGCCACGCTCAAGGTCAAGGCCGGGTACCTGCAGACCGAGGCGGAGATCAACCCGTTCGTGCGCGCCACCGTGGGCGTGCGCTACGAGGACGCGACCCAGGCGGTGCACACCTACAACATCTTCACCGGCGAGCGGCAGGGGGGCGTGGAGCCACTGCGCAACAGCTACGTGCTACCGGCGGCGACGGTGACCTGGAACTTTTCGGACAACCAGCAGATCCGCTTCGGCGCATCCAAGACCATTGCCCGGCCGCAGTTCCGCGAGCTGTCGCCGCTGCAGTACCTGGACCCGGACATCGACCGCACTTTCTATGGCAACCCGTACCTCGTCGACAGCGAGCTGGTGAACCTGGACGCCCGCTACGAGTGGTTCTTCGGCTCCGGCGAATACGTCACCCTGGGCGCGTTCTACAAGGACATCGACCGCCCGATCGAAAGCAACGTCAACGACGCCCCGGGCGGCGGCATCCTGCAGAGCTTCCTCAACGCGCCGTCGGCCACGCTGTTCGGGTTCGAGGCGGAAGTGAAGAAGTACGTCGACCTGCCCATCCAGGCCAACTGGTGGGGCGACAAGCGCCTGTACCTGGCGGCCAACTACACCTGGTCGGACTCGGAAGTCGAGGTCAAGGATGGCGATACCGTGCATCCGTACGGCTTCGCCACTTCGCAGGACGCCACCCTGTTCGTGCGCGACGGCAGCCAGTTGCAGGGCCAGTCCAGCCATATCGGCAACCTGCAGCTGGGCATCGAGAGCGAGACCTCGGGGACCCAGGCCACCCTGATCGCCAATTACGTGGGTGAGCGGGTCAGCGCCCGCGGCCGTCCCGGCCAGCCCGACTACATGGAAAACCCGGGCACCTCGCTGGATCTCGTGCTTCGCCAGAAGTTCAACCTGGGTGGCCACGCGATGAGCCTGGGCTTGAGCGCCCGCAACATCCTGGAAGCCGATTTCCGCGAGTACCAGCAGGCCGGCGGCAACAAGGTGGACGTGTACCGGTACGAGCCGGGCGTGTCCTACACCCTGAGTCTGTCAGCGTCGTTCTGACCGGCTCCTGCGCCCACCCATCCGGCGATCCAGGCCGGGTGGGCGGGTGCCCCGGGGCAAATGTGGCAGTTGACGCGGAACTGTCATTGACCGGTCGCATCCTGTGCGGACTCCTGAAACTTGGCCGCGCCACCGCGGACGCCCGTGCCCCGATTTCCCGCGTCATTGCAGTCGTTGGCTCAAGCTGATCGCAGCGCCCTGCTGCGATCAGCCGTTGAAGTTGTCCTGGTGCTGCTGCTTGCCGCCCAGGCCGCGCGCCTGATCTGGCTGCTGGTCACTCCGTCGGGTCCGGTGGGCGACTGGCCTGCAACCGATGCAGCACGCACCACAGGTCCGGCCCCTGCCATTGCGCTCGCCTTCGACCCCTTCCATCCCGGTTCGCGCAGCGGCCCGGCAGCGGCCAATACCAGCGGCTATCGCCTGCACGCGGTGCGCGTTGCCGGCGCCTCCGGCTCGGCAATCCTGTCGACCGCCAGCGGCGGCGACCAGGCCGCCTTCCAGGTTGGCGATGAAATCACCCCGGGCGTGACATTGGCGAGTGTCGGGGCGGGCCACGCCGTGTTGCATACCGGCAGCGGTGACCAGCGGCTGGAACTGGAGTCGGCTGCATCCACCCTGCCTTCCCGGGCCGCGCCGGCCACCGGCAACCTGCCCTCGGCGGCGCCTCCAGCCGCAAACCGGGAAAGCGTCGCAGTCGACCCGGCGGCGCTGCTTGCCCAGGCCGGCCTGCGTGCCCGCACCGAAGGCGGCCGGATCACCGGCTACACCCTGATCCCCCGCGGCGGCGGCGAGCTGCTGCGCCAGGCCGGCCTGCAGGCCGGCGACGTACTGGTGGCCGTTGATGGCAACCAGCTCAATCCCGAACGGCTGGCCGAGCTGGAATCCCAGCTCGCCGGCCGCGACGAGGTCCGCCTGACCGTGCAGCGCGACGGCCAGTTGCAGACCCTGACCCTGCGGACGACATCACCTTGAATCTTCGAATCGCCCCGTGGCTGCTTGCAGCCGTCTTCGCTGCGTCCGCACCGGCAACGCTGCGTGCGCAGGAGACAACGCTGCCGGCCCCGGCGCTGAGCGTGCAGAACGCGGATATCCGTGCCTTCATCCAGGACGTGGCCCGGGCCACCGGCACCACCTTCCTGGTCGATCCGCGGGTGCAGGGCACGATCACCCTGTCCAACGAGGAGCCGCTGAGCGAACCGGAACTGCTCGGGATCCTGGTGGCCACGCTGCGCGCCAACGGCCTGATCGCAGTTCCGGCCGGCGACGGCGTGTACCGGGTGGTTCCCGACGACACCGCTGCACAGCAGCCGGGCGCGGTGTCCGCGGGGGGCGCCGGATTCTCCACCGAGGTCTTCACCCTGCGCCATGTCGATGCGGGCTCGGCGGTGGATACCGTGCGCCCGCTGGTGGGCCGCGGCGGCGTGGTGCTGGCCACGCCCCAGGGCAACAGCCTGCTGGTGGCCGACTATGTCGACAACCTGCGCCGCCTGCGCGGGCTGATCCGGCAGATCGACCAGGACCGCTCGCGGGTGGAAGCGGTAAGCCTGCGCAACAGTTCGGCGCGCGAAATCGCCAGCGTGGTCAACGGCCTGTACGGCGGTCAGGGCCGCGGCGGCGTGCTGACGGTGCTGCCGGTGGAGAGCAGCAATGCCGTGATGCTGCGCGGCGACGCCGAGCTGGTGGACACGGTGCGGCGGGTGGTCGAGGACCTGGACCGGCGCGCCGAGAGCAGCGGCGACGTGCGCGTGATCCGGCTCCAGCACGCCAGCGCCGAGGACCTGCTGCCGGTGCTGCAGCAGGTCCTCGGCACCCCGGAAGACACCGCAACGGCGTCGGCCCAGCGGGGCGGGAGCGGCATGACGCCTTCGCGCCAGCTGTCCATGCCTGCAACCGATGCCGGCACGACGGGAATGATGGATACCGCGATGGCCCTTGGCCGCGATGCCCAGGGCCACAGCGGGCCGCTGGCCGCCTCGGTGATGCTGGCGCCCGGCCGCCGCGCCACCATCGCCCGCTACCCGGGCGCCAACGCGATCATCATCAACGCCGATCCGGAGACCCAACGCATGCTGGTCGACGTGATCACCCAGCTGGACACGCGCCGCGAGCAGGTGCTGGTGGAAGCGCTGGTGGTGGAGATTTCCGACGCCGCCGCGCGCAAGCTCGGTGCCCAGCTGATGGTGGCCGGCCGCGACGGCAATATCCCTCTTGGCTACACGAACTTCCCGGGCAGCGCGCCGGGCGTGGGCGAATTGGCGGCAGGCGCAGCGGCGGCCCGCGCTGGCGACCTCGACTCGTCGGCGGTCAACAACGCGGTGCGCTCTCTGCTTGGCTACAACGGCGGCCTGATGGGCCTGGCCGGCGAGACCGGCAGCGCGGTGTTCGGGCTGATCATCGACGCGGTGAAGAGCGATACCGCCTCCAACCTGCTGTCCACGCCGTCGATCCTGACCCTGGACAACGAGGAGGCGCGGATCCTGGTTGGCCAGGAAGTGCCGATCACCACCGGCGAGGTGCTGGGCGATTCCAACAGCAACCCGTTCCGCACCATCCAGCGCCAGGACGTGGGCGTGCAGCTGGTGGTGCGGCCGCAGATCAACGCGGGCGGCGGCATCACCCTGGCCCTGCGCCAGGAGGTGTCCTCGATCGCAGGACCGGTCAGCGAGGACTTCAACGAACTGATCCTGAGCAAGCGCCAGATCGATACCCGGGTGCTGGCCGACGACGGTTCGATCGTGGTGCTGGGTGGCCTGCTGGACCAGGCCGACCGCAACACCGTCAACAAGGTGCCGGTGCTGGGCGATATCCCCGGCCTGGGTGCGCTGTTCCGCAGCACCGCGCGCGAACGCAACCAGACCAACCTGATGGTGTTCATCCGCCCCACCATCGTCCGTGACGCCGCCCAGGCGCAGGCAATCACCGCGCCACGCTACGAATACATGCGGGCCCGGCAGCTGGGCGGCGGCGGCACCGCCCCCGACGGCCGCGCACTGCTGGACGCGCTGATCCAGGACTACTTCGGCACCACCGCACCGGTGATGCCACCCGCGCCCCTGCCTGCCCCGACCGCGCCCGAGGCATCGGCGCAGGAACAGCCGCTGCCGTGACCGCCACGGTGACGCCGCCGCTGCCCTACGCTTTCGCCCACCGCCATGGACTGGTGGTGCTGTCCCAGGGCGATCCCGTGCAGCTCGGGTTGCGCGCAGGCAGCCCGCCGGATGGCCTGGTCGAGGCGCGGCGTGCACTGGGCCGGGCGCTGGACGTCCAGGTGCTGCCGGCGCCGGAGTTCGACCGCCGCCTGTCGGAGGCCTACGCCGTCGACGGTCTGGCCGGCGCCGACGGGCTGGAGCAGGCGGCTGACCTGGACGCGCTGGCGGGCGACCTGCCCGCCGCGGCGGATCTGCTCGACACCAGCGACGATGCGCCGGTGATCCGGCTGATCAACGCGCTGATCGCCGAGGCCGCGCGCAACGGCGCATCGGACGTGCACATCGAACCATTCGAGAGCGTGCTGCGGGTCCGCTTCCGCATCGACGGCATGATGCGCGAAGCGCTCAATCTGGCGCCGCGGGTGGCGCCGATGCTGGTGTCGCGGGTCAAGGTGATGGCGCGACTCGACATCGCCGAGCGTCGGCTGCCGCAGGATGGGCGAATCTCGCTGGCCATGGGCAGCAAGGCGCTGGACGTGCGCGTATCCACATTGCCGGCGCGCCACGGCGAACGGGTGGTGATGCGCATCCTGGACAAGGACCAGGGCGCACGCGGGCTGGACCAGTTGGGGATGCCGCCGCCGGTACGGGCCGCATTCACCGCCGCGCTGGCCCAGCCCAACGGCATCGTGCTGGTGACCGGCCCCACCGGTTCTGGCAAGACCACCACGCTGTACGCAGGCCTGCAGCGGCTCAACGACGGCAGCCGCAACATCCTCACCGTCGAGGATCCGGTTGAATACGCCGTGGAAGGCGTCGGCCAGACCCAGGTGAACGCACGGGTAGGCATGAGCTTTGCGGCAGGCCTGCGCGCGATCCTGCGCCAGGACCCGGACGTGGTGATGGTGGGTGAAATCCGCGATCCGGAAACCGCGCAGATCGCGGTCCAGGCCAGCTTGACCGGCCATCTGGTGCTCTCCACCGTGCATACCAACGACGCGCTGGGCGCGATCACCCGCCTGCGCGACATGGGCACCGAATCGTTTCTGCTCGCCAGCACCGTGCGCGTGGTGCTGGCACAGCGGCTGATCCGGCGGCTGTGCCAGCACTGCCGCCAGCCGCGCGTGGCCGACGCGCTGAGCGCGCGGCTGATGGGGGCCGACTACGACGGTCCGCTATTCGCGGCCACGGGTTGCCCACACTGCCAGCACACTGGCTTTGCCGGGCGCCTGGGCGTGTACGAGGCGGTGGCCATCGATGGCCGCCTGCGCGCCTTGATCGCCGCCGGGGCCGACGAGGATGCGCTGGCGCGTGAGGCCGCGGTATCCGGCGACTGGCTGGGCGATTCGGCCCGGGCATGTGTTGCCGCCGGTGACACCACGCCGGAGGAAGCGCTGCGCGTGGTCCGCCAGGACGGGGACAGGGCGTGAGCGTGGTTGCATTCGACTATGAGGCGCTGGACACCCAAGGTCGCAGTCGCAGCGGCACCGTGTCTGCCGGCAGCGAACACGAGGCCCGAGAGCGGCTGGCTGGACGCCGTCTGGTGCCGGTGCGGCTGTCGCCCGCAGCCCCCGCTGCGCCGGCGGGCCGGGGACGCTTTACCGCGCGCGACCTGGCGCTGGTGACACGCCAGCTGGCAACCCTGGCAGCGGTGGCACCGATGGAGGAAGCGTTGCGCACCATCGGCACCCAGGCCGAACGGGCGGGCACGCGCCGGGTGTTGCTGGCAACCCACGCCGCCGTGGTGGAGGGCTTCCGGCTGTCGGAAGCGATGGCGCGCCAGGGCAAGGCTTTCCCGCCGCTGTATCGGGCGATGGTGGCCGCTGGTGAGGGCACGGGCGCGCTGCCGGAAATCCTCGAGCGCCTCGCCGCGCTACTTGAACACCAGCAGCAGGTCCGGGGCAGGCTGCTGGCCGCCCTGGTCTATCCCGCCGCATTGGCGGCCACCGCCCTGCTGGTGGTGGTTGCGCTGATGACCTTCGTGGTGCCGCGCGTGGTCGAGCAGTTCGATTCCATGGGCCGCGCCCTGCCCTGGCTGACGCGGGCGGTGATCGCGGTATCGGAGGCAATGACCGGCTGGGGCTTGGCGCTGCTGGCAGCGTTTGCCCTGGCCGCAGTGGCCTTCGCGGCGCTGCTGCGCCGGCCCGGGCCACGACTGCGTTTTGACGCCGCCCTGCTGCGTGCGCCGTTCCTGGGCCGGTTGCTGCGCGACCTGCACGCCGCGCGCCTGGCCCGCACCCTGGCGATCATGCTCGCCAGTGGACTGCCGGTGATGGAGGGTTTGCGGATCACCGCGCGCACGGTGGGCAACCGCGTGCTGCACGACGCCACCGAAGGCATGGCCGAAGCGATCCGGGAAGGCGCCAGCCTGTCCTCGGCGATGCGCCGGGCCGGCGTGTTCCCCCCCACCCTGCTGTACATGGCCACCAGCGGCGAGGACAGCGGCCGGCTGGCGCCGATGCTCGAGCGCGCCGCCGATTACCTGGAGCGCGAGTTCGCCACCTTCACCTCGACCGCGATGAGCCTGCTCGAGCCGGCGATCATCGTTGCCATGGGCGCGCTGGTGGCGCTGATCGTGCTGTCGATCCTGCTGCCGATCCTTCAGTTCAACACCCTGGTGCTCGGCTGAGCACACCGTCCGGAGTCGTCCCATGCCCCCCATCCCCCGTACTTTCCGCCGCCGCCGTAACGCCACCGGCTTCACCCTGGTCGAACTCATGGTGGTGGTGGTGATCATCGGCCTGCTGGCCACGGTAGTGATGATCAACGTGATGCCCAGCCAGGACCGGGCCATGGCCGAAAAGGCGCGCGCCGATATTTCGGTGCTCGAACAGGCGACCGAAACCTACCGCCTGGAGAACCTGTCCTATCCGCCGCAGGTGGACGGCCTGCAGGCCCTGCTGCGGGCTCCGGCCGGCCTGGCCCGCCCGGAACGCTACCGCCAGGGGGGCTACATCCGGCGCCTGCCCGAGGACCCGTGGGGCAACCCCTACCAGTACCGCTATCCCGGCGCGCGAGGCGGCGCCTTTGACGTGTTCTCCTTCGGTGCCGACGGCAGCGAGGGGGGCGAGGGCGACGCGGCCGACATTGGCAACTGGAACTAGCAAGCCGTGACCGGGCCGCTGCACGCACGTCATCCCCTTTCGTCACCAAGGGTGCGCACGCGGGGCTGCGCCGGTTTCACCCTCGTCGAGCTGATGGTGGTCCTGGCGATCGTGGGCCTGCTCGGCTCGGTAATACTGCTGACGGCAGCATCGCCGGAAGCCGCTCTGCGACGCGAGGCCGACATGCTGGCAGCGCGACTGGTGCGCGCCCAGCAGGAGGCAATCCTGTCCACGCGCGCCGTGCGGGTGGAAGTGGACCCGGCCGGATACCGCTTCCACGTTGCGCGCAGCGGCGGCTGGCAACCACTGGGCGAGACGCCGTTCGATCCGGTCGCCTGGCCGACCGGTGTGGCACCAGCGCTGCCGGACGATGCCGGGGCGATGTGGTTCATGTTCGATCCCATCGGCACCGCTGAACCGCTGGCACTGGACCTGGCCGACGGCCGTGGCGCGCTGCGGGTGCAGGTGGATGCCGGCGGCGCGATACAGGTACTGGAGGCGCGCTGACGATGGGGCGTGCCAACTGCCCGCGCCGCATGCACGGCTTTACCCTGCTGGAGCTGCTGGTGGCGCTGGCGGTGTTCTCGCTGGTGGTGCTGGCCCTGCTCAACCTGGCGGGCGAAAGCACCCGCACCGCGGTGATCGTGGAAGAGCGGGTGCTGGCCGGCATCGTGGCCGGAAACCGCGCGGTCGAGGCGGCGGTTGAGCCGCTGGACACGCTGGCCGCGCACACCGGGGGCGAGGAGCACCTGGGCGACCGCGACTGGCGCTGGATCCGCTCCCTCGGCGGTACCGACGATGAGGCCCTGGTGCGCATCGACATCACGGTCCATGCCGCTGGCAGCGATCGCGTCGCCGCGGAAGCCGTGCTGTTCCGGAGCGTCCGCTGATGCGCGCGCGTGGCTTCACCCTGGTCGAGATGCTGGTCGCGCTGGCGGTGTTCGCGCTGCTGGCCGCCGGCGGGGTCACGGTGATGGCCTGGGCCAGCACCAGCCAGGGCATCGCCGGCGCGCGGATGGCCCGCGTGGGCGAACTGCAGCGCGCACGGGCAATGCTCCACGCCGATCTCTCACAGGCAGCGCCGCGTCGCACCCGCAATGCCGCTGGTGGCGGCTCAGTGCAGGCCTTCACCGGCAGTGCGGACCCGCACGGTCCGGTGCTGCTCGCATTCACCCGGCGTGGCTGGCAGAACCCGCAGGGCGCGCCGCGGGCCTCGCTGCAGTACGTGGAGTACCGCCTGCACGATGGCCGGCTGGAGCGCAGAGCGCGGCCGATGCTTGACGGGGCCCGTCTGGATCCTCCGCAGACCGTGATCGACGGCGTACGCGCGGCCCGGGTGCACTACCGCTACCAGGGCCAATGGCTGGATGGCTGGCCCGGTGGCATTGACCAGGTGCCCGAGGCACTGCGCCTGGAGCTGGAATTGGAAGGCCTGGGCCGGATCGGGCAGGCGTTCCTGATGCCGGGGCAATGGCCATGAGCCAGCGTCGCCAGCGCGGGCTGGCCCTGCTCACCGTGCTGCTGCTGGTGGCGGTGATGGCGGTGCTGGTGATGGCCATGCTCGACGACATCCGCTTCGGCCTGCGCCGCGCTGGCAATGCCCAGGCCGTCGCGCAGGCGCAATGGCACGCCCTGGGAGCGGAGGCGCTGGCGATGGCGCAGATCGAACGGCTGGCACTGCGCGATCCCGGGATAACCACGCTGGAGGGCGGCTGGAACGGCCGCGCATTCCTGTTTCCGCTCGAGGACGGGATGATCCGCGCGACCCTCAGCGATGCCAGCGCATGCTTCAACCTCAACAGCGTGGTCCAGGGCGCCGGCGAGATGCTCAGCCGGCGCGAGGCCGGCGTGCTCCAATACGTCGCGCTACTGCAGGCGCTCGGCTTCAACGCCGGCCACGCGCAGGCGCTGGCCGACGCGCTGGCCGACTGGATCGACAGCGACCAGCAGCGCGAGGGCCTGGGCCACGAGGACGCCGGCTATGCCCGGGGCCGCGATGGCTACCGCACCGGCGACACGCTGCTGGCCGAGCCCAGCGAGCTGCGTGCCATCCACGGCTATACCCCGGCGGTATACGCACGCCTGCGGCCGCACCTGTGCGCGCTGCCCAGCACCGCCCTGGCCCCCGTCAATCCGAACACCCTGCAGGACCACGACGCTCCGGTGCTGTCCATGCTCACCGGTGGCGCGGTCGAAGTGGAGCGCGCACGCCGGGTGATCGCCTCGCGCCCGGTTGGCGGCTGGCGCAGTCATGACGAATTCTGGGACACGCCAGGCATGGCGGAGGCGGTGCCGGACGATGCCGTGCTCACCCAGGTGCAGCTGCGCAGTCGCTACTTCCGCCTGCACGCCGAGGTCGACAGCGGTCCTGCCCAGGTCGTTCTCACCGCCCTCATCGACGCCCCCCCGGACTCTCCTGCCCGCCTGCTGTCCCGACGCTGGAGCCCTGAAGAATGAATCCGCCCGAACGCACGACCCGCGTGGTCCTGCTTCCATCCACTGTCACTGCCCCGGCACCCTGCCTGACGGTCGGCCCCGACGGCCAGGTCCTGTCCCGCGAACTGCTCGCCGCCGGAGACAGCCAATCCGCGCCGGAATCAATGCCTCGATCGCGGGTGGTGCTGGTGGTACCCGGTACGGATGCACCGGCGCAGTGGCTGACAGTGCCTGCACACAGCCCGGCGCAGGTGCGCGCAGCCGCGCGGGCGCAGCTGCAGGGCCAACTGGCGGCGGACCGATCACAGACACACCTGGCAATCGCCCTCTCCGGCCAACCGGATTCGCCCCGTGCGGTGGTGGCGGTGAACAGCGCGGTGATGGACGACTGGCTGGCCCGTGCCGCCGCGCTCGGCCTGCGGCCCGATGCCGTGCTGCCGGACCATCTGGCCCTCCCGCCGCCCCGGGACCCGGACGAGGCGACCGTTGCGATATGCAACGGTGACTGGCTGGTGCGCACCGCCACCCGGTCGTTCCGCATCGAAGCACCGCTGGCCGCGATGATCCTGGGCGAACGCCCCCACGCACCGCCCGTCGATACCGCGGCGCTCGAAGGCCTGCTGGCGCGTGGCGCCCTGTCCGCCCCCCTGGACCTGCTGCAGGACCGATACGCGCGGGAGGATGCGAACGTTACGGGCCCGCGCGCATGGCGGCGGGCCGCCGTGCTTGCCGCGGTGCTGCTGGCTTCGCTACCGCTGCTGTGGGCAGCGGAAACCGCCCGCCACCTGCTGTCGGCACGCACACTGGAGGCCCACAGCGCCAGTCTGGTGGCCGCCGCCCTGCCCACCGCCCCGGCGGGTCTCGCGCCGCTGGCTGCCGCTCGCTCCGCACTGGCCCGTGCGCACGCCCATGACGGTTTCCCCCGCGCATTCGGCACGCTGTCGGCCGGACTGCAACGGCTCGAAGGGGCGGCGATCGAACGCCTGGCCTGGCAGGCCGGGGCGCCGCTGCACGCCACCGTCGTCCACCAGACCCCGGAGGAGCTGGAAATCCTGGCCGGGGCCGCAACCGAGGGCGGCATGGAAATGACATCCGCTGGCACCCGGCGCGCCGATGGCCACCTGCACAGCGGGATCGAACTGGAGCCAACCCGATGAACCACGCCTTGAGTGAGGCGCGTACCAATGCCCGCGCCCGGCTGGTTGACTGGTGGCACGATCGCGCGCGCCGCGAGCAGTGGATGCTCACCCTGATGTGCGCCGCGGTTGCCGCGTTTATCGTCTGGTTCGGGCTGCTGGCCCCGCTGCTGAGCGCGCGCGACCGGGCAGCGGAGCGCCATGCATCGGCAATCCAGGACCGGGCCGGGATCGAGCACACCCTGGCGCGGGTCGCGGCGGCATCGCAGGATCGGCCCGCTCCACCCCCGGCCGACCGCTTCCACGCGCTGGTCGCCGACAGCGCGGGCGCGGCAGGCATCGGCATCGACCGCCAGGAACCGTCGCCGGACGGCGGTGTGGAGGTCGGCATCGATGCCGTCCCTGCAAACGCACTGTTCGCCTGGCTGGATACGCTGCGGCTTGAGCACGGCATCGCACCTGAGGCGGTTGATATCGAGCGCCGCGAAGGCCGGTTGCGCGCACGCCTGCGGTTCGGGCCGCAGGTGTGAGGTCACGCACCCTGCTGCTCGTGTTCGCGTTGGCGCTGCCGATACTGCTGGCGGCCGGCTTCCCGCTGCGGCTGGCGTTGGAGCTGGTGGATGGGGAGGCGGCGGGCCTGTCCGCCCGCGGCGCCACGGGAAGCGTCTGGAACGGCCGCCTCCATGCGGCCAGCATCGGCCACGTACCTCTGGGCGATGCCAGGATCCGCCCGTCCCCGCTGTGGCTGGTGACGGGCAGCGGTACGGTCGCACTGGACACGTCCGCCGTGGCGCTCCGGCTGCAGCACGGGCGCCGTCGCGGTCTGGCTGCGGCGACGGGCAAGCTGTCCCTGCCGGCCACAGCGCTGCTGCCTGGGGCCGGACTGGAACTGCAGGCCGAGCAGCTGCAGCTGCTTTTTTCCGGCGACTCTTGTCATCAGGCGAGCGGACAGCTGGGCGCTATCGCCTCCCGGCCCGACGGCACCACTCTGGCCGTGCTGCACGGCGCTCCCACCTGCGAAGGTCGCAGCGCGGTCTTCAGGCTGGCCGCCCAATCCGGCGAAGGCCCGCTGGCCCGGATGCACCTGACCGCACGGATCGATTCCGATGGCCGCTGGGACATGGAAGCCCGGCTGCCGGTGATCGACGACCCTGCCGCCGGCCGCGTACTGGAAGCAATGGGATTCCAGCCCGGCCCCGGAGGCTGGTCGCGGCTGGAACGAGGCAGCCTTTTCGCGCCCATTTCCCCGCCGGCGCACGGCGCTGCAGATCGTTTCGCCCGCCCAATGTGACGGTTTCCTTTCATGCGGGCGTCAGGGAGAAGACAGTAAACTGTACTGTCTTTGTCCTGACGGTCCGCCCCATGCGCTCTTCCCGTACTCTCTGCTCTTCCCTGGTTCTGGCCGCGTGCGTGGCCGCAGCCCCGCAGGCGCGCGCCATTGACTGGGGCACCGTCGGCCCGTTCGAACTCGCCTTCGAGGGCATGCTGCAGGTGGATGGCTACCGCTACCGGGGCGACTGGAGCCACCTGGGCGACGACACCGATTTCCGCCGCGCCGAACTGGTGCTCAAGGGCCAGGGCCCGGGCGGGTTTGATTGGGTGGTGGGTTATGACGCCCACGGGGACAATTGGCTGGACGTCAACGGCCGGCTCCGCTTCGCCGAAGACAGCCAGTACCTGCGCGTGGGCCAGTTCAAACAGCCGGTGGGCCTGGAGGAACTGAGCTCCGCCAGCACCAATGACTTCATTTCCAAGGCCGCTGCCACCAACGTGTTCGCCGTGTCCCGGCGGCTGGGTGCGGGCTGGGGCCTGGACCGCGGAAACTGGAGCGTTGCCGGCAGCTGGTTTGATCGTGAAATGAGCCGCGGCGGGACTGCAGGCCAGGGCGTTGCCGCCCGGGGTACCTGGGCACCGCTGCTTGGAGACGGCGAAGCCCTGCACCTGGGGCTGTCCGCGGCCAGGTTCGATGCGCCGGACAGCGGAAGCAGGCTGCGGGCACGGCCCCAGGCCGACCTGGCTGACCAGCGGCTGATTGATACCGGCCTGATGGGGGATGCCCAGCGGCAGCTGACGATTGGCGCCGAAGCCGCGTGGTTCCGCGGCCCGGTGAAGCTGCAGGCCGAGTGGTTCGAGTCGCGCGTTGAGCGGCGCCTTGAGCCCGACTTCGACGCCAGCGGCGGCTACGTCTCGGCGCTGTGGAATGTGTCCGGCGAGCGCTGGACCTATCGTGACGGCGTGATCCGCACCCCGACCGATGGCGATGGCCAGGCCGGCCTGTGGCAGCTGGGGCTGCGCTGGGATCGCGTTGATCTGGACGACTATCGCGTACTGTCCGGCTCGACCGGCGTCGAGGGGATCGCTGGTGGCAGCATGGACGCCCTGACCGTCGGCGTGAACTGGTACTGGAGCGAGCGGCTGAAGGTCGCGTTCAACTACGTGCTGGCCGATACCAGCCGCCGTGACGCCGCCACCGGAAGCATCCTTGACGTGGAGCCGGAAATCGCCAGCGCACGGGTGCAGCTGCACTGGTGATCGCTACCTGAAATCGGCGTCATCTTGCGGTCACCTGACCGCAATACGGGCGACACCGCGCACGGACACTCTGGGCATAACTGGAGAGTCCGATGCACTACACCATCGTTACCGAAACCTGGCCTCCCGAAGTCAACGGCGTGGCCCTGACCGTTCACAGCCTGCAGCAAGGCCTGCGCCGTCGCGGTCATCGCGTGGATGTGGTCCGCCCCCGCCAGCATCCTGGCCACACGCCTGACGCGAACGAGATGCTGGTCCGCGGGGTGCCCCTGCCCCACTATCCCGGGCTGAAATTCGGCCTGGCATCGGCACGCCGACTGCGCCAGGCCTGGTCCAAGGACCGCCCCGACGCGATCTACATTGCCACCGAAGGACCGCTCGGCTGGAGCGCACTGCGCGCAGCGCGACGCCTGTCGATCCCGGTGGCCTCGGCAGTGCATACCCGCTTCGACCTGTACATGCGCGATTACGGCCTGGGCTGGATGGAACGTCCGGCGCTGGGATGGATGCGGCGTTTCCACAACCGCTGCGACTCCACCCTGGTCCCTACCCGCGAGCTGGAGCAGTTCCTGCAGCAGGCGGGCTTTGATCGGGTGCGCAGGCTTGCGCGGGCGGTAGACAGTACCCGTTTCGATCCGGAACTGCGCGACCAGTCCCTGCGCCAGGCCTGGGGCGTGGGCCGCGAGGAAGCCGCGGTGATCCACGTGGGCCGGATCGCCCCGGAAAAAAACCTGGAACTGGCCGTGAGGGCCTTCCGCGAGCTGCAGTCGCATCGCCCGCAGGCGCGCATGGTGTGGGTGGGTGAGGGCCCGCAGCGGGCGGCCATCCAGCGCGACAACCCGGATTTCATCTTCTGCGGGATCCAGCGCGGGGCCGACCTGGCGCGCCATTTCGCCAGTGCCGACCTGTTCCTGTTTCCCAGCGTCTCGGAAACCTTCGGCAACGTCACCCTGGAAGCCATGGCCAGCGGTATCCCCACCGTGGCCTTCAATTACGGCGCAGCGGGAGAGCACCTTGCCAATGGCGTCCACGGCGCCTGCGTGGACAGTGAAGCGGAGTTCATCCAGGCCGCCGTCCGCATCGGCAGCGACCGTCCGTTGCGTGAGGCCATGGGCGTGCGGGCACGGCAATCGGTAGCAGCCCTGCGTCCGCAGCGGGTGGCCGCGGAGTTTGATGCCCTGCTGCGCGAGATCGCCATGAAGGAGCGTGAAGATGCAACCGTTGCCACTGCGTAGCCGGCTTCTGGCCAGCGATTCGGGATGGTGCCTGGCCGCCAACCGCATGGCCGCCCGGCGGGCCGTGCGGGCTTACTTCCGCACCGTCAGCCGGCTGGGCGATGGCGTGTTCTGGTACGTGTTGATGGCCGCCATGATCCTGCTCGATGGCATGGAAGGCCTGCGGGCATCGCTGCATCTTGCGGCAACGGGCGCGGTGGCTCTCAGCCTGTACAAGTGGCTCAAGCGCTGGACCCGGCGGCCCAGGCCATTCGCCTCCGACGTGCGCATCCGCGCCTGGACAGCGCCACTGGACGAGTTCAGCTTCCCTTCCGGTCATACCCTGCACGCGGTTACCTTCACCCTGGTGGCGCTGGCCTACTACCCGCCGTTGGGCTGGGTGCTGCTGCCATTTACCGTCAGCGTGGCCGCGTCACGGGTGTTCCTGGGCCTGCATTACCCCAGCGATGTGCTGGCCGCCACTGCCATCGCCTGCGCCCTCGCCGGCCTGTCGATCCGGCTCGCACCGGGGGTCAGCCTGCTCGGCTGGGGATAAGCGCGGCAATGCCCGTGCGCCGGCCGCAAATCGATACCATGGACGGATGAATTACCGCCACGCTTTCCATGCCGGCAACCATGCCGATGTACTCAAGCACGTCGTGCTGCTGGCGCTTTGCGACGCGCTGACCGTGAAGCCCGCACCCTGTTTCGCCCTGGACACCCACGCCGGCCGCGGCCTCTATCAGCTAGACGGCAGCCAAGCCGTCCGCACCGGCGAATCGGCCGCAGGCGTGACCAGACTCGGTGACGGAGCCGGCGCGCCGGCTCCCGTGCGCCGTTACCTGGAGGCGGTACAGGCCTGCCGCCAGCAACATGGCGCATCCGCCTACCCGGGCTCCCCCTGGCTGCTGGCGCACGCCCTGCGCGAGCAGGATGCCATCGCCAGCTGCGAGCTCCACCCGGAAGAGGCCCAGGCCCTGCGCGATGTTTTCCGCGGCGAGCCGCGCGTGTCAGTGCACGAGCGCGATGGCTATGCGGCCATGGGCGCGCTGTTGCCGCCGCGCATCGACCAGGTCCGCTTTGCCCGCGGCCTGGTCCTGATCGACCCTCCTTATGAGCGCCAGCTGGTTGAATTCGACATTGCGCTGGCGGCGCTTACAGAGGGCCTGCGCCGCTGGCCGCAGGCCTGCTATGCGCTGTGGTACCCGATCAAGCTGCGCCGCAGCCTGAATCCCTTCCTGCGCGCGGCGGCCGCGCTGGAGGCGAAATCCGCACTGACGTGCGAGCTGCTGGTGCGCAGCGACGACTCGCCGCTGCGCATGAACGGCAGCGGCATGTTGCTGCTCAACCCGCCGTGGCAGCTGGACCAGGCCCTGGCACCGGCCCTGGCCCATCTGCGCACCCGCCTGGGCGAACCGGGCGCGAGCCATTCGGTGCGCTGGCTGCGCACGCCACCGTAAAGGCACGCCATCGCACCATCTCCACACCGCTTGGCGTAGATGTCGATGCGCTGTTCAGATAGCAGCGGCGACACTGGATCACCCACCCTTGGCAGCAATGGAAGCATATGGCCGCCAGAAACCGACTCCCCCCATGGCACGATGAAGTCCGGCTCGCAAATGGCCGCGAGCTGCTGATCCGCCCCATCCGGCCCGATGACGCGGTGCCGATCCGGGCCGGGTTCAGCCTGCTCCAGCCCGACCGCATCCGCCACCGGTTCCTGCAGGAAATGCGGGAACTGACCCCTGAACTCGCCGAGCGCCTGACCCGCCCGGATCCGCGCTATGCCTTCGTCCTGGTTGCCGCGGAGAACCTGCCCCCGGGCGAAGCCCTTGTGGGCGCGGTGGCCCGCGTTGCGGCCCAGCCCGGCAGCCGTGACGCCGAATTCGCGATCCTGGTGGCGCAGTACATCGCCGGCATGGGCATTGGCCGGCAGCTGATGCTGCGCCTGGTGCGCTGGGCCAAGGGCAAGAAGCTGCTGCGCCTTTACGGCAGGGTGCCCGAGGAGAACGAGCCGATGCTGACACTGGCCGAATCGCTCGGGTTCCAGCGCGAGGGCGTGCCCCAGGACGGCCTGGTGCGGGTGGTCCTGGATCTCGAGGCCGAGTCCTGAGGCAGTTTCGGGCCCGGACCGCTGACCAGCCGTAGCGCCGGCGGTCTACAATAGGCGGTTCGATGAAATCCCCTACTTCTTCCGCCCCTCCGCTGCCCCGCCGCGGCCAGCAGCGCGCCTGGTGGCGCGCCCCGTCCTCGCCTTCCGCCCTGGCCTGGGCGCTGGCCAGCGCTGCGCGCGCCCACGACCGGCCGCTGCTCTCGGTGGCCCGCGACAACCAGCACGCCCACCAGCTGGAAGGCGATCTGCGCACCCTGCTGGGTGAAGACGACACGCTGCCCGTGCTGCCGTTTCCCGACTGGGAAACGCTGCCCTACGACCAGTTCAGCCCGCACCCGGACATCATCAGCCAGCGCCTGGCTGCGCTGCACCGGCTGCCCACGCTGGAACGCGGCATCGTAGTGGTGACCGTCTCCACCCTGATGCAGCGGCTGCCGCCGCTGGGCTACGTGATCGGCCAGACTTTCGATCTCAAGGTCGGCCAGGAACTGGACCTGGACGCGGAAAAGCGGCGCCTGGAATCCGCCGGCTACCGGCACGTGCCCCAGGTGATGGACCCGGGTGATTTCTCGGTGCGTGGCGGTCTGCTGGACGTTTTCCCCATGGGCGCGGCCACGCCGTACCGGATCGAGCTGCTGGACACCGAGATCGAATCGATCCGCCGCTTCGAGCCCGAGAGCCAGCGCTCGCTGGACAAGGTGGACGCGATCCACATGCTCCCCGGCCGCGAAGTGCCGCTGGACGAAGCTGCGCGCGGGCTGGCCATGGATGCGCTGGTGGAGCGTTTCGATCTGGACCAGCGCCGCAGCGCCCTGTTCCAGGACCTCAAGGCCGGGCTTGCTCCGGCCGGGGTGGAGTATTACCTGCCGCTGTTCTTCGCCCCGCCGCGCGAGCGGTTCGGCGCGGCGTCCACACAGCCGTCCACCGCGACCCTGTTCGACTACCTGGCTGCAGACGCGATCCCGGTGATCTCCCCGGGCGCGCTGGAGGCCGCCGACCGCTTCCACGACCAGGTTGCCGAGCGCTATGAACAGCGCCGCCACGATGTGGAGCGTCCGCTGCTGCCGCCCGACGAGCTGTGGCTGTCGGCCGAAGCCCTGCGCGAGCGCCTCAACCGCGGCGAACTGGTGGAGATTGCCGATCCGGCCCACCCGCGCCATGGCGACGCCATCCCGCTGGGCAACCAGCCCGCGCCCGACCTTCCGCTGACCGTCCGCAACCAGGAACCGGCCGCAGCGCTCAAGTCCTTCCTGGCCAGCTATCCCGGCGCCGTGCTGATTGCCGCCGACAGCGCCGGGCGGCGCGAAGCCCTGCTGGAAATGCTGCAGCCGGCGGACCTCTCACCCGTGGTGCTGGCCGACTTCCCTTCTTTCCTGCAGCAGCCCCCGCCGCCGGGCACGCCCGCGATCGCGGTGGCAGCGCTGGAGGATGGTTTCGCGCTGGACGAGCCGCGCCTTGTCGTGCTCACCGAGCGCCAGCTGTTTCCCGAGCGGGCCACGCAACCGCGCCGCACTCGCCGCGCCGGGCGTGACCCGGAAGCGATCGTCCGCGAACTGGGCGAGTTGAACGAAGGCGCACCCATCGTCCATGAGGACCACGGCGTGGGTCGCTATCGCGGCCTGGTGGTGCTGGAAGCCGGCGGCAGTCCTGCCGAATTCCTGGAAATCGAATACGCCAAGGGCGACCGCCTGTACGTGCCGGTCGCGCAGTTGCACCTGATCAACCGCTACTCCGGCGCCTCGCCGGAGACCGCGCCACTGCATTCGCTGGGCGGCGAGGCCTGGACCAAAGCCAAGAAAAAGGCCGCGGAAAAGGTTCGCGACGTCGCTGCCGAGCTGCTGGAGATCCAGGCCAAGCGCATGGCCCGCCGCGGCCTGGCGCTGGACCTGGACCGCGCCGAGTACGAGCCGTTCGCGGCCGCGTTCCCGTTCGAGGAAACCCCGGACCAGCACGCGGCCATCGAGGCGGTGATCGGTGACCTGGCCTCGAGCCAGCCCATGGACCGGGTGGTGTGCGGCGACGTCGGCTTCGGCAAGACCGAGGTGGCCGTACGCGCCGCCTTCGTGGCCGCCAACGCAGGCAAGCAGGTGGCGGTGCTGGTGCCCACCACCCTGCTGGCCGAACAGCATTACCGCAACTTCGCCGACCGCTTCGCCGACTGGCCGATCCGGGTGGAAGTGCTGTCGCGGTTCAAGAGCACCAAGCAGATCAAGGCGGAGCTGGAGAAGCTGGAGCGCGGCGAGATCGACATCATCGTCGGCACCCATCGGCTGCTGCAAAAGGACGTGAAGTTCAAGGATCTCGGCCTGGTGATCGTGGACGAGGAGCAGCGCTTCGGCGTGCGCCAGAAGGAAGCACTCAAGGCCCTGCGCGCCAACGTGCACCTGCTCACCCTCACCGCCACCCCGATCCCGCGCACGCTCAACATGGCCATGGCCGGCATGCGCGACCTGTCGATCATCGCCACGCCGCCGGCACATCGCATGGCGGTGCAGACGTTCGTCGGCGAGTGGGACGGCGCGCTCTTGCGCGAGGCTTTCCAGCGCGAGCTCTCGCGCGGTGGCCAGGTGTACTTCCTGCACAACGACGTGGAAAGCATCGGCCGCATGCAGCGCGAACTGGCCGAGATGGTTCCCGATGCCCGGATCGGCATCGCCCACGGCCAGATGCCCGAGCGCGAGCTGGAAAAGGTGATGCTGGATTTCAACCGCCAGCGCTTCAACGTGCTGCTGTGCACCACCATCATCGAATCCGGCATCGACATTCCCAATGCCAACACCATCATCATCAACCGCGCCGACCGCTTTGGCCTGGCCCAGCTGCACCAGCTGCGCGGACGCGTGGGCCGCTCCCACCACCGCTCCTATGCCTACCTGCTGGTGCCGGACAAGCGTTCGATCAGCGCGGATGCAAAGAAGCGCCTGGACGCGATTGCATCGATGGGCGAGCTCGGCGCGGGCTTCACCCTGGCCACGCACGACCTTGAAATCCGCGGCGCCGGAGAGCTGCTGGGCGAGGACCAGAGCGGGCAGATGGCCGAGGTCGGCTTCAGCCTGTACACCGAGCTGCTGGAGCGCGCGGTGCGCTCGATCAAGCAGGGCAAGCTGCCCGACGCCGACGAACCACCCGACCGCGGCGCCGAGGTGGAGCTGCACTCGCCCGCGCTGATCCCCGAGGACTACCTGCCCGATGTGCATACACGGCTGACCCTGTACAAGCGCATCAGCAGCGCCGCCGACACCGGAGCGCTGCGCGAGCTGCAGGTGGAGATGATTGACCGCTTCGGCCTGCTGCCCGTCCAGGCCAAGACCCTGTTCACCGTGGCCGAGCTGAAGCTTGCGGCCACCGCGCTCGGCATCCGCAAGCTCGACGTGGGCTACAGCGGCGGCCGGGTGGAGTTCGTGGAAAAGCCGAAGGTCGACCCGATGGCGGTGATCCGCCTGATCCAGGGCCAGCCCAAGCACTACCGCATGGACGGGCCAGACAAGCTGCGGATCAAGCTGGATCTGCCGGATCCCGAAGACCGGCTCAAGGCTGCGCGCGGGTTGCTGATCGCGCTATCACCGGCCTGACATGCCTGCCTGGCCCGCCGCGTGGCGGGCCACCAGCTCGCGCACCCAGGCCTGCGGCTCGCTGCGGCCAGCCGTATCCAGCACGAACTCCTGCCCCTTGGGCACGCTGCGCAGCACGCAGCGCCCTTCCGCCACGCTCCATCGCGCCGGGTTGGCGTGATAGGTGAGCGGGGTGAGTCCGGCGCCGGGATGGAACCATTCCGGCAGCGCCCACACGCTGCGGCTGGCACCCGCGGCCGTCAGCCGCAGCGCGTCGGTGTAGTGGGTAAAGAACCCGCCGCCCTGCCCCTGCACTGCAAAAGCGGAGCGTTCCGGAGCGACGTAAAGCACGTTGCCGGCACCGCGGTAATGCTGCGGATTGGCCACATGCGGGTGGTCGGCAATCCACGGATGCCGATGCAGGCACTGCTCGCGCTCGCCCACGATCCGAAGCACCTCCCCGACCTCCAGCCAGCCATGGAGCAGGTGCAGATCCGGCGCGCCGGGTACGTACCGCCAGCGTCCTGCATGCCGCTCCGTCTGCCGGAACCAGCCGAAGAACAGGAACACGGCACCCGGCCCCACCCCCTGCCGCTCAAGATGCGACTGCGCCGCCCCATTCTGGCCCAGCGCCGGACGCCAGCCCGGCAGCCGCAGGTCCGGGCGGCGGTCGAGATCGGGATCCAGATGCACCCGCGTGCGGCGTGAATGACGCCCACCGGACAGGTCACGCAGCAAAGGGCCCAGCGGGACTCCTTCGGCGTTGAGATCGCCCAGGCGGAACGCATCCTGTGATGCCGGGATCGGCAGCGGCAGCAGCCGCCCGTCCGGCAGGATCGGGCTGGCCATGCCGCCGTAACCGGAGTCGAAGCCTTTTCGCGACAGGATCAGCCTGTGCATGTCCAACATGCCCGGCATTCCGTTTCGCGGCAACCGGTGGCAGGCCGGGTAACAGCGGCGCCACCGGTCATCGCTTTCGATTCAGGCGAACGGATCCTGCAGCACCATGGTGTGGGCACGATCGGGGCCGGTGCTGACAATGGAGATCGGACAGCCGGCCAGTTCCTCCAACGCCCGCAGGTAGGCGCGCGCGGCAGGAGGAAGTTCGTCCCAGTCGGTGACGCCGTGGGTATTCTCGCTCCAGCCCGGGAACTCCAGGTACACCGGCTCGCATTCGTCCCAGCCCTGGCCATCGAGCGGAGCGTATTCGGTTTCCTTGCCACGGTAGCGATAGGCGATGCACATCTTCAGGCGCTCGAAGCCATCCAGCACGTCCAGCTTGGTGATGCACAGGCCGGTGATGCCGTTGATCGCCACCGCGCGCTTGAGCGCCACGATATCGATCCAGCCGCAGCGCCGCGGGCGGCCGGTGGTGGCGCCGTATTCCTGGCCGCGGTCACGCAGGCGCTGGCCGGCCTCGTCCTCCAGCTCGGTGGGGAATGGTCCGCCACCGACGCGGGTGGCGTAGGCCTTGCAGATCCCCAGTACGTAGTCGATCGAATCCGCACCCACGCCGGTGCCAGCCAGCGCACCACCAACGGTGGTGTTGGAGCTGGTGACGTAGGGATAGGTGCCGTGGTCGATGTCCAGCAGCGATCCCTGCGCGCCTTCGAACAGCACCCGCTTGCCCTGCTTGCGCAGGTCATGGAGGATCCCGGCCACGTCGGACTTCATCGGCTCCACGTACTCGCCGAAAGCCAGCGCTTCGTCGTAGGTCTCCTGGAAGTCGATGGCTTCCTGGCCCAGGTACTTGGTCAACACAAAGTTGTGATAATCCAGCGCGCTGCGCAGCAGCTCGGCCAGCTGGTCCGGGTAGTGCAGGTCGGCTACGCGGATGCCACGACGGGCCACCTTGTCTTCATAGGCCGGGCCGATGCCGCGGCCGGTGGTTCCGATCGCCTTGCCGCCGGCGGCCTTCTCACGCGCCTGGTCCAGGGCAATGTGGTACGGCATGATCAGCGGCGTGGCCGGGCTGATCTTCAGCCGCGAGCGCACCTCCACCCCCGCCGCCTCCAGCTCGCCGATCTCCTTCATCAGCGCAGCCGGGCTGAGCACTACGCCGTTGCCGATCAGGCACAGCGCATCTTCACGCAGGATGCCGGAGGGGATCAGATGCAGCACGGTCTTCTTGCCGCCGATCACCAGGGTATGGCCGGCGTTGTGCCCGCCCTGGAAGCGGACCACCCCGCCGATGTCCTGCGTCAGCAGATCGACGATCTTGCCCTTGCCTTCATCGCCCCACTGGGCGCCCAGAACCACTACTGACTGACCCACGGCACACTCCTGCAAACACGGAAAAAGCCGGCAGGCGAAGTGCCCGACCGGCTTTAATGGATTATCCGCGAATCAGCAGCCCCCCGCCAGTAGGAGCGCCGCCATGCGCGCGAAGCCGCGTGAATACGGGCAGCGGGCGTGGCGTCGGTTGCGACGCGGCTTCCGAAGCCACGTGGCATCGCCTGGATTCACGCGGCTTCGCGCGCATGGCGCGCTCCTACAGGGAGCCGCGCAGCAGGTAGAGGGCAAGCAGGCCGGCCGCCAATAGCACGCCGCCGATGGTCCGGATCTGGCGGTCCGGCATCATCAGCAGCTGATGCGCCGCCCGCTTCCAGCTGCCCGGGGCGGCGAACAGGAACAGCCCTTCAAGCACCGCCACCAGGCACAGCGCCGCCCAGAGCTCGCTCATCTGTCGCTGCGCATGTACTGCAGGAACGGATCGTCGCGCTCCAGCACGATCACCGCGTTGCCGTCCGCGAACGCGGCCCGGTACGCCTCCAGGCTGCGCTGGAAGGCATAGAAGGATGGATCGCGCATGGCGGCCTGACCGAAGATGCGGGTCGCTTCCGCATCACCCTCACCGCGCAGGGTCTGGGCGTCGCGCTCGGCCTCGGCCAGGATCACTGCCTGGTCGCGGTCGGCCTGGGCGCGGATCTCGCGGGCCTGCTCCTCACCTTCGGCGCGCAGCCTCGAGGCCACCTGCTTGCGCTCGGCGCTCATGCGGTTGTAGACCTGCTGGATCACGTCGCTGTCGGTCGGCAGGTCGATCCGCTTGAGGCGGATGTCGATGATCTGCATGCCCAGGGTGCTCGCACCGTCGTTGATCGAGGTCAGCTGCTTGGCGATCACCTCCGCCCGGTCACCAGACACCAGCTGGGTCAGGGTGCGGGCGTTGATCTCGTTGCGCAGCGAGTCCTTGATGATCGGCGCCAGCCGGTCTTCGGCGACGGCCATGTCACCGGCGGTGGCGCGGTAGAAATCGGCCACGTCGGAGATGTAGCCGATGGCTACGAAGTCCACCTCCACGTCCTTGCGCTCCGAGGTCAGGTAACGCTCGGGCGAGAAGTCGACCGCGTTGAAACGGCGGTCGTACACGTGCGCGGACTGCATCAGCGGGATCTTGAAGTGCAGGCCCGGACCAATGTCCGTGCGCACTACGCGGCCCAGCTGCAGCACCAGGCCCACCTGGCCTTCGCGGACGATGTAGACCGAACCCATCAGGCCGACCACCAGCAGTGCGGCCAGCACGGGAATCAATGCCTTGAACCTCATCGCGAGCCTCCTTCACGGGTCGGGCGGGGAGTGCGCGAACTGCGCGTGGGCTGATCCTGGGTCGAACCGCTGGCGCTGGCCGGCGGCATTTCGATCGGCACCATCGGTGGCGACGAGCCGCTGCGGGCCTCGCCATCCATCGGCACGTAGATCAGCTGGCGGCCATCACCGCCGACCACGGTACGGTTGTCAGCCAGCACCTGCTGCACCGTTTCAAGCCACAGGCGCTTGCGGGTGACTTCCGGCGCGTTTGCATACTCGTCGCGCAGCAGGGTGAAGCGGGTGGCGTCACCGGTGGCACGTGCGATCGAGGCGGTCTTGTAGCCCTCGGCCACGGTGCGGGTACGGGCCGCGGCGCCTCGCGCTTCCGGCACCACCTTGGCCGCGTAGGCACGCGCCTCGTTGATCAGGCTTTCCTGCACCTGCTGGGCGCTGTTGACCTCATCGAACGCCGGCTTGACCTGGTCCGGCGGACGCGCGTCCTGCAGGTTCAGTTCGGTGACGATCAAGCCGGTGCGGTAGATATCCAGCGAATCCTGCAGCTGCTTGGCAGCCACTGCGGAAAGCGGACCACGGGCACCCAGCACGGTATCCAGGTCGGCACGGCCCACCTGCTCGCGCACCACGCCCTGTGCCACCTGTTCCAGAACCCGGGTTGCATCCCTCGTACCGAACAGGAACAGCTCCGGATCGCCAACCCGGTACTGCACGTTCAAGGACACCACCACGATGTTCTCGTCGCGGGTCAGCACCGGCACGGTGTTGGTAAAGGTACGGATGCCGGTGGCATCGACCTTGATCACACGCTCGATCGGCCACGGCAGCTTCAGGCTCGGGCCCGGCTGGATGATCCGTACGGCCTGGCCGAAGCGCAGCACCACGCCGCGCTGGCGTTCTGCCACCAGCACCACGGAAGTGAGCACCAGCCACGCGACAAGGGCGAGCACCAGCCAACGCAGCGGATGGCCGCCACCGCCGCCAAACAGATTGCGCAGCTGGTCGATGAGGCCGTCGAGACCGCCACCGCCACCGCGTCCGCCGCCACCGGGCTTCCAGGGGCTGCGGCCATTGCCGCCTCCACCGCTGCGGTTGTTATTGCCGGGAATGTTCCAGGGCATGCCTGCTCCAGTAAAGAAATTTCACGCCGCCACGGCAGGGCCGCCGACGCGGGACCGCACATTCTACAAGGATGGGATGGCTCTGCCCCACCCACGGTTGATTTATCCCGTTTGCTCCACCAGCGCCTGCAGCGGCGCGCCCCCGGCCTCGGCCGCCAAGCGGGCGGCATCGGCGTGGGGCAGGTCCACCTGCAGGCGCCAGCCCTGCTCGTCATGGGACTCGCCGCGCACGGCGTCCAGCTCGTGCAGGCGGGCGCGCAGGCGACCGGCACTGGAGGGCAGCTCCAGCTCGCCCATGACGCGGCGAAGCCCGAGATTCCCGGCCAGCGCGGAACGCAGAAGATCCAGGCCATCGTGATCACGGGCCGAGATCCACACCCGCTCGCGCTGCGGCTGGTCTGTGCCAGCGGCCGCATGCGGCTGGTCATGTCGCGGCGTCGCGCCGTCGATGCGATCGATCTTGTTGAATACCAGCAGCTGCGGGATGTCGCCGGCGCCAATGTCTTCGAGCACCGCATCCACCTGGCCGATGCGCTCGTCGCGCAGCGGATCGGCCGCATCCACCAAGTGCAGCAACAGGTCGGCTTCGCGGGCCTCGTCCAGGGTCGAGCGGAACGCCGCCACCAGTTCATGCGGCAGGTCGCTCACGAAGCCGACGGTATCGGCCAGCACCACGTTGCCCCCGGGCAGGGTGATCCTGCGCACGGTCGGGTCCAGGGTGGCGAACAACTTGTCCGCAGCGTAGGCATCGGCACCGGTCAGGGCGTTGAACAGGGTTGATTTGCCGGCGTTGGTATAGCCCACCAGGGCCACCCTGGGCAGCTCGCTGCGCAGCCGTGCGCGGCGCATCTGGCCGCGCTGCACCTGTACCTTTTCCAGGCGCTTCTGCAACGCATCCACACGCTTCTGCAGCAATCGGCGATCGGTTTCCAGCTGGGTTTCACCCGGTCCGCGCAGGCCGATCGCGCCACCACGCTGGCTGTCCAGATGGGTCCAGCCGCGCACCAGGCGGCTGGCCATATGCCGCAGCTGGGCCAGCTCCACCTGCAGCTTGCCCTCATGGCTGCGGGCGCGCTGGGCGAAGATGTCCAGGATCAGGCCGGTCCGATCAACCACCCGGCACTGCAGGGCCTTCTCCAGGTTGCGCTCCTGGATCGGAGTAAGCGGGTGGTTGACCAGGATCAGGTCAGCCCCGGTCGCCGCTACGGCAGCCTTCATCTCCTCCAGCTTGCCGCTGCCTATGAGGGTGGCAGGATTGGGCCGTTCGACACGTGCGGCCAGCACCGCAGCCACGCTGGCGCCCGCAGAGCGGGCCAGCTCGGAAAATTCTTCCAGCGCTGCATCGGTGGCCGAGCCACCGATCTGCGGCTGGATCAACAGGGCGTGCTCGCCCTTGTCACTGCGTTCAAACAAGCGGCGTGCGCTCCTGACGGGGTATGTCAGCAGATGTGGGGCCGCGGACGCCGGATGTCAAGCGGGGCGCCTGCGCGGCGCCCCGTGGAATTACTGCTCAGCCGGCCCGCGCTCAGCCGCCACCTCGGCGCCGCCAGCCTCCGATGTGGCCTGCACATGCCCCCCGCCCGGTCCCACGCGCACGTTGCGCGCCGGCACCACGGTGGAGATGGCGTGCTTGTAGACCATCTGGCTGACCGTGTTGCGCAGCAACACCACGAATTGATCGAACGATTCAATGGTCCCCTGCAGCTTGATGCCGTTGACCAGGTAGATCGAAACCGGCACGCGCTCGCGCCGCAAGGCATTCAGGAAAGGATCCTGCAAAGACTGTCCCTTGGACATGGAATATCCCCAGCTTGGTTATTGTTGTAAGCGGCCGAGGCCGCGCACCGCCTCGATCCCCTTGGCGGTGACGGCCGATGGTACACAAATCACCGCCCCAGAAACCGGGACACGGTGCCACGCAGCGCCGCTGCCTGCGACTGCGGATCAAACCAGAGCGCGTCCAGTTCGCCGCGCAGCCAGGTCAGCTGGCGCTTGGCCAGCTGGCGGGTGGCAGCAATGGCCCGGTCGCGGAAGCCGTCGGCATCGACCGCGCCATCCAGATGTTCCCAAGCCTGGCGGTAGCCCACCGCACGCAGCGCCGGCAAGTCCAGCGGGGCCGGGTGGCCGCGCAGCTCGGGCAGGGCGCGGAGCGCCTGGACCTCTTCAATGAAGCCGGCTTCCAGCATGGCGTCGAAGCGCTGGGCGATGCGCTGATGCAGCACGGCACGGTCATCCGGCGCCAGCACCAGCTTCAGGACACGGAACGGCAGGCGCCCGGAAGGCGGCGCGGCCTGCAGTTCACTGATCCTGCGCCCGGTCAGCTCATAGACTTCCAGCGCCCTCTGGATCCGCTGCGGATCGGTGGCGTGGATGCGGCGCGCCGCGTCCGGGTCAACCCGGGCCAGTTCGGCATGCATTGCCGGCCACCCCAGCGCTTCGGCCCGTGTCGCCAGCCGCGCGCGTGTCTCCGGATCTGCCGGCGGCATCGCCGACAGGCCACGCAACAGCGAGCGGAAATAAAGTCCGGTGCCGCCGGCCAGGATCGGAAGCCGCCCGCGACCGGCAATGTCGTCGAGCACGACGCGGGCGTCAGCGGCGAACTCCGCGGCCGAGTACGGCTGCCAGGGATCGCGGACATCGATCAGATGATGCGGCACCTGCCCGCGTTCTGCGGCGCTGGGCTTGGCAGCACCAATGTCCAGGCCGCGATACACCAGCGCCGAATCCACACTGACGATTTCCCCGCCCAGCGCGCGCGCGCATTCAAGCGCGAACGCGGTTTTACCCGAAGCGGTCGGGCCCATGATGGCGATGGCCGCCGGGCGATGGTGGATTGACATACCCGGATTATGGCGCTGCCCGAAACCAGTCAGTAGCCGGTCTCCCGCAGCGACTGCCTCACCTGCTGGTGCCGGCCCTGGATCTCTGGCGAAGGCGCCCGCCCCATCAGGCTGACAAGCACAATCGCCAGCGTCGCCATCACAAAGCCGGGCACCATTTCATACAGTGCGAACCCCAACTGCTTCCATGCAATCACAACGACTGCGCCGGTAATCATTCCCGCCAGCGCACCATTGCGGGTCATGCGGCCCCAGAACAGGGACAGCACCAACACCGGACCGAACGCCGAGCCGAAGCCGGCCCAGGCATAGGCCACCAGCCCCAGCACCCGACTGTCCGGGTCGCGCGCCAGCCACAGCGCCACCAGCGCGACCAGCAGCACGCTGGCGCGGCCGACCCAGACCAGCTCGCGCTGGCTGGCATCTTTGCGGAAGAAGCCGCGGTAGAAGTCCTCCGACAGCACGCTGGAGCACACGATCAACTGGCTGGACAGGGTGCTCATCACCGCGGCCAGGATTGCCGACAGGATGATGCCCGCGATCCAGGGATTGAACAGCAGCTCCACCGCAATGATGAAGACCCGCTCCGGATTGGCCTCCACCGGAGCCGCGAATTGCGGATTGAGTGCGAAGTAGGCGATACCGAAGAAGCCAACCGCCAGCGCACCCACCATGCACAGGATCATCCAGCTCATGCCGATCCGGCGTGCTTTCGGGATCGAGTGGATGCTGTCGATGGCCATGAACCGCACCAGGATATGCGGCTGGCCGGCGTAGCCCAGTCCCCAGGCCAGCGCGGACACGACCGCGACCAGGCCACCGGCGCCAATCCAGTTCAGGTTGGTGGGATCCAGCTCGCGGATCAGCTCAAGGCCATCACCCAGCCCGCCGCTGTGCGTCACCACCAGTATCGGCGTGATCAACAGCGCAAACAGCATCATCGTGCCCTGGGCCACATCGGTCCAGCTCACCGCCAGAAACCCGCCGACCAGACTGTAGAGCACCGTTACCGCCGCGCCCCACCAGATGGCTTGGGCGTAGGTCAGGCCGAACACGCTCTCGAACAGTCGCCCCCCGGCGACCACGCCCGAGGCGCAGTACACAGCAAAAAACACCAGGATCACCACCGCCGCCAACACCCGCAGCACCTTGCTGTCGTCCTTGAACCGATTGGTCATGAAATCCGGCAGGGTCAGCGCATTGCCGGTGGTTTCGGTATAGACCCGCAGCGGGCCGGCCACGTAGTGCCAGTTGAGCCACGCACCGGTGACCAGGCCAAGCCCAATCCATGCCTCTGACAGACCGTTGAGGTACATCGCACCAGGCAGGCCCATCATCAGCCAGCCGCTCATGTCCGATGCGCCGGCCGACAGCGCGGCGGTGGTGGGGCTGAGCCGGCGACCACCCAGGATGTAGTCGTCGAAGTTCTTGGTTGACCGCCAGGCGTAGAAGCCGATCAGCACCATGCCGGCGAGATAGGCAAGAAAGGTGACGACAAGTGGCGTACTGGTTTCAAGCATGGGCAACGCTTCCCCTCGGGATCCGGCCGCCAGTACGGCGGCAACGAGGGCGCAGCCTAACGCAGCATGCGCTTGACGTCAGCCCACCGTGACCAACGGCACAGCGGCGCCCGGGTGCGTCTACCCGTCTTCCGGCCAGCGCGGTTGCGCGGTCACCGTCCCCGTGCGGGGAACGGGAACGGCATCGATCGCTTCCCAGACCCTGAGCGCGTCCACCGTGGCGGCCACGTCATGCACCCGCAGGATCTTCGCCCCGCGCTGGGCGGCCACCAGATGCGCCGCCACCGACCCGTGCACACGCTCCAGCGGCGTATTGCGCCCGGTGAGTTCACCAATGCTGCGTTTGCGGGACAAACCCGCCAGCACCGGCACCCCCAATTCTGTGAACCGCTGCAGCTGCGCCAGCAGGATCATGTTGTGGGCAGTCGTCTTGCCGAAGCCGAACCCCGGGTCAGCCACGATCCGCGACCGCGGGATGCCCGCCATTTCGGCGGCGAAGATGCGCTCGGCGAGGAAGCGGTGCACTTCGCCCACCACATCCTCGTAGTACGGCGCATCCTGCATCGAGCGCGGCTCGCCGAGCATGTGCATCAGCACGACCGGCACGCCCAGCTCGGCGGCGGCATCCAGCGCCCCTTCCCGGCGCAGGCCGTAAATGTCATTGATGATGCCCGCGCCCGCTGCGACGGCGGCGCGCATTACCTCGGGCTTGAAGGTGTCGATCGACAGCGGCACCGGGGTTTCCCGGGCCAGACGCTCAATGACCGGCACCGTGCGACGCAGCTCTTCCTCAAGCGGAACCGCATCAGCCCCAGGGCGCGTGGACTCGCCGCCAATATCAAGGACGTCCGCCCCTTCGGCCACGAGCGCCAGGCCATGGGCCACCGCGGCATCCAGGTCGAAATGCGCGCCGCCATCGGAAAACGAGTCGGGGGTAATGTTGACGATCCCCATGACACGGGGGCGGTCAAGCGCCAGCGGGCGGCCGGCGCAGTCGAGCGTTGGCGTGGTATCGAACATCCAGGGCGTCCGGTGCCTGAGCCCGGCTGTACCGGGCTCCGGTTAAATCAAGTCAGGTCTGTTCCGCGGGGCCGCCGATCGGCAGGGTCTGGCCGTCATCGCCACCGTCTCCGCCGTCACCGCTCTTGCGCGCCTTGTCCCAGCCCATCGGCGGCGGCGGATCACGGCCTTCCATGATCGCGTCGATCTGCGGCACGTCGATGGTCTCGTATTCCAGCAGCAGCTTGGCCATGGCGTGGAGCTTGTCCATGTTCCCGCTCAGGATCTCCCGGGTACGGTCGTAGGCACGATCGAGGATCAGGCGCACCACCTCGTCGATCTTGCGCGCGGTGTCGTCGGACACGCTCTTGTGCTGCGTGACCGAGCGGCCGAGGAACACCTCGTCCTCGTCATCGCTGTAGGCGATCGGACCCAGCTCGTCGCTCAGGCCCCACTTGGTGACCATGTTGCGCGCGATCTTGGTCGCCCGCTCAATGTCGTTGGAGGCGCCAGTGGTGACCTTGTCCTCACCGAAGATAAGCTCCTCGGCCACCCGCCCGCCATACAGCGAGCAAAGCTGCGACTCGATGGCGATCTTGTTCATCGAATATTTGTCGCCCTCGGGCAGGTACATGGTCACGCCCAGTGCGCGGCCGCGGGGAATGATGGTGACCTTGTAGACCGGGTCATGCTCGGGCACCAGGCGGCCGACGATGGCGTGGCCGGCCTCGTGATACGCGGTCAGCTCCTTCTCGTCCTCGCTCATGGCCATCGAGCGGCGCTCGGCGCCCATCAGGATCTTGTCGCGGGCACGATCGAAGTGCTCCATCCGCACTACCGAGGCGTTTTCCCGGGCGGCGAACAGCGCCGCCTCGTTGACCAGGTTGGCCAGGTCCGCGCCGGAGAAGCCGGGCGTACCGCGGGCCACAATCATCGGCTCCACGTCATCGTCCAGCGGCACCTTGCGCATGTGCACCTTGAGGATCTGGTCGCGGCCCCTCACGTCGGGCAGGCCCACCATCACCTGACGGTCGAAGCGGCCCGGGCGCAGCAGCGCGGGATCCAGCACGTCGGGGCGGTTGGTGGCGGCGATCACGATCACGCCCTCCCCGCCCTCGAAGCCGTCCATCTCGACCAGCAGCTGGTTCAAGGTCTGCTCGCGCTCGTCGTGACCGCCGCCCAGGCCGGCACCACGGTGGCGGCCGACCGCGTCGATCTCGTCGATGAAGATGATGCACGGCGAGTGCTTCTTGGCCTGCTCGAACATATCGCGCACGCGCGACGCACCGACGCCGACGAACATTTCGACGAAGTCGGAACCGGAGATCGAGAAGAACGGCACCTTGGCCTCACCGGCGATCGCACGCGCCAGCAGGGTCTTGCCGGTGCCGGGCGGGCCGACCATCAGCACGCCGCGCGGAATCTTGCCGCCCAGTTTCTGGAAGCGCGATGGATCACGCAGGAACTCGACCAGCTCGGAGACTTCTTCCTTGGCCTCGTCGCAGCCGGCCACGTCACTGAAGTTGACCTTGACCTGGTCCTCGTTGAGCAGCTTGGCGCGCGAACGGCCGAAGCTCATGGCGCCCTTGCCACCGCCCTGCTGCATCTGCCGCATCATGAAGAAGAAGAAACCGATGATCAGCAGGACCGGCAGGAAATTGATCAGGATGTAGGCCAGTGAGGGCCCGGTGGACGGCGGCGCCTGCTTGATCTCCACATTGTGGTTGATCAGGTCGTCGATCATGCGCTCGTCGCGGCGCGGCGCGATCACGGTGCCACGGGCACCATCGGCGCGCTCGAACGAGATCGTGCGCTCGTCCTCGGCGATGTCCACCCGCTTGATCCGGCTGTTCCGCACTTCCTCCATAAACTGCGAGTACTGCACTTCCTGCGGGCCGGCAGTGTTCGGGCTGAAGCTCTGGAACACCATCATCAATACGATGGCGACAACCACCCAAAGCAACAGATTTTTGACCAGATCATTCATTCAAATTCTTTCCCAGGCGCTCGGGCGCCATGCTACTTCATCTGTACACGCTTGCCCTGTGCGAGCGCATAGACTTCCGGCGAACGCTGCCGCGATGCCGATGGTTTGCGGATCACCACCCGGTCGTAGCGGCGGCGCAGTTCCCGTACGTAGTCGTCGAAACCCACGCCGTGGAACAACTTGATCAGGAACGCGCCGCCCGGCCTCAGGTGACCGTCGGCGAAATCCATCGCCAGCTCGGCCAAGTACATCACCCGCGGCTGATCTACCGAATCCATACCACTCTTGTTTGGGGCCATATCCGACAACACAAGGTCGACGGGCTTTCCGGCGAGGGCAGTCTCAAGACTCGATAAGACCTCACCCTCCCTGAAGTCGCCATGAAGGAACTCGACCCCGGCCAGCGGCGGCATCTCCAGGATATCCAAGGCGATCACCCGCCCCGGCCTGGACTCATCCATGCGGTCCAACTCCTGGCGGACCCACTGCGACCACCCTCCCGGGGCCGCACCCAGGTCCACCACGGTCATGCCCGGTTTGAGCAGCCGGTCGCGGGCGACCAGCTCTTCCAGTTTGTAGACCGCGCGCGAGCGCATGCCCTCGGCCTTCGCCTTCTTCACGAAGGGGTCGGAAAAGTGTTCTTTCAGCCAGCGTTGGCTGCTCTTGCTGCGGGCCATGGGGAAGATTCGGGAGCGATGGGGGCGGCGGAAGATCGCCGCTGTCATGATACCCTGCCGCTCCCACCCTCATTGACGCGAACCCGTATGCCAGCCGCCCTGACCGCCGCACAGATCCGTTTCCTCCGCGGCAAGGCTCATGATCTCAACGCCATCCTGCAGGTAGGCGGAAAGGGGGTAAGCGACCCGGTGATTGCCGAGCTGGAGGGAGCGCTGGAGCACCATGAGCTGGTCAAGGTGAAGATCGCCGATGACGACCGCGACCAGCGCAGCGCGATTGTGGCCGAACTGGCCGAGCGCAGCGGCGCCGCACTGGTGCAGAAGATCGGCAAAGTGGCCGTGCTCTACCGGCCCAGCATCGGCAAACGCCAGATCGTCCTGCCCAGGGCCTGACGGCGCCGCATACGCATAGCGCGAACCGCTCCCATGCAGCTTCATCTTGAACGACCCGACTACGAGTTCTACCTGCGCAGCGCCGGTGGCAGCTCCGCCCTGGTCAACGAGCGCCGGCTGACCCGCAGTTTCGTGGTTGCCCCGGACGTTCTGATCGAAGACTGGCCGGTACGCGACGCCACCGCAATGCTGATGCCGGACCTGGAACAGATCCTGGCGCTGTCACCTGCCCTGGTGCTGCTGGGCACAGGGCCCAGTCAGGTGTTTCCGCCGGCGGAAATTATGGCTGCCTGCCTGTCGCGCGGCATCGGCCTTGAGGCCATGGCCAACGACTCGGCCGCCCGCACTTACCACGTGCTCGCCGGGGAAGGCCGCCGGGTGGTGGCTGGTTTCATCCTCAGCGGCTCGTAAGCGCACAGGTCCCGGCCACACCGGCCGGACTGCCAACGAGCTCCCGCCGACCGACCGCGCTGGAAAGTTCAGCGCCGGGGAAGGTACGACAGGGGATCGACGGGACGACCGTTGTGACGGATCTCGAAATGGAGCATGTCGCGCGCCGCACCGCTGCGGCCCATTTCTGCGACCTGCTGGCCTGCGCGCACCCGCTCGCCCTCATTGACCAGGCGGGCGCGGTTGTGGCCATAGGCTGACAGCCATTCGTCGTCGTGCTTGACGATGATCAGCTCGCCATAGCCCACCAGACCTGACCCCGAATAGACCACCACGCCGTCCCCGGCCGCCTTCACCGGCTGACCGCCACTGCCGGCAATACCGATGCCCTGTTTGGTCGGATCCCCTGAAGCGAACCGGCTCACCAGCTGGCCATCGGCTGGCCAGCGCCAGCTCACCGAACTGCGCGCCGGTGCCGGCGCAGGCGTTGCCGGCGGCTGCGTGGGGGTGGACTGACCCGCAGGCCGCGAAGGCGTCGATGCCGTGCGCGCAGGGGCCCGGCCATCGGCTGGATACAGCCGCAGGCGCTGTCCGGGATAAATGGTGTAAGGCGGGGCGATGTTGTTCCAAGTGGCCAGGTCCAGCGGGCTGATTCCGTTGCTGACAGCAAGCCGGTAAACGGTGTCGCCACGCTTGACTGTCACGGTCTGCCCCGGCTGCGCGGTGGACGCCTTCCCGCCTTCGCGGACCACCCGGCTGCTGCCGCATGCGCTCAGCAGCACGCTCAACACCACCAGCACGATTGCCATCCTCATCAATGCAACTCCATCCTGCCCAACCCCGGGGCGCCTGCCAGACCAACCACGGAAATCATTCTGCCTCATGGCCAATGAAGGAACCCGGTACATCAGTCCACCACTCCAGCCAGCAGCGGCACGAATATCACCTGGGCAATCTCGCTGCGCTCCAAGGAGCCATCGGCGCGCTTGCGCAGCTTGACCAGCACCTGCGCGCTGCCGCTGCCCACCGGTGCCACCAGTACCCCACCCGGGGCCAATTGCTCGGTCAACGCATCCACCAGCGCGGGAGCGCCAGCCGTCACCAGTATGGCGTCGAACGGCGCATGCTCCGGCCAGCCGATGCGGCCGTCGTCATGACGGCTGCGTACGGTCAGGCCCAGCGAGCGGAACCGCTTGCGGGCGACCCGCAGCAGTTCGCCGATGCGCTCGACGGTGTAGACCTTGACTCCCAGCGAGGCCAGGATCGCAGCCTGGTACCCGGAGCCAGTGCCGATTTCCAGCGCCGTCGCAGGCATACCGCCCTCCAGCACCTCTTCGGTCATCTTTGCCACCACCCAGGGCTGGGAAATGGTCTGGCCGTGTCCGATCGGCAGCGCGGTGTCATCGTAGGCGCGCGTGGCCAGGGCTTCATCGACGAACAGGTGCCGCGGCACCAGACCCATTGCATTGAGCACGCGCTCATTGCTGATGCCGCCCTCACGGAGGCGCTCGATCAACCGGTCACGTACCCGCTGCGAGGTCATGCCAACGCCGATCGCCTCGGGCTGAAGTCTCAGGCGCGGGCTCATCGCCCCTTCTCTCTGAGCTGATCGGCCAACCCGCCTACCCAGCTCGACACCTGTTCCAGGGCCTGATAGCGGGTGAGATCAACCACGATCGGAGTGATCGAGATGTTGCCCGTGCGCACGGCGTGGAAATCCGTGCCTGGGCCGGCGTCCTGCTCCGCACCGGCGCGACCGATCCAGTACCAGCTGCGGCCACGCGGGTCTTCCAGCGGCACGCACGGCTCGGCGCGGTGACGGTTGCCCAGACGGGTCACTTCAAACCCTTTCACCTCGCTCCAGGGAATATCCGGAACGTTGACGTTGAGAATGGTGTCGGCGGGCAGCGGGTCGGCCTTGAGCCGCTGCACCAGCTCCACGGCCGCGCGTGCCGCGGTCTCGTAGTGCTTGCCAACGTGGTCCGCGGTAACCAGCGAGACCGCCAGCGCCGGCAGTCCAAGAAAGCGCCCTTCCATCGCCGCGGCCACCGTGCCGGAATAGATCACGTCATCGCCCATGTTGGCGGCGTTGTTGATGCCCGATACGACGATGTCCGGCTCGTGCTCCAGCATGCCGCGGATGGCCACATGCACCGAATCGGTGGGCGTGCCATGCACGCGCCAGACGTCCTTTTCCAGTTGCACCACGCGCAGCGGCATGTCCAGGGTCAAGGAGTTGCTCGCGCCGGACCGGTCGCGGTCGGGCGCGACGATCTGCACGTGGTGACCTGCATTGCGCAACCCTTCGGCGAGGATCCGGATGCCCGGCGCGTCTACGCCGTCGTCGTTGCTGACCAGTATCCGCATGAAACTTTCCGCGCCGCCCCGTGCTGTGAATCGAGGCGACATGATAGCGGATGCGCCCACCTGACTGGCCCGGCTCGGGTAATCTGGGCGCATGGCCAGGCGACGCAAGCAGGACGAGGTGGACGCGGACGATGCCGCGCTGTTCCGGGACGCCATCGGCCCGGTCCGGCAGCTCCCTGAGACGCCCGCAACGCCGCGCGCTCCGCGCCCCAAGCCGCGCCCGCGGATGGCCGAGCGTGACGAGCGCGAGGCGCTGAGCGAGTTCGCAAAGATGCTGGAGTCCGGTCCACTGGAAGCCGGCGACAGCCTGCGCTACCGGCGCGATGAAATCAGTCCGCGCATGCTCAAAAGGCTGGCCAAGGGCCATTACGCGGTCCAGGACGAACTGGACCTGCACCATGCTGGGACGCGGCTGGCCGAATCCATGCTGCGGCAATTCCTGGCGGAAGCGCGTGACGCTGGCAGCGGCTGCGTGCGGATCGTGCATGGCAAGGGACTGCACGGGAGCGGCACGCCCGTGCTCAAGAACATGGTTGATCGCCTCCTGCGCCAGCGCGCCGACGTACTGGCGTTCCATTCCGCCCCGCCCGCCCAGGGCGGGACCGGGGCGGTGCTGGTGCTGCTCAGGCCGCGCTGAACCCCGGCCGCGCTGTCTCCGCCAGATTATTCCAGCCCGTTGTCGACAACTGCTGTGTCAGGACGGAGGAGCGGCGGATGCACCCAATGCACTTCCACCCCGCGGCGGCGGGCGATCTGTTCAACGCGCAGGATGTACGTCCCGTCGTTCCTGAAGGAATCGGGCTGACTGGCGGAAGTGGCAGCCGCGGATGCCAGGCGCATGTCGGCCTGGCTGGCACAAGCGGCCAGGCTGGACGCGGCGATGATGAAACAGCAACGAAGCAGGCCTTTCATGGCGGATCCTCCCATGCGGTATCCGGGACGGCGCCGGCGCGGAGGGCGTCGACGCCCGATTCCGGTTATACGCCTGGCCGCGGCAGCCTGCTGTGATTCCCGCCGGCGCCCGACCAACGGTCAGCCGGTCTGCGCGGCATCCCGGACCGGGCCGAGCTCCGCCAGCAGCGCGGTGGCGTAGGTCCCGCGGGGCAGCGAAAACCTCAAGCGCAGTACATCGTCTGCGAGCCAGCTCCAGGCCAGATCCTGCGGCAGTAGCCGGGTAGAACGACGCTCCTGGCGCAGGCCGGCCGCTTCCAGCCCTTGGCGCATTGCGTGCGCGTCGGGCGTATCCAGCGCAGCCAGTTCCAGCGCCCGCGCCTCGCCTTCGCTGCGCAGCTCGCCCTTCCCCCACAGCGGTGCGCTGGGATGGATATCGAACGCGGCCAGCCGTCCGGCCAGCACCTCGCTCCAGGGCTCGGGCCCGAATGCGGCACGGCTGCTGTCCAGCATCCACGCCTCGCCTTCGAGCGGACTGTTCCAGTTGCCGGCCTGCACCCGTTCGGTCAGTACCCGGTTGAACAGCTCCGAGCGGGCGGCCGAGAGCAGGTGGCCGCGCTGGTCGCGGCGCACCCGGCGGCCGGCAAACATGGCCAGGGCCGCATCGATGTTGCCGCCACCCCGGCCAAAGCGCTGCTCGCCAAACCAGTTGGGGACGCCTTCCGCCGCGGCGCGTGCAAGCCGCTCTTCGATCGCGGAGCGCTCCCCCTCTACTTCGCGCAGGACCAATTCAAAGCGGTTGCCCACCAGTGCCCCGCGCGGGATTTTCTTCACGTGTCGGGTCTGCTCGAGCACCCGCACGTCATCGTCCTCAAGCGTGTCGACCGAAGGCGCTTCGCGTCCCGGCAGGTGCACGCTGAAGCGCTGTCGGGTGACCGCATGGCGGTCCTTCAGCCCGGCATAGCCGACCGCCATCTCCGGTACGCTGGCCCAGCGCGCCAGGCGGCGGGCGACCTCGGCGGTATTCAGTCCGCGCTTTTCAATCGTGAGCAGCTCGTGCTCGCCGCTGCCGGTGGCCTCGAAACCGTCGATCTCATCGACACGGAAATCCTCCACCACGCTGCGCATGGCCGCCTGCAGCACAGTTTCTCCCCAAGCACGCGGCAATCCCCGGCCGGCGCCGGCATCAGGTGCGCTCACGCGCGAACCAGCAGGCACACGGCGTGGGCTGCGATGCCCTCTTCGCGGCCAAGGTGGCCCAACTTTTCGTTGGTGGTGGCCTTGACGCTGACCGCATCGATATCCACCTGGAGGTCGGCGGCGATCAGCTCACGCATGGCCTGGGCGTGGGGGCCGATCTTCGGCTGCTCGCACACGATGGTGATATCCGCGTTGCCCAGCCGCCAGCCACGGCCGGCGACGAGTTCGCGGCAGCGGCGCAGGAACATGCGGCTGTCGGCGTCTTTCCACTGCGGATCGCTGGGCGGAAAGTGGGTACCGATGTCGCCCATGGCCAGCGCGCCAAACATGGCATCGCACAGCGCATGCAGGGCCACGTCACCGTCGCTGTGGGCAACGAAGCCACGCCCGTGCGGGATGTGCACGCCGCCGATAACCACGTGGTCGCCTTCACCAAAGGCGTGCACATCGAAGCCTTGGCCGATGCGGAACGGGATGTTGTCAGTCATCACGCAATGCTACCGCCAACCGGCCGTAGGGCGCGCCATGCGCGCTCCTACCGTGGCCGTTTCTCTCAACGGCGCGACAGCAGGAATTCGAAATACGCCAGATCCGCCGGGGTGGTGACCTTGATGTTGTCCTCGCGGCCTTCGATCAGCAGCGGGCGGGCGCCCCTGCGCTCCATGGCCATGGATTCGTCGGTGACCTCGACGCCGGCCGCACGCGCCTTTTCCAAGGCCTGGGAAAGCTGCAGACGACGGAACATCTGCGGAGTCAGCGCGCGCCACAGGCGTTCGCGCGGCAAGGTCCGGTCGATGCCGCCCTCGTCTCCGGCCCGCTTGAGGGTGTCGCGCACTGGCGCGGCCAGGATCGCCCCTACCGGATCGATGCGCCCGCGCTCGATCAGCTGATCAAGATCCGCGAACGCGAGATTGGGCCGCGCGGCGTCGTGCACCAGCACGAAATCATCCGCCCGCACGTCCTCCGGAAGCGCATGCAGGCCGGCCAGCACCGAATCCGCACGGGACTCGCCGCCCACGCAGTGCAGCACCGGCTTGCCTTCCAGCTCACTCCAGCCGGGCCAGTGCGGGTCATCCGCGGCCAGCACCACCACGACCCCGGCTACACCAGGGTGGGCCAGCAGGGCGCGCAGGGTATGGGCCAGCAGCGGCTCGCCGGCCACCTCCAGGTACTGCTTGGGAATTTCAGCGCCGAAACGGCTGCCGCTGCCCGCGGCCGGTACCACTGCCCAGATCACGGCGAAGGCTCCGGCTGCTGCCGCGTCGACGTCCGCACGGCCGGGGCGTCCACCACCCGGTAGAAGGTTTCCCCGGGCCGGATCATGCCCAGCTCACTACGTGCGCGTTCTTCCACGGCCGCCTCACCGGTGGGCGACTTCAGGTCCGCCACTTCGGCGGCCAGCGCGGCGTTACGCTCGCGCAGGCCGTCGTTCTGATGCGCCTGCTGGGCTACCTGGGCGTCCAGCTGCGCCACGTCACCCGCCCCGCCAATGCCGAACCACAGCCGGTATTGCAGCCATCCAAGCAGCAACGCCAGCACCAGCACTACGAGAGCGAGGACGCGCACGGCGGCCGGGCCTTACCGCGGCAGGGACACGAACGCGTCGCGCCCGGCGTAGCGCGCCTGTCCGCCTAGCGATTCCTCGATCCGCAGCAGCTGGTTGTACTTGGCCACGCGGTCGCTGCGACACAGCGAGCCGGTCTTGATCTGGGTGGCGGTGGTGGCCACGGCGATGTCGGAAATGGTGGTGTCCTCCGTTTCCCCGGAGCGGTGCGACACCACCGCGGCGTACTTCGCCGCGTCGGCCATGGCAATCGCTTCGAGGGTCTCGGTCAGGGTACCGATCTGGTTGACCTTGATCAGGATCGCGTTGGCGGTGCCCGAGTCGATGCCCTGGCGGAAGATCTTCGGATTGGTCACGAACAGGTCGTCACCCACCAGCTGCACCTTGTCGCCCAGGCGCGCGGTCAGCAGGTTCCAGCCATCCCAGTCGGCCTCGTCCATGCCGTCTTCAATGCTGATGATCGGGTACTGGCTGCACCAGTCGGCGAGGAAATCGACGAACTGCTCGCCGGTCAGGCGCTTGCCCTCGCCCACCAGATGGTATTTGCCGCTCTCGTGGAATTCGCTGGAGGCCACATCCAGGCCCAGCAGCACGTCCTCGCCTGCGGCGTAACCGGCCTTGCCGATCGCTTCCAGGATGGTGTCCAGCGCTTCCACGTTGCTGCGCAGGTCCGGGGCGAAACCGCCCTCGTCGCCTACCGCGGTGCTCAGGCCGTGGCCCTTCAGCACCGACTTGAGCGCGTGGAAGATCTCGGTGCCCGCGCGCAGCGATTCGGAGAACGAATCAAAGCCCACCGGCAGGATCATGAACTCCTGGAAGTCGACGTTGTTGTCGGCGTGGGCGCCGCCGTTGATGATGTTCATCATCGGCACCGGCAGCACCGGGTCGCGGTCGCCGGCCAGCAGCTTCCACAGCGGGATCTTCTTCGACGCGGCCATCGCATGGGCGTTGGCCATCGACACGCCCAGCAGCGCGTTCGCGCCCAGCCGGCCCTTGTTCTCGGTGCCGTCCAGATCAATCAGGCGCTTGTCCAGGCCGGCCTGGTCGGCGGCGTCAAAACCCTTCAGGGTCTCGGCGATGGTGCCGTTCACATTGGCCACCGCCTTGCGCACGCCCTTGCCCATGTAGCGGGTGCGATCACCGTCACGCAGTTCCACCGCCTCGCGGGCGCCGGTGGAGGCGCCGGAGGGAACCATGGCGCGGCCGAAACTGCCGTCCTCGAGCGTCACTTCCGCTTCAAGGGTGGGATTGCCTCGCGAATCGAGGATTTCACGGGCATGGATCTTGGCAATCTTGGTCATGGTCTCGCTTTGTTACCTCAGAAGGGCAGTGGGGAGGAAAGATCAGACTTCGCGTTCGAGGAAGCCGCCACGCTTGGTGGCGGCATCCAGTTCAACCAGGGTTTCCAGCAGCGCGCGCATCTTCGCCAGCGGCCAGGCGTTGGGGCCGTCGCTGAGGGCTTTTTCAGGTTCCGGATGGGTTTCCATGAACATCCCGGCGACGCCCACGGCCACCGCGGCCCGCGCCAACACCGGGATGAACTCGCGCTGGCCGCCGCTGGAACCGCCCTGCCCGCCCGGCAGCTGTACCGAATGGGTGGCGTCGAAGACCACCGGGCAGCCGGTGTCACGCATCACCGCCAGCGAGCGCATGTCGCTGACCAGGTTGTTGTAGCCGAAGCTGGCGCCGCGCTCGCAGACCATGATCTGCTGGTTGCCGGTGGACTTGGCCTTCTCCACCACTGGCTTCATGTCCCACGGCGACTGGAACTGGCCTTTCTTGATGTTGACCGGCTTGCCGGCCGAGCAGGCGCGCAGGATGAAATCGGTTTGCCGCACCAGGAACGCCGGGGTCTGCAGCACGTCGACCACCGAGGCCACCTCGTCCATCGGCGTGTATTCGTGCACGTCGGTCAGCACCGGCACGCCCACCTGGCGCTTCACCTCGGCCAGGATCCGCAGGCCCTCCTCCATGCCCGGACCGCGGAAGCTGTCCAGCGAGGTGCGGTTGGCCTTGTCGAAGCTCGACTTGAAGATGAAGGGGATGCCGAGCGCCGAGGTGATTTCCTTCAGCTGCCCGGCCACGTCCACTTGCAGCTGTTCGCTCTCGACCACGCAGGGGCCCGAAATCAGGAAAAACGGCCGCTCCAGGCCAACCTCGAAACCGCATAGATTCATGACAAAACCCTGTGTCTGCATGGGTCGGCGCAGGTCACGCCGTGGCTTCCTTCAGCAGCTTGCCACCTGCCTTTTTTTCGCGGGCGGCCCGTACAAATCCGATGAACAGCGGATGCCCACTGCGCGGAGTGGACTGGAATTCGGGATGCGCCTGACAGGCAATGAACCACGGATGGTCCGGCAGTTCCACCATTTCCACCAGCAGGTCGTCCAGGGACTTGGCGCTGACCACCAGTCCGGCGTCCTCAAGCTGGGTGCGATAGCGGTTGTTGAACTCGTAGCGGTGGCGGTGGCGCTCGGCCACCACGTCCTGGCCATACAGGTCATGGGCGCGGGTGCCGGGCTTGATCCGCTGCTCCTGCAGGCCCAGGCGCATGGTGCCGCCCATGTCGCTGTCTTCGCTGCGGCGTTCGATCTCGCCGCTGGTGGTGCGCCACTCGGCGATCAGCCCAATTACCGGGTGCGGGGTCTGGCGGTCGTTCTCGGTGCTGTTGGCACCTTCAAGGCCGGCCACGTGGCGGGCGAAATCCACCACCGCCGCCTGCATGCCGTAACAGATGCCGAAATAGGGAATGCCCTTCTCGCGTGCGTACTTCGAAGCCAGCACCTTGCCTTCGAAACCGCGGTCGCCGAAGCCGCCCGGCACCAGGATGCCGTCCAGCCCGCCCAGCACCGCCTCGGCGCCGTCGCGCTCGATGTCCTGCGACTCGATCCACTCCAGGTTCACCCGGGTGCGCTGGCGCAGGCCGCCGTGGCGCAGCGCCTCGGCCACCGACTTGTAGGCGTCCTTGTGGTCCACGTATTTGCCCACCACGCCGATGGTGACTTCATCGACGGGGTTTTCCGCGGCGTCCACCACGTCCAGCCATTCGGTCAGGTCCGCCTGCGGGGCGACACGGTCGCCCAGCCGCAGCCGCTCCACCACCAGGTCGTCCAGCCCCTGCGCATCCAGCCACAGCGGGATCTTGTGGATGTTGTCCATGTCCACCACGGAGATCACCGCCTTCTCCGACACGTTGGTGAACGAGGCGATCTTGCGCCGCTCGCTGTCGGGCAGCGGCTGTTCGCTGCGGCATAGCAGCACGTCGGGCTGGATGCCGATCGAGCGCAGCTCCTTGACCGAGTGCTGGGTGGGCTTGGTCTTCAGCTCGCCGGCGGCGGCGATGTACGGCACCAACGTCAGGTGGATGAACATGGCCTTTTCCGCGCCGCGGTCGGTACGGATCTGGCGGATCGCCTCCAGGAACGGCAGCGACTCGATATCGCCCACCGTGCCGCCGATTTCCACCAGGCCAAGGTCATAGCCCTGGGTGGCGGCATCGATGCAGCGCTTGATCTCATCGGTGATGTGCGGGATCACCTGGACGGTGGCGCCGAGGTAATCGCCGCGGCGCTCCTTGGCGATCACGCTTTCATAGATCTTGCCGGTGGTGATCGAGTTCTTCCCCGACAGGCGCACGTTGACGAAGCGCTCGTAGTGGCCGAGATCCAGATCGGTCTCGGCACCGTCGTCGGTCACGTACACCTCGCCGTGCTGGAACGGGCTCATGGTGCCGGGGTCGACGTTGATGTAGGGATCGAGCTTCATCATCGTCACCCGCAGCCCGCGGGTCTCAAGGATCGCGGCGAGCGAGGCAGCGGCGATGCCCTTCCCAAGGGAAGAAACAACGCCTCCGGTGACGAAAACAAGTGGTGTAACAGAACTGGGGGATGGCATGGCGCAGCTGGTCGCTGGAAAGCCACATTCTACACCGCGTCCACATCACGCTGCGCTCCGCTGCGGCGGCGGCCGCTGCGATGGCATTGCCTGGAACGGGCCGGGGGAAACGCCGCGCAAAAAAAACGCCCCGCAGATGCGGGGCGCTCCAGAACCGCTGTTCCATCCGTGGATCAGGCCGGATCTTCCTCTTCTTCCTCTTCCTCGGTCTGCCAGGCCTCGGCTTCAGCCTGGTCCACCGTGTCTTCGGCGACTTCAGCCTGGTCCACCGCGTCGGTGGCCTGCTCTTCAGCAGCGGCAGCAGCCGCGGCAGCCTGCTGCGCGGCCTGTTCGGCATCGCGCAGAGCCTGCTGGTCAACTTCCTGGGCGAAAGCGCCCGGCGCGGCGAACGCCGCAGCAATCAGAGCAGTGAACAGAATATTGCGCTTGGTCATTTGTCGTGTCTCCAAAATCATAATGAAGTGGATCGAAAGTGGATCAGTTCGGCCGCTTCCCCTGACAGCGACGATGCGAACCCTACGCACCTTCCACCTTCCCGCAACTGAACAACGATCTCTTAACGGAACGGGCAAGCCCTTGGATCACAAGGGTTTTCCCCAGATGACAAACCGGCGGGGGCGTGAGTGCGCATATGCCTCCCGCTTCAGGTCCGGCGCGCTTCGTCCCGCTGTTCCCGCATCGGACGGCCCAATGCGACTGGTAAGCTAACCGGCCCCTTTTTTTGCAGCGTCCACCGCATGAACGCCCGCTACAACGCCGTCGATATTGAAGTCCTGACCGGCCTTGACCCGGTCAAACGCCGCCCCGGCATGTACACCGATACGTCCCGCCCCAACCACCTGGTGCAGGAAGTGGTCGACAACTCGGTCGACGAGGCCCTGGCCGGGCACGCGAAAGTAGTCGAGGTGACGCTCTACAAGGACGGCAGCTGCGAAGTGTCCGATGACGGACGCGGGATGCCGGTGGATATCCATCCCGAGGAACAGGTTCCCGGCGTAGAACTGATCCTGACCCGGCTGCACGCGGGCGGCAAATTCAGCGACCGCAACTACACGTTCTCCGGCGGCCTGCACGGCGTTGGCGTGAGCGTGGTCAACGCCCTGTCCACCCGCCTGGACGTGGCAATCAAGCGCGACGGCAACGAATACGCAATGTCATTCGCGGCTGGCGACCGCGCCTCCGAGCTCGATGTGGTCGGCACCGTCGGCAAACGCAACACCGGCACCCGGCTGCGCTTCTGGCCCGACCCCAAGTACTTCGATACGGCCAAATTCGCCCTGCGCCCGCTGCGCCACCTGCTGCGGGCCAAGGCCGTGCTCTGCCCGGGCCTGACCGTGAAGCTGTACGACGAGGCCAGCGGCGAGCGCGACGAATGGCGTTACGAGGACGGACTGCTCGACTACCTGCGTGGCGAACTGTCCGGGCGTGAGCTGCTGCCGCCGGAGCTGTTCACCGGCAGCCTGGCCCGCGAGACCGAGATCGTGGACTGGGCTGCAGCCTGGGTTCCCGAAGGCGAGCTGGTGCAGGAGAGCTACGTCAACCTGATCCCAACCGCCCAGCACGGCACCCACGTCAACGGCCTGCGCTCGGGCTTCACCGATGCGCTACGCGAGTTCTGCGACTTCCGCAGCCTGCTGCCGCGCGGGGTCAAGCTCGCACCGGAGGACGTCTGGGACCGGGTCTCGTTCGTGCTCAGCCTGAAGATGACCGACCCGCAGTTCTCCGGCCAGACCAAGGAGCGGCTGAGCTCACGCCAGGCGGCCGGGTTCATCGAGGGCGCCGCCCACGACGCCTTCAGCCTGTGGCTCAACCAGCACGTGGAGCTGGGCGAGAAGATCGCCCAGCTGGCGATCGAGCGCGCCAGCGCGCGGCTCAAGACCGAGAAGCAGATCACCCGCAAGAAGGTCACCCAGGGACCCGCCCTGCCCGGCAAGCTGGCCGACTGCATCAGCCAGGACCTGTCACGGACCGAACTGTTCCTGGTGGAGGGTGATTCGGCCGGCGGCAGCGCCAAGCAGGCGCGCGACAAGGATTTCCAGGCGATCCTGCCGCTGCGCGGCAAGATCCTGAACACCTGGGAGGTCGCGTCGACCAGCGTGCTGGCCTCGGAGGAAGTGCACAACCTCGCCATCGCGATTGGCTGCGACCCGGGCAAGGACGACATCTCCGGCCTGCGCTACGGCAAGGTGGTGATCCTGGCCGACGCCGACTCCGACGGCCTGCACATCGCCACCCTGCTGGCGGCGCTGTTCCTGCGGCATTTCCCTTCACTGGTGGCCGCCGGCCACGTCTTCGTCGCCATGCCCCCGCTGTACCGCGTCGACGTGGGCAAGCAGGTGTTCTACGCCCTGGATGAGGAAGAAAAGCGCCTGCTGCTGGAGAAAATCGAGCGCGAGGGCACGTCGAAGAAGGGCCCCAAGGGCGCGATCAACGTCACCCGCTTCAAGGGGCTCGGCGAGATGAACCCTTCGCAGCTGCGCGAATCCACCATCCATCCCGATACCCGCCGTCTGGTGCAGCTGACCGTGGACGAGGGCCCCGAGACCCATTCACTGATGGACATGCTGCTGGCCAAGAAGCGGTCAGGCGACCGCAAGGCATGGCTGGAAGAAAAGGGCGACCTGGCCACTCTGGAAGTCTGACCCGGGACCAGAGACACGTCTGCGGCGACGCACCGCTCTTGTAGGAGCGCGCCATGCGCGCGAAGCCGCGTGAATCCGGGCGGCTCGTCGTAGCCTCGATTACGTCGTTACGGCCGAAGCCCCCTCGGGCGCCATGTGTCACGCGGCTTCGCGCGCATGGCGCGCTCCTACACGAGACGACGACCTACGCGAGGGCGGCCTGGAGCAGGCGCCGAAGCAGCTCCTGCGCGGCTTCCGCCCTGTCCGGCAGATACTCAAAACTGCACTCATCCATATAGGCGCGCTGACTGGTCTCCATCTGCACCGCCTCGATCCCGCTGGACGGATCGCCGTAATGCCTGGTGATATGCCCGCCCTTGAAGCGGCCGTTGACGACGAAGTCGTAGTCCTTCTGTCCAAGCAGCACCGACTCCATCCGCTGCTGCAGGCCAGGCGTGCAGCTTGCCCCTCCCGCGGTACCCAGGTTGAAATCGGGCAGCCGGCCTTCAAACAGGAACGGCAGCTCGCCCCGAATCGAATGTCCCTCCCACAGCACTACCCGGCCGTGGAGATCGCGCAGCCGGTCCAGCTCCGCCCGCAGCGCCTGGTGGTAGGGCCGCCAGAACGTCTCGACCCGCCACGCGATGTCATCAGGCGTCGGCTCCTGGCCTTCCAGGTACACCGGCTCCCCGCTGAACCGCACCACCGGGCACAGCCCGGTCGTGTTCTGCCCCGGATACAGCGACACATCATCTTCCGAGCGGTTGAGATCAACCACGTAGCGCGAATGCGTGGGCACGATCATCGACGCCCCCAGCTCGCGCGCAAAGGCGTACAGGCGGGCAATGTGCCAATCCGTATCCGGCACGCGCCGCGCCTCCGGCGTCAGCCGCGCCGCAATGTCATCGGGAACGAAGGTACCGTCGTGCGGCACGCTCACCAGCAGCGGCGCCATGCCCTTGTGCAAGGTAAATATGTCCATGCACGCATTGTGCCGGAGAGCAGGACGCCCCACCTCACCGCATCAGCACAAACTCTTCAGCACTGGTCGGATGGATCGCCACTGTGTCATGCAGGTCATCCAGGGTGATGCCACGCTTCAGCGCCACCGCAAACCCCTGCAGGATCTCGTCGGCCGCCTCACCAAACGCGTGGATGCCCACCACACGCCGCTCCTCCCCCACGCACACCAGCTTGAACAGGCTGCGCAGTGGCGTATCCGCCAGCGCCTGCAGCATCGGCCGGAAGCTGCTGCGATACACCTCGACCGCATCACCATGCTGCTCGCGCGCCTGCTTTTCGGTCAGGCCGATGCCACCAAGCGGCGGATGGGAAAACACCACGAACGGAACATCTTTGTAGTCCAGCTTCGAATCCGCCCTGCCGCCGAACACCCGGTCCATCAGCCGCCGCGCCGCGGCGATCGCCACCGGCGTCAGGGTCAGCTGTCCGGTGACATCACCGACTGCGTAGATCCCGGCCGCGCTGGTGTTCTGGTAAGCGTCCACCTGCACCTCGCCCTTTTCACCGAGGGCGACTCCGGCCTGCTCCAGCCCGATGCCCGCGGTGCTGGCCCTGCGGCCGATGGCGAACACCACCTCGTCATACGGCCCGCTGGCCGCACCCGACTCGTCCACCAGCACCAGCCGCCCGTCGTGACCACGCTGCAGCTCCTGCAGTTCGTAATCCAGGTTCAATCCCACGCCCAGGTGACGGTAATTGCCCTGCAGCTGCTCCACCACTTCCGCATCCATCTGCTTGAGCAACCGCCCGCCGCGCGCGAACACATCCGCCCGGCTGCCCAGCGCCTGCAGCATGCCGGCCAGCTCAACGCTGATATAGCCGCCACCAAACAGTGCCACCCGCTCCGGCGCGCGGTCCCAGTCGAAGAAATCATCCGACACCCCGCCGTATTCCGCGCCCGGCACCTCCGGCTTGACCGGATGCGAGCCCGTGGCCAGCAGCATGTGCGGCGCACGCAGCTGCACGCCCCCGGCTTCCACCACGTGCGCATCCACCAGCACCCCGCGATGCGGCACCAGGCTCACCCCGGCCTCGTCCAGCCGGCGGCGATAGCTCTCGTGGATCCCGGAGATATAGCGCTGGCGGTCCACGATGAATTCGCGCCAGTCCAGCTCGGCACGGGCCGGCACGTTGAAGCCCAGCCGCGCCGCCACGTCGATCTTCGCCGCCAGGTCCGCGGCCAGCCACATGGCTTTTTTCGGCACGCAGCCCAGGTTGACGCAGGTACCACCCAGGTCATCCGGCTCCACCAGCGCCACGCGCGCGCCGTGCTCCGCAGCGCGGAAAGCGCCGGCCAGGCCACCAGAGCCCCCGCCGACGACGATCAGGTCGTAATCAAAACCGTTCTTGTCATTCATAAAATCGCGCCGGGTCGAACGGCGCCGGGTCCAGGTGTGGGTCGAGCCCGCAGATCAGTTCAGCCATCAGCCTGCCAGTGGCGGTGCTCATGCTGACCCCGAGCATACCGTGGCCGGTTGCCAGCCAGAGGTGACGATGCCCGGGTGCCCGACCCAGCAACGGCAGGTCGTCCACGCTCAGGGGCCGCCAGCCGTACCACTCCTCCTGCTTCTCCGGGCCGACCGGCTGGTGCAGGTATTGCGCGGCGCCGCGCTCAAGCGCATCCAGCCGCCGCCGGTTGAGGCTGGTGTCATAGCCGGAGAACTCCATGGTGCTGCCAAGGCGAAAGCCACTGTCCCAGGCGCTCACGCACACGCTCGGCCCGCTCAACACCAGTGGATGCTTCGGCACCAGGGCCGGTCGCGAATAGGTGATTGAGTATCCCTTGCCCGGCTGCACCGGCACGCGCAGCCGTAGCGCGCGCGCCATCTGCGGCAGCCAGGCTCCGGTGGCCAGGATCAGCTCGCGCCCGCGGAAGCTGCCGCCGGAACTGCCCACCATGACGCCATCATCATCGGAATCGATCGCGCTGACGCTGCACTGCTCCACGATGATCCCGCCGCGCTCACGCACCGCACGCGCCAGGCCGGCCACGTAGCGGTCCGGGCGCAGGCGCGCATCGCCGGGGAAGCGCACCACCTGCACCACCCCGTCGCGCAGCGCAGGTTCGTCGCGCACATACGCTGCGCCGTTGATGCGCTCGTAGGGCACGCCTATCTCATCCAGCAGCGCCAGCTCGGCACCAAATTCGGCCACGTCCTTTTCAGAGCGGAACACATAGTCCACGCCGGACGGCTCGTATTCGCAGTCCAGCCCGTACCGCTCCACCCACTCGGGCAGCGCGTCACGTGCCGCGGTCAGGATCGCGAGCCTGGCTTCGGCCCCGCGCCGCCAGTCGCGCGGATTGCAGCGTCGGGCAAAGCCGAGCAACCATCTCCACAGGGCCGGGTCGAAGCGGGGTTTCAGGTAGAAGGGCGCGTCCGGCGTGAGCATCCACCGTAAGGCCATCGCCACCGAACCCGGGGCCGACAGCGGCGCTGCGTGGCTGGGCGTGATGGTGCCGCAGTTGCCGTGCGAGCTGCCGCCGCCCACCCGGCCGGCGTCCAGCACGCGCACGCGGCGCCCCTGTTCAAGCAGCGCCAGCGCGCTGGCAAGGCCAATCACCCCGCCGCCGACGACCAGCACATCATCCGTCGCATCCATGCGCGGAGTTTACGCGCCGGAAGACTGCCTGCGCAGCACCGGCCGCGTGCCGTAGGTCAGCCAGCGCCAGAGCCATTCCAGCGGCCCAAAGCGGTAGCGCCCCAGCCACCAGCGGCTGGCGAGCACCTGCAGCACAAACACCACCAGCGCCAGAAGTACCAGCCCGGCCGGATCGACCCTTCCCCACAGGGCCAACCCGTAGCCGTAGAACAGCAGTGAAGCGATCAGGGACTGGCCGAGGTAATTGGTCAGCGCCATGCGGCCGGCCGGCGCCACCGCTGACAGCACCCGCTGGCCGCCGCGTGACTGCCATGCCAGCGCAGCCAGCGCGATGTAGCCAAGCGACAGCGGCAGCGCAGCGAGCTGGTGCAGGCTGGCGGCGAACACGGCGCGCGATTCCACCATTCCATGGGGATGGATGACCTCTATGGAAGCCGACCACAGGGTCAGGCCGAGCCCCAGCGTCAAACCAGACGCCGCAAGACGCACGAAGAAGTACCGGTGCCCGGCCACGTCGCGCAACAGGCCGCTGCGCAGCAGCCAGCTTCCAATCAGGAACATGGCCAGCGCCAGCGGAACGATCAGCACGTTCATGGCCACCACGGTGGAAAAATCGGCCAGCCGCTGCGCGGTGACGGCGGCGAATCCACCGCTGGCGTAGACGCCGGCCGCCTCAAGCCCCAAGGCGCTCTCGGCCGCGGCCTGCGCGCGCATCCCGGCGAGCACGTCGTCCGGCGCCACCATCAGGCCAAGCGCAACAAGCAGGTTCAGGGCCGCACCGGCGGCAAAAATCAGCAGCCCCGCCATCAGCTGGCTGCGCGGGGCAAGGTCGCGGAAGGCAAGCATCAGCAGTCCAGCCACGGCATAGGTATGCAGGATGTCCCCGACCCACAGCAGCAGGGCATGGGCCACGCCCAGGGCAAGCAGCGCCAGCATGCGGCGCACATAGGGTCGGCTGGACACGCCGGCCGCCTGCGCGCGCCCGGCCATCAGCGCGAATCCGGCGCCGAACAGGATCGAGAACATGATCCAGAACTTGCCCGCAACGAATACGTGCAGGCCCCAGGCCAGCGCGTAGTCCACACCCTCCAGTCCGGGCAGGATCCCGCGGTCGAACTCCTGCCAGGGCCTGGTGAACCACGGCAGGTTGACCAGGAAGATGCCGAGCAGGGCGACAGCGCGCAGTGCATCAAGCAGTTCGATCCGCTCACCCGCGGCGGTCGGTTGAAACGGCGTCGAGTACCGGTTCATGGCCGCCCCCCCCCTCTCCGGCCCGCTCAAACTCCCGTCACCCGGCGCATGCGACGCACCAGGTGACGGGGCAACACGGCAGGTCAGTGCTGGTGACCGCCGTCGCCGTGCACGTGACCGTGCTCGATCTCGGCCGCGTCGGCTTCGCGCACCTCGATGATCTCGATTTCGAAGGTCAGGTCCTTGCCGGCCATCGGGTGGTTCAGGTCCACGTCCACCACGCTCATGCCCACCTTCTGCACCGTCACCGGGCGCGGACCGAAGTTGGTGGTCAGTACCACCTGCTCACCCGCGGCCAGGCGCTGCTTGCCGAAGTGCTTCTTCGGCACCCGCTGGGTCAGATCCGGGCGGCGCTCGCCATAGGCGTCGGCGGACACTACGTCGGCGCTGAAGGTATCGCCCGTTTCATGCCCTTCCATCGCCTTTTCCAGGCCCGGAATGATGTTGCCGTGCCCGAACAGGATCGCCAGCGGCTCACCCTCCCTGGAGCTCTCGACCGGCGGCTGGCCAGTCTCGGAAACGGTGTAGTGGAAGCGGACAACGCGGTCCTTTTCGATCTTCATGGGCAACGGTACCTGGTGTGGCGGCAGTGGCCGCGCTTGTTATTGGAAGGTGGATTCGGCCAAGATGCCGGCCGTGAGTACTACGCATTATCCGGGCAGCGGCCGCGCCGCGCCAACCCGACCGTCACGGCGTTGCTGGCAGCTGGCCTGCCTTGTGCTCGTCGCCGCTGCGGTGATGGCCGGCTGCGGGGGCAAGCAGAGCCGCCCGGCTGCCCCGGCCCCGTCCAGCGCATCAAGCAACCAGTGGCCGGTGATGTCCCCCTCCGACCCGACGGCCGCCAATGCAGTCACCATCCGCGCCATCGGACTGGTCGGCACGCCCTACCGCTACGGCGGCAACACCCCCCAGGGCGGGTTCGACTGCAGCGGCCTGGTCAACTATGTCTATAGCGACATGCTTGGCCTTCGTCTGCCGCGCACCACGCGCGATCTGTTCGCTTGGCAAGGGCCACGCATCGCACCCGAACGGCTGGCTGCCGGTGACCTGGTGTTCTTCGGCAGCCGCGGCAGCGTCAGCCACGTGGGCATCTACGTGGGGGAAGGCCGCTTCGTCCACGCACCCAGCAGCGGCGGCACCGTGCGGCTCGATCATCTTGACGGTCATTACTGGCGTGATCACTACACCGGTTCCCGCCGAGTCCTGGGCGGATCCTGAATGCGGGGAGTGGGTTCATTCCGGCCAATTCCCACTGAATCAACCGCGTGAAGATGTGTCGCGCGTCACTCTCATTAACTTGAATTTAACAAGACAGACTCTTTCCTCCGGCACCATCACGCCTCCATGACATATGTGAATCAAGCCGCGTGACGATCGAAGACCCAAGTCAAGGCCGCCAAGCCGCCACCCGAACCTCCGCTTCCCGCCTTCGTCAACGGGCCGCCACCCTTCTCTTCTCCGCACTGCTTTGTGCCGGTGCAGCGCCGGCGTTTGCCGCCACGGGGCTCGCGACCGACAGCGCGGATGGCTTCCCGATTTCGACCTCGATCAGCCAGCAGCTGTCTGACCCGCTGCCTGCCGCCAGCCGCGAACTGCTGTTTGCCGCCGACGTGAACCAGCTGATCACCACCGCGGCGGACCTGCAGATCGATCTGGCGCCCGCACCGCAGACCGCCGTGCGGCAGAGCCTGTTGCAGCGCGGCCTGGCCCTGCTGGGCACGCCCTACCGCTGGGGCGGCACCTCGCCCGAACGCGGCTTCGACTGCAGCGGACTGGTGAGCTACGTGTTCAAGACCACCCTGGGCATCGACCTGCCGCGCGTGTCGCGCGACATGGCCCGCGCCGGCGCGCCGGTGGAGCGCGCCCAGCTGGATCCAGGCGACCTGGTGTTCTTCGCCCTGCGCGGCGGCCGCATCGACCACGTGGGCATCTACATCGGCGAAGGCCGTTTCCTGCACGCTCCACGCACCGGCCGCGACGTCACCGTCTCGGCGCTGGATGGCGGCTACTGGGCCGGCAAGTTCAAGCAGGCGCGCCGCATCGCCACGCACTGAGCAGTGCAGGCAACAGCAGCATGACATCAGGCCGCCTTCGGGCGGCCTGCTCGTTTGTGGACAGTTGCGGCCGGGCGGCGGGCGCGCCTGGTCACCCTGCCGGTGATCCTCAACCTGTCACTGGAGTTCTTCCTTGGCGCCGGCCAGTACGTGCCGCCGCCGGTCAGCAAGGTGGTGGAAGTGGCCGCACTGATCGTGCTGCCGGTGGCCATTGGCATGACCGTACGCGCCTTCGCGCCGGGCTTTGCAGCGAGCATGGCCAAGCCCATCCGGATCCTCTCGGTGCTGGTGCTGGCGCTGTTGATCGTGGCCGCGGTTTCCCAGGCCTGGGAAACCCTGCTGGCGTGGTTTGCGGTGGTCGGCCTGGCGTGCCTGCTGTTCAACCTGATCAGCATGGGGGTCGGCTATGCCGCGCCGCTCACCCTGAAGCTGCCGCGGCCGCAGGCGATCGCCATCGCCATGGAGATCGGCATCCACAACGGCACCCTGGCGATCTTCATCGCCCTCAACGTGCTGGGCAACGCGACCATGTCGGTACCTGCCGCGGTCTACAGCCTGCTGATGTTCTTCACCGCCGCGGGCTTTGCCTGGTGGACCAGCCGGCGCCATGCGACGGCGCTCGCGATCGCCTGACCAGACCGCGTCCGGCTAAGCTCAGCGGCCGGCTCCGTCCCGCCAGGCTGCGTCCATGTGCCCGACCAGTTCACCGTGGGCGCAGGCGATCCAGCTGCGGTTTCCCTCCAGCAGCCAGCCGCCGGTGAAGGCCGAGAACGCGGGCAGGATGCTCTGGTGATGGTCGAGCGCCAACGCGGGGTACCTGCCGGGCAGGCCCGGAAGACGCACCACCGGATGCACGTGGCCGCAGATGACATGCTCACGGTCCGGGCCGCCGCCCTCGCCGGTGACTCCGTCGGCGACGCCAGGCGCATTGACCGGCATGTGGCGGAAGCGGAACGGCCCGTCGCGCACGTCGTCGGGCAGGTGCACCACCCCGGCAGCGTCGGGTACCAGGGCGCGATCGTGATTGCCGGCGATCACGCTGCAGGTACAGCCCGGATGCGCGGAAACGAAGGCGCGCCATGCAGCCTCCACCCGCGGCTGCCTCGCTCCGTGGAGGAAATCGCCCAATACCCAGAGTTCGCTGGCGCCGGTCGCCTGCAACAGCGCGCCCAGCCGCATCAGGTCATGCCCGGTGCCGCCGCTGGGCACCGGAATGCCCGCCGCACGCAGGATGCCGCCTTTACCCAGGTGCAGGTCGGCGATCAGCAGCCGGCAGCGAGCCGGCCAGTACAACGCACGGTCGGCGAACAGGCGCATCGCCTCTCCGGCGATGACCAGGTCGAGCGCACCACCAGTTGGCTCATCCATAGCGCTTCTCCAACTGCTCGGCGGCGCGGCGCACACGGGTGCGCCAATCCTCGGTGCTGAGCTGGCCGCGGGCCGATTCGGCCCACAGCGGGAACGCCAGCGGAGTAAGTCCGCGCGGGCGGCGCAGGTTGAGGCGGCGCCCCCTGCAACGCTCCAGCGCCTCGGCGAGGCGGCGGACCTCAAGCTGCGACTCCAACACTTCACGCTCGGCCTGGGCCAGCAGCACGTGGTCGGGATCATGGCGCTGCAGCACATCGAACAGCAGGCCGCTGGAGGCCTGCAGCTGGCGCAGCGACCGGACCGCGCGCCCCGGCAGCGAAGGCGGCAGCAGCCCGGCCACGCGGGCGATTTCGCGGAACTGGCGACGTGCCAGCTCGCCCAGGTTGAGGCTCGCACGCAGGTCTTCCAGCAGCCCCTCGCCGGCGAACATGCGGGCAAGCAGTTCCGGCTCCGGCCAGGCTTCCGCCTGGGCAGTGAGCACCAGGCCGTAGTCGTTGACCGCCCAGGAAAAGGTGTTCGGCGCTTCGCGTGCCCAGCGCAGGGCCAGCAGCGGCGCCAGGCCTTCGTGCACCGCACGCCCGGCGAACGGGAACACAAACAGGTGCCAGCCCTGGCGGGTCTTCACCGCTTCCACCAGCAGGGTTTCCGGCGTGGGCAAGGCGGAAATGCCGGCCTGCAGTTTCAGCAGCGGCGCCAGTGCCCGCATTTCCGGGTTGCGGGCGGGCTGGGCGAGGATCGCCTCCACCTCATGACCCAGCTCGCTTGAAAGCGGCATCCGCCCGCCTTGCCAGCGCGGCACGGTGCCCTCGCCCTTGCGGGCGATGCGCACGTACGCGGTCATGTCCTTGAGTTGAACCAGCTCCAGGGTGCGGCCAGCGAACTGGAAGCGGTCGCGCGGACGCAGGCGCGAGACGAAAGTTTCCTCCACCACGCCCAGGTACCCGCCCTTGAGGAACCGCACCTGCACCCCGCCGTCGCTGGTGATGGTGCCGATCGACAGCCGGTGGCGGAAGGCGACGCGGCGCTCGTGTACCCGATAGATGCCGTCCTCGTCACGCACCACCCGCCGGTAGTCGGGGTAGGACTCCAGCGCGTTGCCACCGCGCACGATGAAGTCCAGCACCGCTTGCCAAGCGGCATCAGGCAGAGCGGCAAAGGCGTGGGTGCCGCGCACTTCGGCCAGCAGGGCCTCCGGCCCGAAGCCGCCACCCAGGGCGAGGGTCACGCAGTGCTGGGCCAGCACATCCAGCGACAGGCGCGGCGGCGTGCGCGATTCGATCCGGCCTGCGGCAAGCGCTCGCCTCGCTGCGGCGTACTCCGCAAGCTCCAGCGCATGGGTGGGCACGCACACCACGTGCCCCGCCTCGCCCGGACGGTGCCGGGCCCGCCCGCCGCGCTGCAGCAGCCGCACCATGCCCTTGGGGCTGCCCACCTGCAGCACCTGGTCGACGGCCGGGAAATCAACGCCCAGGTCCAGGCTGGAAGTGGCCACCACGCAGCGCACGCTGCCATCGCGCAGCCCCTGTTCGGCGGCGGCACGCAGGCTGGCGTCGAGGGATCCGTGATGAAGCGCCAAGGTGGATGAATCATCCAGCCAGACCGACTGCAATGCGCGATGCCAGAGCTCGGCCTGCGAGCGCGTGTTGGTAAACAGCAGGCTGCTGCCGCTGCGCTGCAGCACCTCGGCGACGCGTTCGAGCTGCGACAGGCCGAGATGCCCGGCCCACGGAAAGCGTTCGTCGCTGCCGGGAAGCAGCGTTTCCAGGGTCATCTTCCTGCGCCGCGGCGCGGTGAGAATCGGCGCGTCCGGGCGGTGCGGCAGCAGCACGTCGCGCGCTTCCTCCAGGTTGCCGAGCGTGGCCGAAAGCCCCCAGATGCGCACGCCCGGCGCCAATGCCCGCAGGCGCGCCAGGCTCAGCTGCAGCAGCACGCCGCGCTTGTTGCCAAGCAGCTCGTGCCACTCGTCCACCACCACCCCGCGCACACCCGAAAAGATGCCACCGGCATCGGGATAGGACAGGGCAAGCGACAGCGACTCGGGCGTGGTCACCAGTACGTCGGCCAGGCCGCGCCGGGCCAGCCGCCGGTCGCGTGCCCCGGCATCGCCGGTGCGCATGGCCACGGTCCAGGGCACGCCCAGCGCTTCAATCGGTTCGCGCAGCGCGCGCGTGGTATCGGAAGCCAGCGCCCTCAGCGGGGTGATCCACAGCAGGCGCAGGCGCGGCGGCGCGTTTGCTGGAGTCCGCTTCGGGGCTGGCTTATCACCCAGGCGCAGCGCTTCCAGCAGCGGCCCGCCGGCCGCGGCCAGGGTCTTGCCGCTGCCGGTCGGCGTGACCAGCAGGCCGGACTCGCCGCGAAGATAGTGCTTCCACGCCTCGCGCTGGAATGGCGCCGGGCGCCACCCACGTTGCGAGAACCAGTCGAGCAACGGCCCGTATTTTCCGCCGCTCACCGCGCCAGTGCCTGCAGCGCTTCCAGACGGTCGGCCTCGTCGGCCTGCTTGTCCTCGCGCCAGCGCAGGATGCGCGGGAAGCGCACGGCGATGCCGGATTTGTGCCGTTTGGAAACGTTCACGCCCTCGAATCCCAGCTCGAACACGTGCACCTGCTGCACCGCGCGCACCGGCCCGAAACGCTCCAGGGTGTTCGCCCGGATCCAGCGATCCAGACGCAAGATCTCGGCGTCATCCAGGCCTGAGTAGGCCTTGGCCACCGGCACCAGCACATCGCCGTCCCACAGGCCGAAGGTGTAATCGGTGAACAGCGTGCTGCGCCGACCGCTGCCGGACTGAGCGTAGATCAGCACCGCGTCGATGGTGAGCGGATCCACCTTCCACTTCCACCAGTCACCGCGCTTCCTGCCGTGGCGGTAGGGCGAATCGATGCGTTTGAGCATCAGGCCTTCCACGCCCAGCTCGCGCGAACCTTCCCGCAGCTCGGCGGCACGTTCCCAGCTGGATGTCTCGACGACGGGCGAAAGGACGATGCGTGGAGTGTCTTCCCCGTCGGGTGCCAGTTGTGTGCCGACCAGTTCCGCCAGCATTGACCGCCGCTCTCGCAGTGGCCGCGCACGCAGGTCCTCGCCTTCCAGCTCCAGCAGGTCATAGGCCAATACGCGCGCGGGCGCTGCTGCCAGCGATTTCGGCCCCGGCTTCAACCGCTGGATACGGGTCTGCAGGGCGCTGAAGGGCATGGGCATGGCCTCGCCCGGCTGCCAGGCCAGCAGCTCCCCGTCGATCACGCAGTCGCGCGGCAGCAGCTCCGCCACCGCCTCGATCTCGGGAAAGCGCCCGTCCATCCGTTCCTCCCCGCGTGACCACAGCGCCACCTCGCCGCTGCGGCGGATCAGTTGCAGGCGGATTCCGTCCCACTTCCATTCCAGCAGCCAGTCCCCGACCGCCCCCAGTGCGTCCGGCGCGCCTTCCAGCGGCGAGGCGAGGAAAAACGGATACGGCAGCGCGGCGTCGCCCGCCTGTGCCTGCGGCGAAAGCAGGCCCTGCAGGAACGCCTCGCTGGGGGTCCAGCGCCCAAGCATGCGCTGGGCGATCAGCGCGATCTCCACACCGGACATTTCCGCCAGCGCCCGCTGCACCAGCCCCTGCGACACACCCACCCGCAGCGCGCCGGTGAGCAGCTTGTTGAAAACCAGCCGTTCGCGGAAGGCCAGGCTGCGCCAGGCATCCACCACCACCGTGCGGCGCACGTCAGGGTCGGCATTTGCCACCGGGGTCAGCCGCTGCTCGATCCAGTCCGCCAGACCCACATCGGCCATCGCGTCACCGGGAGGATCGTCCAGCAGCAGGGCCAGGGTTTCGGCCAGGTCGCCCACCTGGTGGTGGCAAGCTTCCACCAGCCAGTCCGGGGTGCCGGTTTCCTCGCCGATCCAGGCGCGAAGCTCCCCGGTGCCGGCGATTTTCTTGCGGGCGCCGCCCACCTTGCCGCCTGCCAGCAGCCACAGCGCCCAGGCGGCATCACGCGGCGGGGCGTCACGGAAGTAATCGATCAGCGCGCGCCGCTTGTCGGTGGTGCCGGTGCTGCGGTCAAGGCGTTCATAGAGGGCGGCGAAGCGGCGCATCAATCCTCCTCGCCGTACCCGGTGGCAAACGTGCCCGTGTCGATGCCGCGCTCGTTGAGCACGCGCACCAGCGCGTCGGTATCTCCGTGGGTGGCAATGACCCGGCGCGCCCCGGTTTCCTCCACCGTGCGCAGCAGCGCCGGCCAGTCGGCGTGGTCGGAAACCACAAAACCACGGTCATAGTTGCGCCGCCTGCGGTTGCCGCGGATGCGCATCCAGCCCGACGCAAAACCCTGCTGGGCCCGGCGGAAGCGCCGGATCCACGGACTGCCGGCCGCCGAGGGCGGTGCGATCACCAGCCGGCCGGCGAAGTCCGCGCCGCGGGCCTCATCGGCAACCCGCAGGGTATCGAGCATCTGCACCCCGGCCTCGCGGTACACCTGCACCCCGGCATCGATGGCGCCGTGCAGCCAGGCCGGACGGTCCGTGTGCGCGGCCAGTTCGGCCAGCACCCGCTGCGCCTTGCCCAGCGCGTAGGAATAGAGGATGGCGACCTCGCCGTTGGCCTCGCACTCCGCCCGCCAGGCCTCGATCTCCGCTGCCACCTCCGAAGCCGGCGGCCAGCGGTAGATCGGCAGTCCGAAGGTGGATTCGGTGATGAACACATCGCAGGGCACCACCTCGAACGGCAGGCAGGTGGGGTCGGGATCGCGCTTGTAGTCACCCGAGGCCACCCACACCTCGCCGCCGGCCTCGATCCGCACCTGGGTCGAGCCCAGCACGTGTCCGGCCGGATGGAACGACACCACTGCATCGCCGATGCGCAGCCGTTCACCGAGCGCGTGCACCCGGTAGTCCTGCTCGCCCAGCCGCCACTGCAGGATCGGCAGGCCCTGCTCCGCCACGTGGTACACGCCCATGCCACCGCGCGCATGATCGCCATGGCCGTGGGTAATCACGGCGCGGGGCACCGGCCGCCAGGGATCGATATGGAAGTCGCCAGGCGGGCAGTAAAGTCCTTCCGGCGTCAGTACCACCAGGTCGCCAACCGCCGCCACGCCCTTGCTCAGCGCAGGTCGACCTCGCCGACCTTGTCCTTGTAGTCCTTCTTGGGATCCATGCCGAGCAGCATCTTGACGCCGGCCAGCATGCTGCTGGCATCCGTCCACACCTCGGCATCCTCCGCATCCAGCCGCAGCAGGCGCAGCTTCGGATCATCCTTGCCTTCATACCAGGCGCCGACAAACGGGTTCCACAGCCGCTCCACCACAGCGCGGTCGGTATCCACGCGCAGGTTGCCGCGGATGCTGGCGAACAGCTCGTGGCCCTTTGAGGCGAAGCCGGCGATAGCCCGGCCGCCGCCCTGCCCCAGCTGCTGCACCAGCATGTTGTCGGCCGAGGTGAAGAACCAGATCGGAGAGCGGCGCTCCTCGCACTGGGCGGTCATCGGTCGGGCGTGGCCATCTTCCTGGCCGTCCAGCCCGAGCATGACGGTGCGGTCGCCCTCCAGGGCCTTCCAGAATTTTTCTTCAAGTTCGCGGGGATCGGTCATCGTTCGCTCCGGATGGGGGTCGGAGCCCGATGTAATCACCGCGCGGGTGACAGCCGCGTTGGCATCGCCGGCGCCCGGCTCACCTGGCGCGGACCGGCACCCGCTATCTGGTTTCGGTAACCTCTTCCATGCCGACGTTGCTCGAGGCGCGCTCGTAGGCCTCACGGTCCAGCAGCCCGGTCTCCTTGGCCACCAGCACCGGCACCAGCATCTGCCCGGTCACGTTGGTCATGGTGCGCATCATGTCCAGGATCCGGTCGATCGCCAGCAGGATGCCCAGCACCTCCAGCGGCAGCCCGGCGGCGCTGAGCACCACCGTGGCCATCACCACCGCCGTACCGGGTACACCGGCGGTGCCGAAGCTGCCCAGCACCGAGGCCAGCAGGATCACGATGTACTGGGCCGCGCTCAGCTCGATGCCGTAATACTGCGCGGCGAACACCGCCGCCATCGCCGGGAAGATCGCGCCGCAGCCGTCCATCTTGATGCTCGCGCCCAGCGGCACCGCGAACGCGGCGTAGTCCTTGTCCACCCCCAGGTTGTGGGTGACGCTGCGCAGCGCCACCGGCAGCGAGGCAAAGCTGGACGAACTGGCGAAGGCCACCTGCATGCCCGGCGCGGCACCGCGGAAGAATTTCACCGGATTCAGCCCGTGGGCCAGCAGCAGGCCGCCATAGACGAACACGATATGCAGCGCGCAGGCCACGTAGATCGCGATCACGAAGTTGCCCAGCGGCAACAGCTGTTCGAAGCCGTAGGTGCCCACCAGGGCGCCGATCAGACCGAAAGTGCCGATCGGGGTAACTTCCAGCACGAAGCGGGTGACCTGGATCATCGCTTCGCTGGCCTGGCCGACGATGTTGCGCAGCCCCTCGGTGCGGTCGCCCAGCTTGACCAGCGCAAAGCCGAGCAGTCCGGCGAAGAAGATCACCTGCAGGATCCGGCCCTCGGCCAGCGCCGCAAAGGGGTTGGTCGGCACGATATCCAGGACCACCTGCACCGGCGTGGGCACATCACGCGGCACGAAGTCCGAGGGCGGCAGCAGGTCCACGCCCTGGCCGGGATTGGCCACGTACGCGACCGCGAACGCCACGCCCACCGCCAGCACGGCGGTCGCCGCGAACCATCCGAAGGTGCGTCCGCCCAACTGGGCCATCCGCTGCTGCCCGTGCAGCGCCGAGACCGCATTGACCACGGCGAAGAACACCAGCGGCACGGCGATCATGCGGATCAGGTTGATGTACAGGGTGCCCAGCGGCTGCAACCAGGTCCCGGCGGCGGGGCCCATCAGCCAGCCCGCCAGGGCGCCCAGCACGAAGCCCGCAGCCACGCGCTGCCAGAAGGGAATTCGGAACCACCAGACCACCATGGGCCACCGTCGTCTATACAGGGAACAGGAGACCTTAACCCAGCGCGGCACCCCGGCGCGGTCGTTTTACTGCAACACAGCAGCGCACCAGCGACGGCATAATGGGTGTTCCACACTCCCCGTCCCCCGAGATCGATGCGCATTCCTGCCCTGTGTTGCCTTGCCACCCTGCTCGCCGCCTGCGCCACGCCCGTGCGTGATCAGGCTCCCCTCGCCGCCCCGGCCACCAACGTCGCCCCCATCGAGGTGCCGCGAATCGAACGGCCCGAGGGCGAAACCCCACAGTGGTGGTTCCAGAGCGGTGCAGCCGCGGCGGCGGAACGCGGCGCGATGGAAGGCAATGCCCGCAACGTGATCCTGTTTGTGGGCGACGGCATGAGCCTGACCACGGTGGCCGCCGCCCGCATCCTTGCCGGCCAGGGCGACGGCGGCGCCGGCGAGGAATACCGGCTGAGCTGGGAGGACTTCCCGCACACGGCGCTGGCGCGCACCTACAACACCGATATGCAGACCCCGGATTCGGCCGGCACCATGACCGCGATGGCCACCGGAGTGAAGACCCGCGCCGGGGTGATCAACGTCGACCAGACCCGCCCGCGCGGCGACTGCAGCGCCTACGCCGAGCGCGGCCTGCTCAGCGTGCTGGAGCTGGCCCAGAGCGCCGGCATGGCCACCGGCATCGTCACCACCACCCGCATCACCCACGCCACCCCGGCGGCGACCTTCGCCCGCTCTCCCGACCGCAACTGGGAAAACGACGCCCAGGTGCCGGCCGCGGCCCGCGAACTGGGCTGCACCGATATTGCCGCCCAGCTGCTGGAAAACCCCTTCGGCAACGGTCCGCAGGTGATCTTCGGCGGCGGTCGCCAGCACTTCCTGCCGCAGGACGCACAGGACCCGGAACGGGACCGCACCGGTCGCCGCACCGATGGCCGCAACCTGATTGCCGAGTGGCAGGAGCACAACCCCGGCGGGGCCTTCGTGTGGAACCGCGACCAGATGCAGGCCGCCAGCGGACAGGGCCCGATCCTTGGCCTGTTCGAATACGACCACCTGCATTTCGAAGCCGATCGCGCCGAGCAGGACCCGGACGAGCCCAGCCTGGCCGAACTGACCCGCGAGGCGATCAACCGCCTGCAGGGCACCGGCGAAGGCTACGTGCTGCTGGTGGAAGCCGGCCGCATCGACCACGCCCACCATTCCGGCAACGCCCACCGCGCCCTGGTCGACACCGTGGCCATGGCCGACGCCGTGCAGGTAGCCGCCGGGATGACCGACGAGGCCGACACCCTGGTCCTGGTGACCGCCGACCACGCCCATACCCTGACTTTCGCCGGCTACCCGGCGCGCGGCAACCCGATCCTGGGCAAGGTCAGTACCGATCCGGGCAGCGACGCGGGCTACACACCTGACGCCACCGGACTGCCCTATACCACCCTGGGCTACGCCAATGGTCCGGGGTATGTGGGTGCCAGCAGCGCCCAACCCGAGGGCCCCAAGGCCCATCCGCACTCCGGACCCGGCTACCAGCGCGCCAGCGGCCGGCCGGACCTGACCGCCGTGGACACCGCCCACCGCGACTACCTGCAGGAAGTGACCGTGCCACTGGCCAGCGAAACCCACGGCGGCGACGACGTCGGCGTCTGGGCACGCGGACCCGGTTCCCACGCCGTGCGCGGCAACGTGGAGCAGCACGTGCTGTTCCACTTCATGGTCCAGTCCAACCCGCGCCTGCGCCAGCGCCTGTGCGACGCGGGCCTGTGCAACGCCGACGGCGTGCCGGTGGAGCTGCCCCACCCCGCCAACTTCATGCCCTGACCCGTCGCCCCCGTAGGAGCGCGCCACGCGCGCGAAACCGCGTGAATCATGTCCCGGCTCGGGGCTTCGGTACCCGCACTGGATCCGGTGCCTCGACGCAAGGCTCGATGTCACGCGGCTTCGCGCGCGTGGCGCGCTCCTACAGGGGGGGGGGCGGCCCGGGTTGGCCATTGGTGCAACAGATCCGGCCGACCTCGACCGGTATGCTCCCTGCAGTCACAGAACAGCGGAGCACGCCCCATGAACCGACTCGACGGCAAGGTCTGCATCGTCACCGGCGCGGCCAGCGGCATCGGCAAGCGCATCGCTGAGGTGTATGCGGAAGCCGGCGGCCGCGTCGCCATCGCCGACCTCAAGCTTGAGGTCGCGGAAGCCGCGGCGCAGGCGATCCGCGACGAGGGCGGCCAGGCCATGGCCGTGGCCATGGACGTCACCGACGAGCAGCAGGTGGTCGACGGCGTGGCCAAGGTGGTCGCCGAATGGGGCCGGGTGGACGTGCTGGTCTCCAACGCCGGCATCCAGATCGTCAACAAGATCACCGACTTCAGCCTGGCCGACTGGAAGAAGATGCTGGCCATCCACCTGGACGGCGCCTTCCTCACCAGCCGCGAATGCCTGCGCGACATGGAAAAACGCGGCCAGGGCGGCGCGATCATCTACATGGGGTCGGTGCACTCGCACCTGGCTTCCCAGCTCAAGGCGCCCTACGTCACCGCCAAGCACGGCCTGCTGGGCCTGTGCCGCACGGTGGCCAAAGAGGCCGCCGCCTACGGCGTGCGCGCCAACGTCATCTGTCCCGGCTTCGTGCGCACCCCACTGGTGGACAGGCAGATTCCGGAACAGGCGAAAGAGTTCGGCATCAGCGAAGAAGCGGTGGTCAAGGACATCATGCTCAAGGACACCGTGGACGGCGAATTCACCACCGTCGATGACGTGGCCAACATGGCGCTGACCCTGGCGGCGTTCGAGACCAACGCGCTGACCGGCCAGAGCATCGTGGTCAGCCACGGCTGGTTCATGCAATGAACCCCCGTCTGGCAGAGATCTGCGAACGGGTCGAGCGCTACCCCACCGTGGCCCTGGTCCTGCAGGGTGGCGGCGCGCTGGGCGGCTACCAGTGCGGGGTCTATCAGGGCCTGCACGAGGCCGGGATCCGGCCGAACTGGTTCGCGGGGATCTCGATCGGCGCGATCAATGCGGCGATCCTGGCTGGCAACCCGGTGGATGAGCGGATCGATTCGCTGCGCGGGTTCTGGGAGCTGATTGCCGATCTGGCCGGCCCGCTGGCGCCGCTGGCCACTGCCGTCCGCGGCACCGTGGCCGCCTTCCCCGACGATGGCAACGTGCTGGCCTGGGCCCGCGACATGGGCGCGATGGGCGCGATGCTGCACGGGCAGCGCGGCTTCTTCGAGCCGCGCATGTTCTCACCGTTCCTGTTCGCCGACGGCAGCCCGCAGGCGACCAGCTTCTACGACACCGCCCCGCTGCGCGACACCCTGGAACGCTTCGTCGACTTCGACCGCATCAACGGCGACCGTAGCGTGCGGTTCACCGTCGGCGCCACCGGCATCACCAACGGCAACTTCCGCTATTTCGACAGCCAGCGCGACACCATCCGGGTCGAGCACATCCTGGCTTCCGGCGCCCTGCCGCCGGCGTTCCCGGCGGTGGAGATCGACGGCGAGTGGTACTGGGACGGCGGCATCGTGTCCAACACCCCGCTCGAATACGTCCTTGCCTGCCAGCCGCACGAGGACACCCTGGCCCTGCAGGTGGACCTGTTCAGCGCGCGCGGCGAGCGCCCGCGCTCCATGGCCGACGTGCTGGAACGGGTCAAGGACATCCGCTTCTCCAGCCGCACCCGCCACGGCACCCGCATGGTGGAACTGGAACAGCAGCTGCGCTCGGCCCTGAACGAGCTGATCGGGCACCTTCCGGACCGCAGGCTGCCGCCGCACCTGGCCGAGGCCTTCGCGCCCTACCTGGACGATCGGGTGTTCAACATCGTGCACCTGATCTACCAGACCAAGTCGCACGAACAGCAGCATAAGGATTACGCCTTCGGCCGCATCCCGCTGCGCGAGCACTGGGACACCGGCCTGCACGACATGGCCACGACCCTGCAGCATCCGGAATTCTTCGACCTGCCCAACCGCGACCTGGGCGTGGCCACCCACGACGTCCACCGTCTCACCAGCGCGCAGCGGTAGCCCGCCCGGCCGGCGCGGAATGCCGCGCCGCTGTTTCCGCTCCAGCCCCCTGCACGCTCACCAGCCGCCCCGGTACCTGGGCTCGAGGAGGTGCAGCACGCGCTGCAGGTCGCGCTCGGCCAGCTCGTGCTGGCGCCGCGCAAGTTCCAGGTCGCGCTCAGCGCGACGCAGGTCGCCCCGCAGCGCCTGCAGTTCTTCGCCCAGGTCCTTGCGCTCGTCGCTGCTGCCCGCCTTGCCCACGCGCTCGCGCATCCGGTCGATATCGCGGCGCAGCTTGCGGATCCGGTTGTCCTGCGTGCTGACCTCGGACCGGGCGCGCGAGCTGTGCTGGGAAGCGTCGTGGACGTGCCGGCCATCGGCATAACCGACCAGGAACCCCCCCTCGACCTCGTAGCTGCACACCCCCTGGTAGGTGCGGCCATTGCGACCGGCAACGAAGCCGCCGTAGGGCGTGCAGTATTCGACCAACCCGCGCTCGCGCGCATCGAAGTAGGCCTGCGCATCCACCCCGACCCCGTGCGCCGCACAGGCCGCCTCGTGGTTACCCAGCCGCGATGGCGGATGCCCGGCCGCCCCATCCTCGTACCCGACCCGCATCCAGTTGCCCGTCAGGCACTCGCCCTGCGTCATGGAGGCGCAGCCCGAGAGCAACAGCGTCGAAACGACAGCAAGCACCGACAAACGCATGGGCACCACCCTGAAAAGGACATGCGGCCCCGTCCCGGGCACCGCGAACGACTCAATGCACGTCATCCGGCGCCGGTGGAGGACATCACGGCAGGCACCGTCCAGGCCGGCCGACGGTTGTTCAGTCGCGGAAGTTCTCGAACTGCAGCGGCAGCTCGAATTCCTCGCCGCGCAGCAGCGCAATGGCCGCCTGCAGGTCATCGCGCTTCTTGCCGTTGACCCGCAGCTTGTCGCCGTTGATCTGGCTGTCCACCTTCAGCTTGGCGGTCTTCATGCTGGCCTGGATCTTCTTGGCCAGCTCGCGGCCGATGCCCTGTTTGACGCTGACCTTCTGCCGGGCGCGGGCCAGGTTGGTCTCCACCTCGTCAAACTCCAGGCAGCGCACATCGATGCCCCGGGCGGCCAGCCGCGCACGCAGGATGTCGGACATCTGCTGGAGCTGGAAATCACTGGGCGCCGACTGGGTGATCACCTCGCCCTCGAGTTCGAACGTGGCATCCACGTTCTTGAAGTCGAACCGGTTGGACAGCTCGCGATTGGCCTGGTCCACGGCGTTGGTCAGCTCGTGGGAATCCACTTCGGACACGATATCGAAGGAAGGCATGGCAATACTCTGTGGAGGGATCAACCTGAAAGGTTAGCCGATCAGGTTGCCGGGATGCCGGCCGGAGCTCCATGCGAGGGGTAAGGAGGCCTCCGGATCCGCGGCCCTGCGGGACCTTCAGGCGGACGCTTCTTCGCTTGCAGGCTCAAGCGCGACCGGAACGGCAACGGTGGTCGCCGCGGCGCCCGGCAGCGCCGCGGCAGCCTTGTCCTTGAGCTGGCGGAACTTGCCAGACATCTTCTCCAGCTTGGCGCTCCACTCCGGGTCCGGCACCTGGTTGGTGGTGGTCTTGAAATACACCTGCATCAGCGCAGTCATGGCGAAGGGATCAACCAGCGCCGCTTTCAACCCCCATGCGACCACGGCCGCCAGCACGAACGTCCAGAACCCTGCCATGCCCGGGAACAGCGCAACCAGCGCCGCCACCGGCGCAAACACCACGACGAAAATGGCCAGCGTCAGGCCCCACACGATGAACGTCACGATCACCGCGTTCTTCAGCATGGTCTTGTAGTTCTGCGCATACAGCACCAGCGCGTCGCGGCTGGAGGCCCAGGGATTGTCCGATGCAGTACGCACGTTATGGGCCAGGATGACCTCGTCAACGTAGGTCAGCGAGGTGCTGATGACCGCGTTGGCCAGCTTCACCACCGGCTCCAGCCCCGGGATGGGCAACAGACTGGCGGCGCGCATGGTCACGCGGTTGAACACGCGCAGGATGCCAACAATAAGCCGGTCAACGGCGAACAGCACCGAGCTTTCCACGAAGCGTTCCTTCACCACGGTGCGGGCGTAATCGATCTGCCCGCGACCGCCCGGAATCTCCTTGCCATCCAGCAGCTGCGCCAGCACTGCCACGTGCCCGGCCTTGACCATGTAGAGAAGGTACTCGCGGGCCCAGAACAGCACACCGCTGGTCAGCGCAAAGCCGGCCATGCCGCCCCACAGCGCGCCAGTCGCCCCGGTGCTGGCGGCGCTGCCGAACAGCCAGCCCGCCCCGACCCCGATACCGGTGACAACGATGTACGCCAGGGTGATCGCCATGTAGACCAGCAACCGCAGCACAAGAAACGGCAAAGTGCGCAGCAGCAGGCTGATAACGCGTCCAATATTGAAGTCCATCGATTTTCCTCGCCGAAACCGTCGGCCCAATGCCACTGATGCGCGGCATGCCGGCCCGTGGGCGGCATCCGCAATGGATGTCACCCCATACACGCCAGCGCAGGGAAAATCAGGACAGCCGCGGAGTACGGCGCCGGCCGTTTCCTAGAACGGCTTGGCCAGTACCAGCCAGATGATGGCCAGCAGCAGGAACACCGGGATCTCGTTGAACAGGCGCAGCTTGCCGCTTGTGGACAGTCCGCCGCCAACGTTTGCACGCTTCAGCCAGCGCCCGGCCACGATGTAGTGCGCAAGCATCAGCGCCACCAGCAGCAGCTTGGCGTGCAGCCAGCCGCCCACGACGCCGAATCCCATCCACAGCACCAGCCCCAGCACCACCGCCAGCCCGAACATGATGTGCCCGAAGCGGTACAGCCGCTGACCCATCAGCACCAGACGCGCACGCACCTCGGCCGACTCGCCGGCCTCGGCCAGGTTCACCAGGATGCGCGGCAGATAGAACACCGCGGCCATCCAGGCCATGACGAACAGCAGGTGGAAAGTCTTGGTCCACAGATACATTTCGGTACTCCCTGAATCCATCCCACAGGATCGCACAACCCGGCACTTGGGTAGGAGCGGGGGGGGGGGGGGGGGGGGGGGGGGGGGGGGGGGGGGGGGGGGGGGGGGGGGGGGGGGGGGGGGGGGGGGGGGGGGGGGGG
>NZ_JBSVRF010000006.1:0-194219 GCF_054052025.1 Luteimonas sp. A478 | reverse complement strand
AGTACAGCAATGTATTTAGCTAACCAGTACTAATGATCCGTGTGGCTTGACCATATAACCTCAAGTAGCCTTGGACTCGACGACACGTCGCAGTTCGTATCGGCTCGCTACATCCCCCCTCTGAGAGCGTGAGCGCGATCGATCCCATGGAATAATTCCGTCGGGTCAACCCGCGACCCTCCACCCTCTCCCTGGTGATAATAGCTGCGTGGAACCACCCGATTCCATTCCGAACTCGGAAGTGAAACGCGCACGCGCCGATGGTAGTGTGCATCTAGCATGCGAGAGTAGGTCATCGCCAGGGTTTTTACCCCAAAGCCCCGCAGCCACAAGCTGCGGGGCTTTTATTTGCGTGCAGGAAAGAGCAGGCTGCCGGTCCTGGTTGCATCGACGTGAGCTGATGGGCCCCGCCGCGGGCGGCAGGCTCTTTTCGGCGAATGTCCCCCGGCCTCCGCCTGCGGCGGCGGCCTCCTCCTTGATTTCGCCGAAAAGACCTGCCACCCACGGCGGGGCTCGGCTTCGGAGGGCAAAGGCGGGAGGCAAAAGGCGCGGCGAAGGCCACAAAAAAGCCCGCCTTGCGGCGGGCTTTTTGTCAGGCAAAGGCCGTGACACCGGTGTGTCAGGCGGCACGTGTTTCGCGGGCGGTGTCGTGGCCAGGGGCCTTTTCAGCTCATTCGCCGGTGATAACCACGTCAGCCGGCCTGCGTGCAAACAGACCAACGCTGACCACGCCGGGAATCTGGTTGAGGTCGCGCTCCAGGGCGACCGGATCGGTGATCGCCAGGCCATGGATATCCAGCACCCAGTTGCCGTTGTCGGTGACTACACCCTGCCGCCAGACCGGCTGGCCGCCGGTGCTGGCCAGAATCTCCCTTGCAACCAGGCTGCGGGCCATGGGGATCACTTCCACCGGAAGGGGAAACCCTCCCAGCACCTCGACACGCTTGGAGGGATCGATGATGCAGACGAACTTCTCGCTGGCTTCGGCGATGATCTTTTCACGGGTCAGCGCGGCGCCGCCGCCCTTGATCAGGCGCTGCTTGGGATCACATTCGTCGGCCCCGTCCACGTACAGCGGCAGGGGGCCCACGGCGTTCAGGTCGAGGACTTCGATGCCGTGGCTGCGAAGCCGTTCGCTGCTTTGTTCGGAGCTGGATATGGCTCCACCAATCCTGTCCTTGATTCTGGCCAGCGCATCAATGAAATAGGCGACGGTAGATCCGGTGCCTACGCCGACGATCATGCCGTCCTCGACGTGCTCAATGGCCTTTTCTCCGGCCAGGCGCTTTGCATCACTCATTATTGTTTGTTCCTTCCAGGGCCAGCAGGATCTTCCACTGCGAGGAGGTGACTGGCAGGACAGAAAGACGTGCGCCCTTGCGGATAAGGGCGAAATCCTCGCCCAACTTTTCGCTGTGTTCGCGGATCAATGCCAGCGGAACAGGTTGCTCAAGCTTGCGCACGAAGCCAACGTCCACCAGGAACCAGCGCGGCTCCTCGCGGGTTGCCTTCGGGTCGTGGTATTTGGACTTGCTGTCGAACTGGGTGTCGTCCGGGTACGGCGTGCTTGCCACTTGGGCAATGCCATAGATGCCCGGGACCTTGGTGTTGGAATGGTAGAAGAACACCTGGTCGCCGACCTGCATGCTGTCGCGCATGAAGTTGCGCGCCTGGTAGTTGCGCACTCCGTTCCAGGGCTCGGTTCCGACCTTTTCCAGGTCATCAATCGAAAAGTCATCGGGCTCGGACTTCATGAGCCAGTAGCGGGTGCGTTTGTTCATCTGGTTCCGTCGGGAAGATGGGTGGATCGTTCGGTACAGATCGCATCCAGTGGCACGTCCCATTCTGCGGGCTGCAGCTGCTGGACCTGCTGGGTGGAGAATGCGGTGCCCACCAGCCAGGGCGGCGCCGCGCTGCCCTGGCGGAATGAGAAGCTGCGGTCATACCAGCCGCCTCCCATGCCCAACCGGTTGCCCGCAGCATCAAAGCCTACCAGCGGGAGGACGGCCAGCTCCAAGGCGCTCGGGTCCAGTAACCTGGACGGATCAACCTCGGGTTCCGGTATGCCGTAACGGTTGGTGACCAGGGGATCGCCGGGGCGCCAAGGCGCAAAGCGCAGCCCGTCCGCAGCGGCGGTGGCCGGGTCGGAAGGCAGCACGGGAAGGCAGTAGGTGACACCTGGTGGAAGGCGCATCTGCCATACATGCAGGGCGATCTCGCCATCCATTGCCCAATAGCCGGCAACATGGCCCCGTTGTGGAAAGAACGGCAGCGAGAACAGATGGCCGGCGATGGCTTCGGCCGCGTCGATCCGGTCCTTTGCGGGGATGTCGCGCCTGGCCTGGCGCAGGCTGCGGCGCAGGGCGTTGCGCGGATCGGTCATTGGCAGTGTTTGTGTCTGGCGGCGGTGCGGTGTCCGCACCTGCCATGATGCCCCGGGAGCGTTGGGCCCCCGCGAGCTGGAAATAATGAACGTCCTCCGCCATGACGATGCGAGCAAAACGACCTTGAACCCAGGGTTCAAGTGGGGTGGCCGCGGGCTCCTTCGGGCTTTCCGCTGCAAGGCGGACCTGCACGCCCGGATTCCACCGCCTCCCCGAGGTCGTGATTAAGGGACAAGGCGAATGTTTGCGCGCTGTCGGACACAGCAGAGGACGCAGGGCCAGTATAACGCCAATGCCGGAGCGTGGATGAATGCCCGGCCGTGCAGACAGGGCGCGGGGATCAGTCGATCCCGGCTCCGTGCAGCTTGCGCTCAAGCGTGCCGAGGACGCGTTCGACCTCAAGGTCACGCTCGCGCAGTTGCTCCAGTTCGTGGGCCAGGTTGAGCGCGGCCAGCACCGCAACGCGATCGACCGAAGCCATCCGGCTGGTACCGCGGATCTCCCGCATTTTTGCATCCAGAAGCCGGGCTGCAGCCATCAGCGCCTCTCGCCCGTCAGAGCCGACGCCAATCGTGTATTCACGGTCCAGGATGCGGACGCTGACCGGCTCGCTATCGGCGCTCATGTGTGCTGCTCCAGTGATTTGAGCCTGGCAATCATGGCTTCCACCCGCGAGCGGGCCTGCTCGCTCTTGGCCAGCAGCTGCGAGCGCTCGCCCGAGACCTGCTCGTGCTGCTGGCGCAAGCTCTGGTTCTCGGCGGTCAGCTGGTGGATCCTGTCGACCAGCGTATCGACGCGCGCCGCGAGCGTGCGGAGCCTTTCAAGCTGGTCGTTGTTGTCCATGTTGGCAAGATAGGCAGGCCCAGAGGCCCGGTCAAGGATTGGTCATCTGCGTCGGACTGGGCAAGGTCCCGCCGGCAGGCTCCCAACTGCGGATGAAGGCCAGGCAGGCGCGTGCATCCATGGGCGGGGCCAGCCAGAATCCCTGGATCTCGTTGCAGCCGTGCTGCGAAAGGAAATTCACCTGGGCCTGGGTCTCAACGCCCTCGGCGATCACCTTGAGTCCCAGCGAATGGGCCATGGTGATGATGGTGCTGGTAATGGCGGCGTCTTCCGGGTCGCTGCTGAGGTCGTCGATGAAAGCCTTGTCGATCTTGATCGATGTGATCGGCAGCCGTTTGAGGTAGGCCAACGAGGAGTAGCCGGTGCCGAAATCATCAATGGCCAGCGGAACCCCCATCTCGCGGAACGCGTGCAGGTGCGCGGCGGTGTGCGCGGCGTTGGCCATCAGCACGCTTTCGGTCAGCTCCAGCTCCAGCAGGCCAGACGCCAGGCCGGTGTCTTCCAGGATCCGCTTGACGACTTCGGGGAAATTGCCGCGCACCAGCTGCAGCGCCGATACGTTGATCGATACCGCCAGGCGCGGATCCACGCCATGCTGCTGCCAGCGGGAAAGCATCAGGCACGCTTCGCGCAGCACCCATTCCCCGATTTCCAGGATCAGCCCGCTTTCTTCGGCCAGGGGAATGAAGTCTGCTGGGGGGATCTCGCCGTGCTCTTCGCTGGACCAGCGCAGCAATGCTTCCACCCCGGTAATGTGCGAGTCGGCCAGCGCCATGCGCGGCTGGAAGGCCAAACGCAGTTCGCCGCGGTCGAGCACTTTGTGCAGGGCTCCGGAGAGGGTCGCGCGCTTGCGGGTGGCTACATCCATGGCGTCGTCGTAGCGCATGAAAGTGCGCCGGCCAGCGGCCTTGGCCTGGTACATCGCGGTGTCCGCGCGCTTGATCAGTTCGGTTGGCACCTGGCCGTGTTCGGGATACAGGCTGATGCCGATCGATGGTGAGATGGAAATTTCCTGACGGGCATCAAGCTGCAACGGTGCTTCGAAGGCCATGATGATCTCGCGGGCGCTGCGCTCTGCATGGGCGGGGGACTCCAGGTCTTCCAGCACCACCGTGAATTCGTCGCCGCCCAGCCGGGCCACCGTGTGGTGCTCGCCGACCGTCTGCTGCAGGCGCCTGGCAGCCGCCCTGAGGATCCGGTCGCCGGCGGCGTGGCCCAGCGAATCGTTGATGTCCTTGAAGCGGTCCAGGTCAAGGAACAACAGCGCGATGCGTCCGCCATTGCGGCGGGCGCGGACAATGGCGCGCGACAGGCGTTCGGACAGCATCGACCGGTTCGGCAGGCTGGTCAGGGGGTCGAAGTTGGCCAGGTAGAGCAATTCCTGCTCGGCGCGCTTCTGCTGGGTGACGTCGCTGAGCACGGTGACATACTGCTTTTGCCCGGCTTCATTCGTGGTGACGGCATTGCTCACCAGATGGCACAGGAATTCCTCGCCGTCCTTGCGCCGCTGCCACATTTCCCCTTTCCAATGGCCACGCTTGGCGATCTGCCGACGCACATCCTGGTAGAAAGCCCGGTCGTGCTGGTCGCTGTCGAGCATGGCCGCGCTGCGGCCGATGATCTCCTCGCCCTGATATCCGGTGATGCGGGAAAACGCCGGGTTGACCGAGATGAAGTCGAAGTTCTCGTCCACGACCGATACGGCCTCGTCCATGCTGCGCAGCACCTGCGCTGCGATCCGGCGTTCGCGCTCGGCCTGGTGGCTGCGGCTGATGTCGCGGGCGGTGCCGGCCACGCGGATGGGCGCGCCGCTTTCATCGCGGGCCACGACGCGGCCGCGCGCCCGGATCCATACCGGTTCATCGTCATCCAGAATGATGCGTATCTCGGCCACGACGCTTCGGGTGGTGCCATCCAGGCAGGCCTGCATGCTGCGTGCCGCGGCTTCGAAATCGTCGGGATGGATCAGGGCCGCGATCGGCACCACCCGCTCGTGCATGACGTCGGCCTGGCCTTCAGGCTCGATCTGCAGCAAACGCACGCGCTTGGTGCTGACGTCGTATTCCCAGTAGTGCTCACTGGTGGCCCAGAGGGCCATTTTCAGCCGCTCTTCCCGCTCTGTCAGCAGATCCAGCTGCTCCCGTGCACGATGCCGCCGCCGCAGGAGCAGCACTCCCAGCAGCACCAGAAAAAGGATGACGACGCCTGGCAGTCGCAGGTCTGCAGGATCGATCGGCACATTGTTCCCCCGCACTGCAAGCATGCAGCGCCCCCGTTGAGTTTAGGCGCGTCGACCCCTCGGCAACAAGCGCGGCTGCAGGCCCGGGTTGTTAGACTGCAGATCCTTTCAAAGTGGCCGAAACAATGACCGCTACTCTTCCCCCCGTGGCCGAAGTGCAGGACTCGATCCGCAGTCTTGGACTGGCTGTCAGCGTTTTCGAACTGCACGGCAACCTTTGCGGATGGCTTGCCGGTGGCGGTGACAATAGTCCCGGCTGGCTGGGCCAGGTGCTGGCCGATGATGGAGCGCCGGCGCCCGACCGGGGGCTGGAGCAGATGCGCGAAGCCACGGCGTCGCAGATCGAGGATCCGGAGTTCGATTTCAACTTGCTGCTGCCCGCGACTTCGGAGCCGCTGTATGAGCGGACCCTGGCGCTGTTTGACTGGTGCCGCGGGTTCCTTGGCGGCTTCGGGCTGGCGGCGGGCAAGGACCCGCCGGTATCGGAAGAGGGCAGCGAAGCCCTGGTCGACATCGCCCGCCTGGCCGCCGCGACACCGCAGGAGGAGGGCGACGAGGACGACGAGCAGGCCCTGGCCGAGATCCAGGAGTTCGTGCGGGTGGCGGCGCTGCTGCTGCACGGGGATTGCGCGCTGGGCCCGCGCCATCGGCAGAGTTTCAACTGAGGCCCCATTTGGCATGAGTCCAGTCAGGGATTCCGGTCCCGGCCTGCGTCCGCTGGCCGGGATATCGCCTGCCCTCCATGAGCGCCATCGCAGGCAGCTCATGGCGATGGCCGGTGAGGAGGCAATCGTGATCGTGCCGGCGGCGCCGCAGCGGGTGCGTAGCGGTGACACGTTTCATGCATACCGTCAGGACTCGAACCTGTGGTACCTGACCGGTTTCGCCGAGCCGGAGGCGGTGCTGGTGCTGGTACCCGGGCGCCGCCATGGCGAATGCCTGATGTTCTGCCGCGAGCGGGATCCGGTCCGCGAGGGTTGGGACGGTCCACGGCTGGGGCCGGAAGGCGTGGTGGACGCGCTGGGCATGGATGACGCCTATCCGATCGACGACATGGACGAGATCCTCCCCGGACTGCTGGAGGGCAGGCCGCGGGTGTATCACCATTTCGGGCGCAACGAGGATTTCGACCTCAAGCTGATCGGCTGGTTCAAGCAGGTGCAGGCCCAGGCGCCGGCGCGTGCCCAAGCCGCGCACGAGTTTCTCGAGCTTGGCCACCTGCTGGATGAAATGCGGCTGTTCAAGGCCCGCGAAGAACTGGTGCTGATGCGTCGCGCAGCGGCGATCAGCGTGCGTGCGCATGCCGCGGCAATGCGTGCCGTGCGGCCCGGCATGTACGAATACGAACTGCAGGCCGAACTGGAATACGAGTTCCGCCGCCATGGGGGCCAGGCGGCCTATGAAAGCATCGTGGGTGCCGGCGCCAACGGCTGCGTGCTGCATTATGGCGCGAACCGGGCACGCATTGCGGCTGGTGACCTGGTGCTGATCGACGCGGGTGCCGAGTACGCCGGCTATGCGGCCGACATCAGTCGCACCTTCCCCGCCAGCGGGGAGTTCAGTCCTGCCCAGCGCGCACTGCACGATCTGGTCCATTCGGCCCAGGCCGCGGCGCTGGAGCAATCACGGCCGGGAATCCCTTTCGAATCGGTGCATGAAACCGCCGTGCGGGTCCTGGCCGAAGGCATGCTGGCGCTGGGCCTGCTCAAGGGGCAGCTGGAAGAAGTGCTTGCCCAGGGCAGCTATCGCCGCTTCTATCCGCACAAGTCCGGCCACTGGCTGGGCCTGGACGTGCACGACGTGGGCGAATACAGGATCGACGGCGAGCCGCGGCTGATCGAGCCTGGCATGGTGTTCACCATCGAGCCGGGGATCTACGTGCCCCCCGACGCCACGGATGTGGACGCGAAGTGGCGCGGGATCGGGATCCGTATCGAGGATGACGTGCTGATCACCCGGGAAGGGCACGAAGTGCTGACCACGAACCTCGCCCGCAGCGCGGACGAGGTGGAAGCATTCATGGCAGCGGCCCGGTGCTGAGCCCGGACTGTTCGACCCGGGTCAGGCCGCGTCGAATTCCTCGCGGGTCAGGTTCACCGGCTCGCCGTCGGTAATCACCAGGTCGTCTTCGATGCGCACGCCGCCGTAGGGGCGGAATGCTTCAACCCGCTCCCAGTCCACGCTGTCGGCATGCGCGCCCTCGCGGACCTTGTCCAGCAGCATGTCGATGAAGTACACGCCCGGCTCGTTGGTCATCACCATCCCCGGCTCCAGCACGCGGGTGAAGCGCAGGAACGGGTGGCCTTCGGGCGTGTCGATCCTGCCGCCGGCATCACTGGCGGCAAAGCCGGCCACATCGTGCACCTGCAGGCCGATGCCGTGGCCCAGGCCGTGCGGGAAGAAGGCCGAGCTCACGCCGGCCTCCAGCGCCGCTTCCGGGCTGGTGCGCAGCACGCCGAAGTCCTTCAGTACCCCGGCCAGGGTCAGGTGTGCATCCAGGTGCACCTGGCGGAAATCAGTGCCGGCGGTGAAGCGGGCGTTCAATTCCTGCTGCGCGCGGTCGACCGCTTCGATCAGGGCCTGGTACTCGCTGCCCGTGTCGCTGGCATAGGTGCGGCTGATGTCGGCGGCGTAGCCGGCGTGGGCGGCACCGGCGTCGATGAGGAAGCTGCGCAGCGACGCTGGCGGCACCCGGTCACGTTCGGTGTAGTGGAGCACGGCGGCGTGTTCGTTGAGCGCAACGATGTTGCCATAGGGCAGGTCATTGGCGTCCTGGCCGGCGGCCTGGCAATAGGCCAGGTGGATGCCGAACTCGCTGGCGCCGGCGCGGAACGCACGTTCGGCTGCGCGGTGCGCGCGCACGCCGCGGCGGTTGGCCTTGCGCAGCATCTCGATTTCGTACGGCGTCTTGTACGCGCGGTGATAGTCCAGGTACTGCAGCACCGCGTCCGGGTTGTTGGGGCTGAAGCTGCCCAGCGCGCTTTGCGGTTCGCCGAGGATGGCGCAGCGGGCAGGATCCCGGGGCAGGTGCTCGAGCGCCTGGTCGGGCTCGCGGATCACCACGATGTCGAAATGACCGGCCCAGTAGCCCGACGGCGCCTCCGGTACCACGTGCCAGTAATCGAACGGCTGCAGGTACACCAGCTTTGGCCGTTCCCCGGGGGTCACCACCAGCCAGCTGCCGGGATGGGAAGTCAGCGGCGCCCAGGCCTTGAACTGCGGGTTGGTCGCATAGGGGTAATCGCGGTCGTCGAACAGGTGGTAATGCAGGGTTCCACTGGGTATCACCAGATGATCGAAGCCGCCGCGCTCGAGCGCAACGGCGGCGCGCTGCTGCAGAACCTGAAGGTGTTGCTGATAGAGCTGGGCGGGATTGGAAGTCATGGCATGGGACCTGTTTGAAACGTCACATTGTCTCCCATCCGCCGCTGACTGCCCAAGCGGCGCCTCAGGCGTACTGGCTCCCCGGGGTGCTGACCCAGCCGCGCAGGCGGACCAGCTGCTGCTCGCCTAGGCCGATGAAGCGGAAGCCGACCCAGTGCTGTCCAGGCGCGCTGGCCTGGTCGGACCACAGCAGGTGGGCGCCGAGTTCAAGCTCGGTGGTCTGACCGTCCGATCCGGGGAGCGAAAAACAGAACTGGTACAGCGCATCGTTGACCAGTGGCCCGCTGGCCATCAGCAGCATGCCCGACTCGGACAGGTTGCCGATGTTGCCGACCACCTGGCCGGTCATGGCGTCGCTGACCGGGATGGGGTGATGTGCCTTGCGGCGCTTCGTGCGCCTGTAATCCTGCATCATGCGGTGGCCTTTGTGGTGTGCGGGTTGTCGCCGCGACCGGCGAAGCTGCGCAGCGCGCTGACCGCTGCCTGCCAGGCCCGGTCGACCAGGCGCCCGCGCTCGGCGGTGACCAGGCGCGCCTGGTCCGCGGCCATCAGCCGGGCCAGGCTGTCCAGGCTCTGCTCACCCACGCGCTGGCCCCGCTGGTTCACGAACAGCGCGTTGTCGGTGATGCGGCTGTACCAGGACAAGCGGCGGCGGACGATGTGGCCCTGCTGGTTGGTGACGAACTCGATCCAGCTGCCGAACGGCAGCACCCGCAGCTGGTCGTAGTGGGCCTGCTCCAGCGCAGTGCGGGGTGGCAGCGGGGCCTTCTTTTCGCGAACCTTTTCCTCGCCCAGGCGTACGCGCGCCTTGAGCTTCATCGCCAGTTCGGTGCGCGAGGTGGGGTCTTCGTCGCTCTCGTCGATGCTGCCGGTCAGGCGCTGGGCGATCACCGCCGCTTCCTCGGCGTGGTAGCCCACCTGGCTGAGCGATGCTTCCACCAGTCCGGTCAGTTCGGGTACGGCCGGCCCGCCTTCGCGGGCACAGGCCCGGACGATCTGCGCGGTGGCATCCAGCTGGTTCCGCCACGCCTCGGAGTCCTCGCCCTGGCGCAGCAGGGTCAGGGTGAGCACATCGGCCCAGGCCTGGTTGAGCAGCGCCCGCACGAACCGCGGCAGGCGCTGGTCGCCTACGGTCTCTTCCAGCACCTGGGCGGCCTGCAGCTTGGCGGCCTCCAGCTTTTCCTTGCCCTGGGCGGCCTCGATATGGCGCTTTTCCAGGGTTTCCGCCTTGCGGATCTGTGCATGCACCTGCTGCTGCAGGCTGTCATTGGCCCGGGAGAAGACGGTCGGATCGTCATCGAACCCGCTGACAACTTCTTCCACCGTCTGCCTGAGCGACTGTACGAACCCCTGGTCAAGCTCGTCCCGTGCGCTCCAGCGGGCGGCGCTCTCGGCAATGGTGTTGAGCAGCTGCCGGGCCGGGTGGCCCGGGTGCAGGAAGAAACCGCGGTCGCGCAGTGCCAGGCGCAGCAAGGGCAGCTGCAGCTCGCGCACCAGCGGCGTGGTGGGTGCATCGGTGCGGATTTCGCTTTCAATCTGGTCGTAGAGCAGGCCGACCAGTTCAAAGGTGTCGTTGTCCTCTGGCAGAAGCGTCGATGCCTGCCCATGCTGCTGGCGCGCCCGGGCAAGCACAGTCCGTTTGATCTCGGCCAGGTTGCCGCGGCTGGCGGCCGGCAGGGCCTGCAGACCCTGCAGGGCCTGGATCAGGTCGGTGGTGTTCAGCTGCTGGCGGGTGCCGGGGGCTGTATCCGCCCGCAGCTTGTCGATCAGCTCGCGGCGGCCTGAAAGCAGCTGCTGGAACATGGCGAAGGCCGATTCGTCGTCGTCCTGGGCGTCAGCGCCGGGTGCCTCTCCCAGCCAGGCGGTATGCGGACGCGTACCGGGGGCACGGCGTGTCGACGCGGTGTCAGCGGAGGCGGGAACGTCCGGATCCTGGTTGGCCCGATCCACGGCGGTCGGCGCGGGCCGACTGCCGCGGATCGGCACGAAGGTGAGGGCGGGGAGGATGCCTTCATCGACCAGCAACTGGTTCATCCGGTCCAGCAGCTGCGGATAGCCGGCCATCAGCTGGCGATCGAACATGCGATACAGCAGCAGGCGGGCGTCGTGGGTGATTTCCAGCGCCACGGCCGCGGTATGGATCGCCCTGCACAGGGCGTGTGGACCCAGGGGCAGGCGGACGGAATCAAATGCCGGCGCACCGGCCAGCACGCCGAAGCGCTGGCCCAGCAGGTGCAGGGCCAGCGTGGAGCGTCCTTCCTGGCGGCTGGCCACCTCGCGCAGGACGGTGTCTTCATCCATGACCGACTCTTCGACCAGGCTGAGGTTACGGAAACTCAGCGGGGCGTCATCGGCGGATTTGGCCGGCTGCGGCTCTGCCGAGGAGCGCAGCCCGGCCAGCGCGGACTCCACCTCGATCATGAACTGTGGCAGCAGGTCGGCACGGTTGAGCCGGAAGCTGTGCAGGGCCTGCATGTAGCCCGATTCAAGCGTGGGGTGGCGGGCCTGGTCGGCGAGCCGGAACAGTTCGCGCTCGAACTCCAGCAGCATCCGCTCCATGCCGTGGTCCAGTTCTTCGGACACCATCATCAGCGCCCGGTCCAGTGTCCGGCGCACGCGGTCCGGAAGATCTGCAGTGGCGAGGCTGGTCCGCCGTGGCAGGTCAGAAGCAGCGGTAGTGAACGTCATTGCGGCTCCCTCCAGACGGATCGACCAGAGTAATTACCATGCTCGCAGCGGCCGGGCCAGCGAGCCCCTTACTGCGCGGCCTGGCCGGAGGCGTGGGCAGGTTAGTCCTGCAGGAACAGTTCCATGACGTCATTGGCAAAGCGCTCCCCCAGCGCGGTGGTGACCAGGCGGTCCCCCTGTTCGTGCAGCCAGCCGTTGCGGCGGGCACGGTCCAGCGGTTCGGAAATCGCGCTGCGATCCAGGCCGCAGCGCGCTTCGAAGTCTTCCAGCCGGAAGCCTTCCTTGAGTCTCAATACGTTGAGCGCGTACTCGAACGGCCGCTGCGATGGCGCCACCCGCTCATCCCCGCCGATTGCCGCATCGCTGCCGGCCACGGAAAGCCACGCGGTCGGGTGCTTGAGTTTCCAGCGGCGCAGGATCGTCTGTTCCGAGCCGAGCGTCAGCTTGCCGTGGGCGCCGGCACCAATCCCCAGGTAGTCGCCATAGCGCCAATAGTTGAGGTTGTGCGCGCACTGCCGGCCGGGCCGGGCGTAGCCGGAAATCTCATAGTGCTGGTAGCCGGCTGCGGCCAGGCGTGCCTGACAGGCATCCTGCATGGACCAGGCCAGATCATCGTCGGGGATCCCGGACGGCGGCCGTGCGGCAAACAGCGTGTTGGGTTCCAAAGTGAGCTGGTAATGGGAAATGTGCGCCGGATCCAGCGCGATGGCACGCTCCACATCGTATTCGGCCATGGCCAGGTCCTGGCCGGGCAGGGCGTACATCAGGTCCAGGTTGAAGTTGTCGAAGCCGGCATCCTGCGCCTGCTTCACCGCCGCTTCGGTCTGGGCGCTGTCGTGGATCCGGCCCAGCCGCTGCAGGCAGCCGTCATCGAAGCTCTGGATGCCGAAGCTGAGCCGGTTCACGCCTGCGGCCAGGTAATCGGGAAAACGGCCGTGCTCGGCGGTGCCCGGATTGGTTTCCAGCGTTATTTCCAGGCCCGGCATGAAGCGGAGCCTGGCCGCGGCGCCCTGCAGGAACCGATCGATGGCAGCGGGCGGAAACAGGCTGGGGGTGCCGCCGCCGAAGAACACCGCGTGCACGGGGCGGCCCCAGACCAGCGGCAGGTCGTGGTCCAGATCGGCCAGCAGGGCGTCCACATAGGCGTCAAACGGCAGCTCGCCGCGCGCCTGGTGCGAGTTGAAATCGCAGTACGGGCATTTGCGCACGCACCAGGGCAGGTGCACGTACAGGGTCAGCGGCGGTGTGATCAGCATCCCACTATTGTAGAGGGGCTCGCGTGGGGCGCGGCGTAGCGTCGCGCGGGCGGCGGGGTTAGCTCAGGAAACCGGGCAGGCGCTGGCGCAGCTGTTCCAGGGCGCGGCCGCGATGGCCGATGCGGTTCTTGATCGCCGGATCCATTTCGGCCGCGCTCAGCCCGTGGTCCGGATCCAGGAATACCGGATCGTAGCCGAAGCCGTGGCTGCCGCGCGGCGCGGGCAGGATCCGGCCTTCCCAGCTGCCCTCGGCGATCAGCGGCTGCGGATCTTCCGGATGCCGCAGCAGCACCAGCGCGCAGTGAAAGCGCGCGCCGCGGCGGGCTTCCGGCACATCCTGCAGCGCCTGGAGCAGCTTGGCGACGTTGGCCGCCGCATCAGCCTCGGGGCCAGCGTAACGGGACGAATACAGCCCCGGGGCTCCGCCAAGGGCGTCCACGCACAGCCCCGAATCATCGGCCAGCGCCGGCAGCCTGGTGGCCCGGGCAGCGTGCCGCGCCTTGAGCAGCGCGTTCTCGACGAACGTCAGGCCGGTTTCCTCGACATCGGCCACCCCGAATTCCGCCTGTGGCAGAACCTGCAGGCCGCTGCCTTCCAGCAGCCGGCTGAACTCGGCCAGCTTGCCGGCGTTGTTGCTGGCCAGGACGAGCTTCACTTGCCGGCGGCCAGCGCCTGGGCCTGGAGCTCGAACAGCTGGCGGATCCCGTCTTCGGCCAATGCCACCATGGCATCAAGCTCGTCGCGGCGGAATGCGTGGCCTTCGGCCGTGCCCTGCAATTCGATAAAGCCGCCGCCGTCGTTCATGACCACGTTCATGTCGGTATCGCAGTCGCTGTCTTCGGCATAGTCCAGGTCCAGCACCGGTACGCCCCGGTACTGGCCCACCGAGACCGCGGCCACCGCGCCGTACAGCGGATCACGCAGGATCTTGCGCTGCTTCATCAGGCTGCGCACCGCGTCCACCAGGGCCACGTAGGCACCGGTGATGGCAGCGGTGCGGGTGCCGCCATCGGCCTGCAGCACATCGCAGTCCAGGGTGATGGTGCGCTCGCCCAGCGCAGCGCGGTCCACGCAGGCGCGCAGCGAGCGGCCGATCAGGCGCTGGATCTCCAGGGTGCGTCCGCCCTGCTTGCCGCGGGCGGCCTCACGGTCGTTGCGGGTGTGGGTGGCGCGGGGCAGCATGCCGTATTCGGCGGTGACCCAGCCTTCGCCCTTGCCGCGCAGGAAGCCCGGCACGCGTTCTTCAACGCTGGCGGTGCACAGCACCCGGGTGTCGCCGAACGAAACGAGTACCGATCCTTCGGCGTGACGGGTAAAGCCGCGCTCCAGGCGCACTTCGCGCAGCTGGTCGGGAGCGCGGCCGCTGGGACGCTGGATAGAGGTCATGGGCAGCTTGAAAATGGGGGCGGGGCAGTCTAGCAGCCGCCGTTCCACGGCGCCGCGGCGTCGCGCAGTGGCATACTGCGCCTCCGCCAGAAACCTTTGCCCAGCAATGACCAGAAGCATGACCGCCTATGCAGCGGCCGAACGCAGCACCGCCTGGGGCACGCTCGGCTGCGAGCTGCGCGCGGTCAACCACCGTTTCCTCGAGTTGGGCACCCGCCTGCCGGACGAATTGCGCGCGCTGGAGCCTGCGCTGCGCGAGCGGGTGGCCGCCTGCGTGACCCGCGGCAAGCTGGACCTGGTGATCCGGTTGCGTTCGGAGGCCGCCCAGTCGCTGGGTGTGAATGAGGCCGCGCTGGAGCAGCTGGCGGGCCTGGCGCAGTCGTTGCAGGGCCGCTTCCCGGGACTGACCACCGATGTCACCGGGCTGCTGCAGCTGCCGGGCGTGATGCAGACGCTGGCGGTGGACGCGGAAGGCCTCAAAGCCGACGCGCTGTCGTTGCTGGACGAGGTGCTGGCCCAATTCCTGGCGGCGCGTGAGCGCGAAGGCGACAAGCTGGCCACGGTGATTCGGGAGCGGGTGGAAGGCATCGCCCGGATCGTGGGCGAAGTGCGCACGATGATCCCGGGAATCCGCCAGGGCCTGCGCGATCGGCTCGAGGCGCGCGTAGCCGACCTGGCGCAGCCGCTGGACCCGGACCGCCTGGAGCAGGAGCTGGTGCTGTGGCTGCAGAAGCTGGATGTGGACGAAGAGCTGGACCGGCTGGACAGTCATATTGACGAGATCGGCCGGGTGCTGGCGCAGGGCGGCCCGGTGGGCCGGCGGCTGGATTTCCTGCTGCAGGAGTTCAATCGGGAAGCCAACACCCTCGGCTCCAAATCAGTGGATCGGCGTTCCTCGCAGGCGGCGGTGGAGCTGAAGGTGTTGATCGACCAGATACGCGAGCAGGTGCAGAACCTTGAGTGACGGGATGCGCGGAACGCTGTTCATCGTGGCCGCGCCTTCGGGGGCGGGCAAATCCAGCATCGTCAACGCCTGCCTGGTGCGGGATCCGTCGGTGAGCCTGTCGATTTCTTTCACCTCGCGGCCGCCGCGGCCGGGTGAGCAAACCGGCCGGCACTATCACTTCGTGGATGAGGCCGAATTCGAGCGCATGGTCGAAGCCGGCGAGTTCTTCGAGCACGCCCGGGTGCACGGGGACCTGAAAGGAACGGCCAAGCAATCGGTGGAACCGCAGCTGGCTGCAGGTCGCGATGTGCTGCTGGAGATCGACTGGCAGGGCGCCCGCCAGGTCCGCGCCCAGGTGCCTGACGCGGTGGGCATTTTCATCCTGCCGCCGTCGCGCGCGGCGCTCGAGGAGCGGATGCGCAAGCGTGGCCAGGACAGCGACGAGGTCATTGCCCGGCGCCTGGCCGCGGCCCGCGACGAGATGGCGCGCCATGACGAGTTCGACTACCTGATCGTCAACGAGCATTTCGATGCGGCGGTGGATGAAATGTGCGCGATCTTCGTTGCCAGCCGCCTGCGTCGCGCGCAGCAGCAGCAGCGCCACGGCCAGCTATTGAAGGCGCTGTTGCGGGAAGACTGATCGATCGACGGCGTTCCGCAGGCTCAAGCCATTGATTTGAAAGGCGCGTGCTTGCGTCGTGGGTGGTGTTTCCGGTAAAATTGCCGGTCCTGTCCCCAACATTCGCGCGGCCCGAGGGTCGCCGGGAGCCCGTATGGCCCGTATTACCGTGGAAGATTGCATGGAAGTGGTCGACAACCGCTTCGAACTGGTCATGATGGCCGCTAAACGCGCCCGCCAGCTGGCCAACGGGGTGGAAGCCCAGATCGACAACAGCGGCAACGATGACAAGCCGACTGTCCTTGCGCTGCGCGAGATCGCCGCGCGTGCGATCGACAATGATTACATTGAAGCCGTCGACAAGGCCGAGCGCGAGCGCAAGGAGCGCGAGGCGCTGGAGTGGGCCGCCGCCGAAGTGGTCGCCGACGAAGAGGCCAAGGGCGACGAAGTCTGACCGATCCGTGCGCGCCGCTGTGCCGGCGCAGCCCGCGAACGCAACGGCCCCGCTTCAAGCGGGGCCGTTTGCTTTCCGGCCTGGCGGTTCCGTCCGGCGCGCGCGTGATTGCCCATTCCCCATTGCGACTTCCCCGGCTACGCTGGGGACATGACTCCGACCCCTCTGGCCATCCACCGGATCCAAGCGCCGGCCGACGAAGCGCTGCCCGGTTACGTGCGCGAGCTGGAGCAGGCGGCCAGCTACCTGGATGACAGCCAGCGGCTGGTATTGCGCCGCGCGTGGGCGGTGGGTGCGTGTGCCCATGAAGGGCAGATGCGCAAGTCCGGCGAGCCCTACATCACCCACCCGGTTGCGGTGGCCAAGGTGCTGGCCGAGCTGAAGGTGGACCTGGAAACGCTGGTGGCGGCGATCCTGCACGACACCATCGAAGACACCCCGCTGACCGGCGAGGAGCTGGCCAGCGAATTCGGCGAGACCGTTGCCGAATTGGTGGACGGGGTCACCAAGCTGGACAAGCTGCATTTCAGCAGCCGCCAGGAAGCCACTGCGGAAAGCTTCCGCAAGATGATGCTGGCGATGGCGCGTGACCTGCGCGTGATCCTGATCAAGCTCGGTGACCGCCTGCACAACATGCGCACCCTGGGCGCGCAGACCAGCGAGGCCCGCGAGCGGATCGCGCGCGAGACGCTGGAAATCTATGCGCCGATCGCCCAGCGCCTGGGCATGAACGCGATCAAGAGCGAGCTGCAGGACCTGGGCTTCCGCGCGCTGCATCCGGTGCGCCACGCGGTGCTTGAAAAACGCATCCGCTCGCAGCCGCTGGTGCGCCGCGAGGCGCTGGCAAGGATCGAGGCGCAGCTGGCCCAGCGGCTGACCAACCAGGACCTGGAGTACCGGCTGGTGGGTCGGGTCAAGTCGCCGTGGAGCATCTATACCAAGATGCAGGCCGAGGCAAAGTCGTTCAAGCAGGTGATGGACGTTTTCGGCTTCCGGGTCATCGTGAACACCGTGCCGGACTGCTACCACGCGCTGGGCGTGGTGCATTCGGTCTACAAGCCGGTGGACGGGCGCTTCCGCGACTTCGTTGCCATCCCCAAGGCCAACGGCTACCAGTCGCTGCACACGGTGCTGTTCGGCCCGTACGGCTCGCCCATCGAGGTGCAGATCCGGACCGAGGAAATGGACCTGATCGCCGAGCGCGGAATCGCGGCGCACTGGGCCTATAAACACGGCGGCGCGCCCACCAGCGCGCAGATACGGGCCCATTCGTGGATTTCCGGCCTGCTCGAGTCGCAGCAGGCCACGGGCTCGTCGCTGGAATTCCTCGAGAACGTCAAGGTCGACCTGTTCCCGGACGAGGTGTATCTGTTCACGCCCAATGGCGACATCCTGTCCCTGCCGCGCAATGCCACTGCGGTCGATTTCGCTTACGCGGTGCACACGGACCTGGGCAACCGGGCGGTGGCCGCGCGGGTGGACCGGCGCCTGGTTCCTCTTCGCACCCGGCTGTCCAGCGGACAGCAGGTGGAAGTGATCACGGCCAAGTCGGCCACGCCCAAGCCGCAGTGGCTGGAGTTCGTGGCGACCGGCAAGGCACGCACGGCCATCCGCCAACAGCTCAAGCAGCTCGAGCACGAAGATGCTGTGCAGCTGGGCCACCGCATGCTGGACCGGGCGTTGGAAAACCTCGGCAGCTCGCTTGAGCGCCTGCCCCCCGACCGGCTTGACGCCTACCTGACGGAGCTGCGCTATCGGCGCCTGGAAGAGCTGCTGGCGGACATCGCGCTGGGCAACCGCATGCCCAACCAGGTGGCGCAGACCCTGGTCCAGGGCAGCGGTGAGAGCGAAGGTCTGTTTGCCACCGTGCAGTCCGCGGGCCCCGGGGAACGCATTCTCATCACCGGCAACGAGCGTGGGGTCATCACCTTCGCCAACTGCTGCCTGCCGATTCCGGGCGACGACATCATGGGCTACCACACGGCCGGCAGGGGCATCATGGTGCACAGGATCGAATGTCCCAACGTGGCGGAATACCGCAAGTCGCCCGATCGCTGGGTGGGGATCGGCTGGGATCGCGAGGTCGAGGGCGATTACAGCACCAGCCTGCGGGTGGAGGTGGAGAACCGGCCCGGCGTGCTGGCCCAGGTGGCCGCAGCCATCGCCCGGGTGGAGTCCAACATCGACGGCGTCGATTACCTGGAGCGCGACAGCAACGTGGCTGCGATCCGCTTCTCGATCGCGGTCCGCAACCGCAAGCACTTGGCCGATGTGATCCGCAAGGTGCGGCGTCTGGGCGTGGTGCACGGCGTCCAACGCCTGTAGCAGCACGCCATGCGCGCTCCTACTATCATCACCGGATGACTTTCATCTGGAGCTCTTGATGGCCCGTACCCCGATCAATACCGAACTCGCGCCCGCCGCGATCGGCCCCTACTCGCAGGCCGTGCGCAGCGGCAACACGGTGTATTTCTCCGGCCAGATCCCGCTCGATCCGGCCACCGGCGAGTTGGTGCCAGGCGGCATCGAGGCCCAGGCGCGGCGCGCTTTTGACTCGCTCAAGGCGGTGGCCGAAGAGGCGGGCGGCACTCTGGACGACATCATGCGCCTTGGCCTGTACCTGACCGACCTGGACGAGTTCGCGGTGGTCAACTCGGTCATGTCCGACTACTTCACCGCCCCGTATCCCGCGCGTTCCACCATCGAGGTGGCGGGCCTGCCCAAGGATGCGGCGTTCGAGGTCGATGCGGTCATGGTGCTGGACTGAACCCTGTCGATCCCGCAGCGCAGCTGCTGTCGTCCCTGCCGGGCGTAGGCGCAAAAACCGCTGAGAAACTGGCTTCCCGGGGCCTGCTGACCCTGCAGGACCTGTGGACCCAGCTGCCGCGCCAGTACGAGGACCGCACCCGGATCGTGCCGATCCGGGACCTGCAGTCCGGTATCGCCTGCCAAGTGGAAGGGGTCATCGAAGCGGTGGAGCGCGGCTTCCGCTACCGGCCTACCCTGCGGGTGGCCATCGGCGACGGCTCGCGCGCAACGCTGGTACTGCGCTTTTTCCACTTCCGTGCGGCGCAGGCAGCGCAGTTCCGGGTGGGTGAGCGGGTGCGCTGCTATGGCACGCCGCGACCGGGCCAGCATGGGCTGGAGATTGTTCATCCCAGCTACCGGCTGCTGGGCGTGGACGACGGTGGGGCGCTGGATGAGCGGCTGCACCCGGTGTATCCGCAGATCGAGGGTATCGGAGCGACTGCGATGCGGCGGATGATCGGTCACGCGCTGGACCGGTTGCCGGATGGGGAAGCGTTGGAATCGCTGCCCGCCGACGAGCTGCAGTCACGCGGACTGCCGCCGCTGCGCGAAGCCTTGTTGACCGTGCACCGGCCTCCGGCCGACGCGGATGTCGCCGCATTGCTGGCGGTCGCCCATCCCGCGCAGCGGCGCCTGATCCTGGAAGAGCTGCTCGCCCATCACCTGAGCCTGCGCCGCCACCGCATTGCCCAGCAGCAGCACGCTGCGCCGGTGCTTGCCGGGGACGGAGATCTCGGTGTCCGGCTGCGCTCCACCTTGCCCTTTGCCCTGACCGGCGCGCAGGAAAGGGTGCTGGCCCAGGTGCTTGGCGATATTGCCCGGCCGATACCGATGCTGCGCCTGGTGCAGGGCGACGTGGGCAGCGGCAAGACCGTGGTGGCCGCGCTGGCGGCTGTTGCCGGGGTGGAATCCGGCGTCCAGGTGGCCATGATGGCGCCCACCGAACTGCTGTCCGAGCAGCACCATGCCAGCTTTCGCCGCTGGTTCGAGCCGCTTGGCGTGCGGGTGGCCTGGCTGGCCGGCAAGCTGCCGGCAAGGGAGCGTGCGCGCACCCTGGAAGAAGTGGCCGACGGACGTGCACAGGTCGTGGTGGGCACGCATGCGCTGATGCAGGAAGGCGTGGCCTTTCGTGATCTGGGCCTGGCGATCATCGACGAGCAGCACCGCTTCGGCGTGCACCAGCGGCTGGCGCTGCGCGACAAGGGAGCGGTGGCCGGCCAGGTGCCGCACCAGCTGGTGATGACGGCCACGCCAATCCCGCGCACCCTGGCCATGGCCGCCTACGCCGATCTGGATGTGTCCGCCATTGATGAACTGCCGCCCGGTCGCACGCCGGTGCAGACCGTGGTGCTGAGTGCAGAGCGGCGGCCGGAGCTGATCGAACGCATCCGTGCCGCGTGCGCCCAGGGCCGCCAGGCCTATTGGGTCTGCACCCTGATCGATGAGAGCGACGAGGTGGTGGCACAGGCCGCGCAGGGAACGTTTGAATTGCTCACCGGCGCCCTGGAAGGCCTGCGCGTGGGTCTCGTGCACGGGCGCATGAAGGCAGCGGAAAAGCAGGGCACCATGCACCGGTTCAAGGACGGTGGCATCGACCTGCTGGTGGCCACCACGGTGATCGAGGTTGGTGTGGACGTGCCCAACGCCTCGCTGATGATCGTGGAAAACGCCGAGCGCCTGGGCCTGTCGCAGCTGCACCAGCTGCGCGGCCGGGTGGGGCGGGGCAGCGAGGCTTCCAGCTGCGTGCTGCTGTATCAGTCGCCGCTGTCGCAGATGGCGCGGCAGCGGCTGGAAACCATGCGCGAGACCACTGACGGTTTCATGATTGCCGAACGTGACCTGGAGCTGCGTGGGCCAGGCGAGCTGTTGGGCACGAGGCAGACCGGACTGGCTGCTTTCAGGGTGGCGGACCTGGTGCGCGATGCCGACCTGCTGCCCGAGGTGCAAAGGCTGGCCGACCGTCTGCTGCGCGAGCGACCGGAAATGGCTGATCGCCTGGTTGACCGCTGGGTCGGCAGTGCCGCGCGGTACGCTGGCGCCTGAAAATCTATTGGACGCGGCGCAGCGCCGCGTGGAGGATATTGACCCATGGACGAACGCATTCCCCTTCTGATCGATACCGACCCGGGCGTGGACGACGCCCTGGCCCTGCTGATGGCGTTCAACCACCCCGGGCACGAGGTGGTTGGCCTGACAGTGGCCGCTGGCAATGTGGGGCTGGAGCACACCGTCGCCAACGCACTCAAGCTGGTTGAGCTGTGCGATGCGCGGGTGCCGGTGCACGCCGGTGCCGCCACGCCGCTGCTGCACCCGGCCGTGGATGCGGCCAACGTGCATGGCAAGGACGGTTTCGGGGATGTGGGCTATGCGCCGGCGACGCTGCAGGCAGACGCGGAGCACGCGGCGCTGGCCATCCTGCGTCAGTCCCATGCCCATGCCGGGCAGCTGCTGCTGGTGGCGCTGGGGCCGCTGACCAACCTGGCCCTGGCGCTGCGCCTGGATCCCACCCTGCCGCAGCGGATCAAGCGGCTGGTGGTGATGGGTGGAGCGGTGACCGCGCGCGGCAACATCACTCCGGCGGCGGAGTTCAACATCGCCTTTGACCCGGAGGCCGCGCACATCGTGTTCGAGGCCTTCCCCAACCTGGATCTCGCCGACTGGGAGGCGGTGGTGGCGCACGGCCTGCCACATGAGCACGTTGACCGCTGGCTGGCCGCGGGTACCGCGCGGGCGGACTTCTACGAAGCGATCTCCCGCCACACGCGGCGCTGGTCCGCCGACAGCCGCGGTCCGCGCTGGTACGCCGCCGACGCGCTGGCCATGGCCTGGGCACTGGAGCCGGATGGCGCGCTGGATACGCCGGAACGCCCGGTGGTGGTGGAGCTGGATGGCCGCCACAGCCGCGGCATGACGGTGGTGGACTGGCAGCGCCAGACCGGGGCCGCTGACAACGCCCGCATCCTGATGCGCTATGACCAGGACCGGTTCGAATCGCTGGTTTCCGGGGCGCTGGCGGCCGGGTAGGCGGCGATTGCAGTCGCGGGAGAAGAGGGGGTACAATGCCCGGCTCCCCGTATTGCCGGTGCCGCCATGAAGGCCGATATCCATCCCGAATACCGCGAGGTCGTGTTCCAGGACGTGACCTCGGATTTCAAGATCCTTACCCGTTCCACCCTGGCCTCCTCCGCGAAGGAGACGATCAAGTGGGAAGACGGCAACGAGTACCCGCTGGTCAAGGTCGAAGTTTCTTCGGCCTCGCATCCGTTCTACACGGGCCAGAACAAGATCGTTGACACCAGCGGTCGGGTCGACAAGTTCCGCAGGCGCTACTCCAAGTAATCGCCGCGCCCCCGCTGTGCGGGGCGTGTTCCGCAACGGCCGCCACTGGGCGGCCGTTTGCGTTCCTGCAAGGCCGGCCCCAGGCCCGGATTCAACCAAGGGCGCAGTGGTCCGCGGGCGCGGTATGCGATAATTGGCCTGTTGCGGTGGCCGTGGCCGCTGCTCCTCCCCTTACGCGAACACACGCTTCTCCCCGGCCCTCGGCCGTGGATGACGAAGCGCTCTGAATAGGAGTGAACCGTGTCAGATTTTGACCAGGTCTCGCTGGACGCCGGCGGCAAGTCGGTGACCCTTCCGGTGCTCAAGGGCACCCTGGGCAATCCCTGCATCGATATTGCCACCCTGCCCAAGCAGACCGGCTGCTTTACCTACGATTCCGGCTTCACCGCCACCGCTTCCTGCAAGTCGGCGGTCACCTACATCGACGGCGACGAGGGCGTGCTGCTCTACCGCGGCTACCCGATCGACCAACTGGCCGGCAAGTCCAGCTTCCTCGAAGTGGCCTACCTGCTGATCAACGGCGAATTGCCGACTGCCGACCAGATGGCCGGCTTCGAGCATGACGTGACCCATCACACGATGATGCACGAGGCGCTGAAGAACTTCTTCACCGGCTTCCGCCACGATGCACATCCGATGGCCATGCTGTGCGGTTCGGTGGCCTCGCTGTCCGCTTTCTACCACGACACCCTGGATCTGAACGATCCGGAGCAGCGGCGCATGGCTGCGGTCCGGCTGATCGCCAAGATGCCGACCCTGGCGGCCGCCGCTTACCGCTATTCCATTGGCTGGCCGATCGCCAACCCGAAGAACAAGCTCGATTACTCCACCCGCTTCCTGCACATGATGTTCGAAGCCCCGGGTGACCAGCTTGAGCTCAACCCGGTGGTGGCCAAGGCGCTGGATCTGCTGTTCATCCTGCATGCCGACCACGAGCAGAACGCCTCCACCTCCACGGTGCGCCTGGTGGGCTCCACCGGTGCCAACCCGTACGCCTGCGTTTCGGCGGGCATTGCCGCGCTGTGGGGACCTGCACACGGTGGCGCCAACGAAGCCGTGCTGAAGATGCTCGAAGAGATCGGCGATCCGGCTAACGTGGATGCGGCCATTGCAAAGGCCAAGGATCGGAGCTCCGGCTTCCGCCTGATGGGCTTTGGCCACCGCGTGTACAAGAACTTCGACCCGCGCGCCAAGATCATCCGCGAGATGACCCACAAGGTGCTGGACGAGCTGGGCGTGGACGACCCGCTGCTGGACGTGGCGATGAAGCTGGAAGAAGCGGCGCTCAAGGACGACTACTTCGTCGAGCGCAAGCTGTACCCGAACGTCGACTTCTATAGCGGCATCATCTACAAGGCGCTGAAGATCCCGACCGAGATGTTCACCGTCATGTTCGCCATTGGCCGTACCGCCGGCTGGGTGGCGCACTGGCTGGAGCAGCAGGTGGATCCGGAAGCCAAGATCGGCCGTCCTCGGCAGATCTACACCGGCTCCGACCTGCGCGACTACGTGCCGGTCGACAAGCGCTGAGCCGCCGCTGCATCGTCTGAGAAACGCCCCGGCAACCCCGGGGCGTTTTCTTTTTCACGCGGCCTCGCGCGCATGGCGCGCTCCTACGCGGCAGGGTCCTCGGCCAGCAGCAGTTTCAGCTGCGAGGCGCTGGCCCGGGGCATGGGCTTCTCGTCGATGTTCGACAGCGGCGCCTGGCGCAATGCCAGCTGCGGCAGCACAGTGAGGTCGATCGTCAGGTCGTCGGCGCTGAACACCCACACCGGGAAGTCCCCGCTGCGGCTGCGGTCCAGGCGGATCCTGCGGCTGCGCTCGGTCGCCGGGATGCCATGTTCGTCCAGGAACAGAGGCACCTCTTCCGGATGTTCCGGATAAAGCTGCAATGCCACCGCCGAGTTGGCGTCGGCTGTTCCATCCAGCACCGGTCCCACCAGGCGCGGCTGGAATGGTGCAAAAAATTCAAGCGCATCCAGCGCGGCTTGCCGGCGCAGTCGCAGCGCGTCGTCCTGCTCTGGTCCCTGGAACAGCCGCTGGTACTCACGCAGCGCTTGCTCGACCTCGCTGTTGCGGGGCAGGGATGCGTCGTCGTGGATTCCCAGCCGGCTGGCGGCTTTCTGCTTGGCCTGGCGGAAATCGCTGATCCCGCCTTCGCTCATGAGCCGGGCGGCTTCGTGGGCCAGCCGCAGCCGGCGCTCACGGGTGCGACTCTCGGCGTGCTGGCGGGGGCGTGACATGGCGTTCTCCCTCACAGACACGGGGTCTGACTGTAGCCCGGCAGATGTGACAGGCGCTCATACAGTGGAGCTGGCGCCGGGCCATGGTCGCTGCGTTCAGAAAATATCGAACACCTCTTCGGCCGGCATCGAATCATCAAATCCGTCGTCAATCTCCGCCGCCATCCGCTCCAGGTCCTCGACCTTGACGTACTCGGAGCGTCCGCCGGAGCCGGCCGGAAGCAGCCGCCCGCCCTCGCTCACGTTCACCTGCACCAGCCCGTCCGGGACCTCGTGCGGCATCAGCGGCTGGCCTTCCAGCGCCGCGGCCATGTAATCGATCCAGATCGGCAGCGCCGAGCGGCCGCCATACTCGCGCCGGCCCAGTGAGCGGTTGTCATCGCGCCCCACCCACACAGAGGTGGCCAGGTTGCCGCCAAAGCCGGCGAACCAGGCGTCGCGGAAGTCATTGGTGGAGCCGGTCTTGCCGCCCACGTCCTCGCGCCCGATGGAGCGTGCCGCGGTACCGGTGCCGCGCTGGACCACATCGCGCATGATCGACACCAGCTGCCAAGCCACGCGCTCATCGATCGCCCGGGGGGCCACGATGAATTCAGCGTCATCTTCCGCGCCGTCCAGGGCAATCCCGTCGGCCAGCGGTTCATCCGCCGGCTCCGTGGCCACCGGCGGTGGAGCGGGCGCCGGGGCCGGAGTAGCCGGGCCGAAATTGAAGCCATCGACGATATGCGACGGTGCCGCCACCGCCGCTTCGCCCAGCGCGGGACGCGCCCCGCCGGCGCATCCGCGGCAGGCGCGGGCGGGGTTTTCCTTGAAGATCAGCTCGCCGTTGCGATCGCGCACCTCGTCGATGAACCAGGGCGTGACGCGGAAGCCGCCATTGGCAAACACCGCATAGCCGCGGGTAACGTCCAGAGGGGTGAGCGAAGGCGTGCCCAGCGAGATCGACAGGTTGGGCGGCAGCTCGGACTCGTCGAAGCCGAAGTGGCTGATGTAGCGGCGGGCGTAATCCACGCCGATCGCGTCCAGCAGCCGCACCGAGACCAGGTTGCGCGACAGCGCAAGCGCGTTGCGCAGCTGCATCGGCCCCATGAAGCGTCCGTCGGCGTTCTGCGGGCGCCAGTCCTGGCCGCGGCGCATGCGGAACACCACCGGCGCGTCGGGCACGATCGAGGCCGGATTGAACCCGCGCTCGAACGCGGCCGCAAAAATGAAGGGTTTGAACGCCGACCCCGGCTGGCGCCGGGCCTGGGTGGCGCGGTTGAACTTCTGCCCGGCGAAGCTGAAGCCGCCCACCAGCGCACGCAGGGCGCCGGTGTCGTATTCCATGGACACCAGCGTGGCCTGGCCGCGCGGTATCTGGCCGAGCTGGTAGCTGACCACCGGCGGCTCCGCAGGTGCGTCTTCGGCGGCGCCTGAGGCGGGTTTGGCGGGCGTCTCGATCCGCTGCACCCGGACCAGGTCGCCGCGCTCCATCAGGGCCGATGGCGCGCGCTGGGTCCAGCTGCTGGCCTTGGCATCCAGGGTGGTCGTGGTGCCGTCGGCCATCACCACGTCGGCGGTGCCCTCGCCGCTGCGCAGCACGATCGCCGGCCGCAGTCCGGCCTGGGCGGGGATGCCGCGCAGCCGCGCCGCCGCGGTGGCGGCGTCTTCGTCGGCAGCCAGTTCGAATGATTGCTCCGCACCGCTCCAGCCATAGCGGCGGTCATACACGGTGAGGCCGTCGCGCAGTGAGCGCTCGGCAGCGGCCTGGTAGTCGGGATCGATGGTCGTGGTGACGTGGTAGCCCTTGGTCAGCACGTCGCCGCCGTAACGGGCGATCATTTCCTGGCGCACCATTTCCGCCACGTAGGGTGCGTACACTTCCACCGGGCGCTCGTGCGGGCGGGCGTGCATGGGTGTGGCCTTGCCGGCCATTTCCGCAGCCTGCTCGATGTAGCCCAGCTCACGCATGCGCTGCATCACGTAGTCGCGCCGGATCCGGGCGCGCTCGGGATTGGTGACCGGGTTGCCGCTGGACGGGAACTTGGGGATCGCCGCCAGGGTTGCCGCTTCTTCCAGGGTCAGGTCATCCAGCGACTTGCCGTAATAGAACTCGGCCGCCGCGGCCACCCCGTAGGAGCGGTTGCCGAAGAAACTCTTGTTGAGATACAGCTCCAGGATCTCGTCCTTGGTCAGCTCGCGCTCCATCTTCAGCGCCAGCAGCATCTCGGCGAACTTGCGGGTGTAGCTGTATTCCGAGCTGAGGAAGAACTGGCGCGCCACCTGCTGGGTGATCGTCGATCCGCCCGGCACGCGCTGGTCGTCGGTGGTGGCCAGCAGCCAGATGGCGCGCGCCACCCCGCGGGGGTCCACACCGTGGTGGTCATAGAAGCGGGCGTCCTCGATGGCAATGAACGCCTGCTTCACCTGGTCCGGCACCTCGTCGATCTGCACGGGGTAGCGGCGCGTTTCGCCGAACAGGGCCATCAGCCGTCCGTCGCGGGAATAAACGTACAATGGCTCCTGCATTTCGATGTCGCGCAGGGTCTGGACATCGGGCAGGCGCGCTGACACGACGTAGTACAGGGTGGCCAGGGTCAGGGCGCCAAGCACGCTCAGGGCCAGGGCCGCTACGGCGAGCCAGCGCAACACGCGTTTGAAGGTGGGCATGCGGACGTGTGGTCAAGTGGCAGCAGGGGAGGCGCGGATTATAGATGACTGGACACCCTGTCCCGTGGGGGACGGGTTCACTGTTCAGGGGCAGAGTCGGACAGAACAGGGCACTGGGACACGGTTTCGGGTCATCCAAGGTTGCCAAGGGGTGAAAAGTCCGTTATCTAATCCGTCGGGGCACGTTGCGCGTCCAAGCGCCCGTGACAATAGGGGAAAACCGTGGGTTTATTCACAAAAAGCCAGCCGCCGATCGTGGGCGTGGACATCAGCTCGACTGCAGTGAAGCTTTTGCAGCTGTCCCGCAACGGTGAGCGCTACCGCGTTGAGCACTATGCCGTCGAGCCGCTGCCACCCAATGCGGTGGTGGAAAAGAACATTGTCGAAGTGGAAGCCGTAGGCGAGGCGATCAGCCGCGCCATGGCCCGCTCGGGCAGCAAGGCCAAGCACGCCGCCGCCGCCGTCGCCGGTTCGGCCATCATCACCAAGACCATCCCGATGCCGGCCGATCTGGACGAGGAAGAGATGGAGTCGGCGGTCGAGCTGGAAGCGGTCAACTACATTCCCTACCCGATCGAGGAAGTGAACCTCGACTTCGAGGTGCTCGGCCCCATGCCGGGCAACGAGGAGATGGTCCAGGTGCTGCTGGCAGCGTCACGCTCGGAGAACGTGGAGACGCGTGCCGACGCACTCAAGCTTGGCGGGCTGACAGCCAAGGTGATCGACGTGGAGGCATTCGCGATCGAGAACGCATACAGCCTGCTGGCCGGAACGTTGAACGCGCCGCACGACGGCATCGTGGCCCTGGTGGACATCGGTGCCACCATGACCACCCTCAACATCATCCGCGAAGGCCGCAGCCTGTATAACCGCGAGCAGGTCTTCGGCGGCAAGCAGCTCACCGACGAAGTCATGCGTCGCTACGGTCTCAGCTATGAGGAAGCCGGCCTGGCCAAGCGCCAGGGCGGACTGCCCGAGAGCTACGAGATCGAGGTGCTGGAGCCGTTCAAGGAGGCGCTGGTGCAGCAGATCAGCCGGCTGTTGCAATTCTTCTACGCAGGCAGCGAGTTCAACCGCGTTGATCAGATCGTGCTGGCCGGTGGCTGCGCCTCGATTCCCGGCGTGTCCGAGATGGTGGAGGAGCAGCTCGGGGTGCCCACGACGGTGGCCAACCCGCTGGCGCACATGACCCTGGGCTCCCGGGTCCAGGCCCATGCGCTGGCCCAGGACGCTCCGGCGTTGATGATCGCCTGCGGGCTCGCACTCAGGAGCTTCGACTGATGGCCAGGATCAACCTGCTTCCCTGGCGCGCCGAACGCCGGGCCCAGCGGCAGAAAGAATTCGGACTGATGGTGGCCCTGTCCGTGGTGGCCGGGGCGCTGCTCTGGTTCCTGGTCAACGGCTACTACAACGCCCAGGTCGAGGGCCAGCAGACCCGCAACCGCTATCTGGACCAGCAGATTTCCCAGGTCGACGAGACCATCAAGGAGATCGAGGAGCTCGACCGCCAGCGCGCCCGCCTGCTGGCACGCAAGGAAGTGATCGAGGAGCTGCAGGCCAGCCGCTCGCAGATGGTGCATCTGTTTGACGCGCTGGTGCGCACCATCCCTGACGGGGTGATGCTGACTACGCTCAAGCAGGAAGGTCAAAAGCTGACCCTGGAAGGGCGCGCCCAGTCCAACGCCCGGGTCAGTACCTACATGCGCAACCTCGAGGGGGCAGGCTGGATGGCCGATCCGCGCCTGGCGGTGATCGAGGCGCGGCCGGAAGGGGCCGGGGTGCACAGCGCCGCGCTGCCTTACGTGTTCAACCTTTCGGTGACCCTGACCACTCCATCCCAGGATGCCACCGAGGCGCAGGAACAGGAGGACGGCCAGTCCGAGGCAGCCGCAGAAGTGGGCACAGAGGTGGGAACAGAGGCGGACGCGGACGCCGACGTGGCTGAAACGCCGGCCGGTGAAGAAGGAGCCGCATCGTGAGTACAAAACGCAAGATGTCGCTGCGCGAGCTCGACTTCAACAACATGGGCTCGTGGCCGAAGGAGTACAAAATCGGCTTCTGCGTGCTCATCGGGTTGCTGGTTTTCGGCCTGCTCTGGTGGCTGGTCGTGCGTGACAAGCTCGGCGCGCTGGAAGGACTCGAGCGCCAGGAGTCGCAGAAACGCGCCGAGTTCGAAGAGAAGCAGGGCCGGGCCACCAACCTCGACCCGCTCAAGCAGCAGCTGGCACAGATGGAGCAGCAGCTGCAGCAGATGCTCAGGCAGCTGCCGAGCCGGACCGAGATGCCGGACCTGATCACCGATATTTCGCAGACCGCGGTCGCTACCGGCATCCAGAACGACCTGTTCCGCCCCGGCCCCGAGGCGCCCAAGGAGTTCTACGCCGAGCAGCCGATCTCGCTGCGGATGCGCGGCAGCTACCACCAGTTCGGAGCCTTCGTCAGCGGTGTGGCTTCCCTGCCGCGGGTAGTCATCATGACCATGCACGATATCTCGCTGCAGCCGCGCGACGGCGGGGCGATCCGGCCGGGGGCCAGCCTGGAGCTGGCTGGCACGGTCAAGACGTACCGCTATCTCGACGATGAAGAGACGGCCGAACAGCAGGCCGCCCAGGCCGCGGGGGAACGCTGACATGCGCAGGATTGGACATGGGGCGCGGATCGCGCTGGTCTCGATGCTCGTACTTGGCGTTGCCGGCTGCGGTCGCGGGGTGACCAGCAAACCTGGTGATGCGCCGAACCTGGAGGAGTGGGTGGCCAACGTGCGTGCGCGTCCTGCGCCGCCGCTGGAGCCGCTGCCGGTCATGCAGCAGTTCGAAACCTTCGAATACGCGGCCCAGGACCTGCGTGATCCCTTCAGCGACGCGTTCGCCGATACCGGCGGGGTCGGCCCGCGGCCGGATTCGGACCGCCGCAAGCATGAGCTGGAGGATTTCCCGCTCGACAGCCTGGAAATGGTTGGCACCATCGGTCGCGGCGCTTCGATCATCGGCTTGGTGATGGCACCGAACAAGGTGACCCACCGGATCCGCACTGGCGACTACATGGGCCAGGCCGACGGCCGGATCACCTCGATCGCCGAAGACCGCATTGAACTCGTGGAACTGGTACCTGACGGTGCCGGCGGCTGGCTGGAACGCCCTGCCGCAATTTCAATTGAATAACACGCCCTTGAACAACAAATCGATTAGGGATTAGGGGAAGTCAGATGATGAGCAACGGGCAAGATTCTCGTGCGACGCGTCGCATCCAGCCGGTCCGTTCGGCCACCTTGGGCCTGGCGGTGGGCCTGCTGGCGGCGACGTCCGGAGTGCACGCCGCGCAGTCGCCCGGCATCGCGCCACGGATGGCAGCCCTGCAGGTTGCCATGACGGGAAGCGACCCGGCCAAGCAGCTCCCCGGAGCGATTGCGGTCGATGACATCGACTTCCATCGGGGAGAAGGCGGGTCGGGCAAGCTGGTACTGCGCTTTGACGGTGAAGGCGCGGTTCCGGACATGCGCATGCATGGTGCGAGCGTGGTGATCGAGGTTGGCAACGTCAACCTGCCGAGCGCCATGCAGCGTCCCCTGGACGTGTCGGACTTCGCCACCCCGGTGCGGCGCATCGACGCCGTGCAGAGCGGCACCAATACCCGCATCGTGCTGACCGCGCACGGCGAGTTCGAGCCGATGGCTTACCAGGCCGGACGCGAGTACATCGTCGAGCTGGTTCCCCGCGCCGCTGTGCCGGGACGCGCGGTCGGCGCCGCCGGCGCGGTGGCCACAGGGCAGGCCAGTGCCGCGTCCGCCGGGGAGGAGCGCACCTACTCCGGGCACCCGGTGGTGTTCAATTTCCAGGACGTGCCGGTGCGCACGGTGTTGCAGATGATCGCCGAGGAGTCGGACTTCAACGTCGTCGCCTCCGACAGCGTGACCGGCAACGTCACCCTGCGCCTGGACAACGTGCCGTGGGACCAGGCGCTGGACATCATCCTGCGGGCCAATTCGCTGGACAAGCGCCGCGACGGCAACGTGATCTGGATCGCGCCGCAGAGCGAGATCGCCGCCTACGAGCAGGCCCGTGAAGACGCGCGCGCCAACCTCCAGGACCGGGTCGAGATGGTCACCGAGTACATCCCGATCAGCTATGGCAATGCCGAGGACATCGCCACCCTGCTGACCGATGAAAGCAAGACCGGGCAGGGCGCGGGCGGAGGCAGCGGTTCATCGCAGAGTCGCGGCTTCCTGTCCCAGCGCGGCAGCCTCAGCTTCGATCGGCGCACCAACACCCTGCTGGTGATCGACATCCCGACGCGGGTGGCCGAGATCCGCCGCCTGGTGCAGGAGCTGGACAAGCCGGTCGACCAGGTGGTGATCGAAGCGCGCATTGTGATCGCCAACGAATCGTTTGCCCGTGATATCGGTGCGCGGTTCGGGGTGGCCGGGGCGCACGATCGCAGTGTGGTGTCCGGCTCGCTGGACGCCAACGCCGGATTCATCAATTCGGTCATTGACGGCGAACCGGCCTGGGATCTTCCTGGCAGCCTGAACTTCAACAACCCGGCTGGTCTGGGATCCGGTTCGTTGGCGCTGACCATCCTCGGCAACGCGATCAACTGGAACATGGAGATCTCCGCGCTCCAGCAGGAAGGCCGCGGTGAGGTGATCTCCAATCCCCGCATCGTCACCAGCAACCAGCGCGAGGCGGTGATTCGCCAGGGCCAGGAGGTCGGCTACATGACCGTGACCGGCGGGCAGAGCAACAACGTGCCTACCGTACAGTTCAAGGATGTGCTGCTGGAGCTGAAGGTCACGCCCACTATTACCAACGATGGCCGTGTGTTCCTGGCGATGGAGATCAAGAAAGACGAAATCGCCGGATTTACCGAAATGGCTGGTTTCGGGTCGGTACCGAACCTCAACAAGCGCGAGATCACCACGGCCGTCCTGATCGACGACGGCCAGACGGTGTCGATCGGTGGCGTGTACGAGTTCCGTGACCGCAGCGACATGTCCAAGGTGCCGTTCCTGGCCGACCTGCCGGTCATCGGCAACCTGTTCAAGCGCCGCGGCCGCGACCGCGAAAAGGCTGAGCTGCTGATCTTCGTCACTCCCAAGGTGATGCGCGTCAGCCAGCGCTGAGCGTTGCCAAAGCTGGATCGAAACGGGGCCCGTCGGCCCCGTTTCCTTTTGCGCCGCCGCGGCCCACCATCCGCGCCGCTGCATGGCCGGCGGTTCACCTGCCGGTGAACCTCGCCCGGCGCTTTGGGTCAAACTGGACCATGGTGCGAACGGCGCCGCGAGCCTCCGGTAACAAATGCCCGACTCCCTTCCAGAACAGTCCGACATTCCCCGCCTGCACGACGCGTTCGTTGCCCTGCGCGCCGCGCTTTCGGCCGAGATCGTCGGCCAGGCGGACCTCATCGAGCGCCTGCTGGTGGCGCTTCTGGCCGACGGCCATCTGCTGGTGGAAGGGGCGCCCGGCCTGGCCAAGACCAGCGCCATCCGCGCGTTGGCCGCGCGTATCGATGCGGATTTCGCGCGGCTGCAGTTCACCCCCGACCTGCTGCCCGCCGACCTGACCGGTACCGATGTGTGGCGGCCGCAGGAAGGCCGGTTCGAGTTCCAGCCGGGCCCGGTGTTCCACCCGCTGCTGCTGGCCGATGAGATCAACCGCGCCCCGGCCAAGGTGCAGTCCGCACTGCTGGAGGCGATGGGCGAACGCCAGGTGACCGTGGGCGGTAAGACCTGGCCGCTGCCGGAGCTGTTCCTGGTGATGGCCACCCAGAACCCGATCGAGCAGGAGGGTACGTTTCCCCTGCCCGAAGCGCAGCTGGACCGCTTCCTGATGTACGTGCGCGTGGGCTATCCGGACGCGTCGGCGGAAGCGGAGATCCTGCGCCTGGAGCGGGCGCGGGCGCGGCGCGTGCTCGATCACCAAGCGCCGGCGCCGGTGCGTATGCCGCAGGCGGATGTGTTTGCCGCGCGCGGCGCCGTGCTTGATGTGCACATGGCCCCGCAGCTGGAGCGCTACCTGATTGAGCTGGTGCTGGCTTCCCGGGATGCCGGCCGCTACGACGAGGCGCTGGCCAGGCGGATCGCCTGGGGTGCCAGCCCGCGCGGATCCATCGCGCTTGAACGCTGCGCCCGCGCCCGCGCCTGGCTGGCGGGTCGTGATTTCGTCACCCCGGAGGATGTGCAGCAGGTTGCGCCGGACGTGCTGCGCCACCGGGTGCTGCCCAGCTACGAAGCCACGGCCGAAGGCTGGGATGGTGACCGCCTGGTGGCCGAACTGCTGGAAAAGGTTCCGCTGCCCTGAGGGCGGGCCTTGCAGGGGCGGACGGATGCACAGCAAGCAAAAATCGAAGCCGGAGCAAGCGTACAGCGGGGTGCAGCCCACGCTGGCCGAACTGGTGGCGCTGCGCGCGGCCGCACTTGCCCGCAGGCCGCCGCGCCGGGGACAGCTGGGAGCTGGCCAGGCACCCTCGCCGCTGCGGGGGCGGGGGATGGAATATGCGGAATCCCGGGAATATGCCGTCGGCGACGATGCCCGCCACATCGACTGGCGGGTCACGGCGCGCAGTGGCAAGCCACATACCAAGCTGTTCCAGGCCGAGCGTGAGCGGGTGACCCTGGTGGTGGCGGATACCGCACCGGCCCTGTATTTCGGTACTCGGGTGCGCTTCAAGTCGGTGCAGGCCGCACGTGCGGGCGCGTTGGCAGTGTGGGCGGCAGTGGGTGATGGCGATCGCGTGGCCGCCCTGCGCGGCAGTTCCACGGAGCCTCCGGTGAAACCGGCCGCCGGCCCGCGCGGCGCGCTGCGGGTGCTGGATGCGCTGGTGCGCTGGTACGCACAGCCGCCGCCGGATGACGAAGGCCTGGATGTCGCTCTGGAACACGCGGCGCGGGTGTTGCGACCGGGTTCGCGGCTGCTGGTGCTGGCCGACCCGGCCAGTCTGGCGGCCGTTCCCGATCGACGCTGGCCGGCATTGGCCATGCACAACCAGGTGGTGGTGCTGCTGCCGGTGGACCCGCTGGAGTCCGACCCGCCTGCGGAAACGCTGGCGTTGGAGGTAGACGGCGGGCGGCGGGATGTTGATCTGGGCAGCAGGTCCGGGCGTGCTGCCTGGGACGGCGCCTTCGCCGCGCCGCTTGAGTCCGCGCTCACCCAGTTGCCCCGGTACGGCGTACGGGCGATGGCGCTGCCCTGCGACGGCCCAGGGGACGAGTGGCTGCCGCTGTTCTCCGTTCCAGGGGCCGCCCGCGCATGATTCCCGGCGACGCGCTCCCGCTGCGTGACATCCATGTTCCGTCCGTCCCCGGCTGGTGGCCGCCCGCCCCCGGTTGGTGGCTGCTGGCGCTGCTTGTGCTGGCTGTCGCGGCAGTGATCACAGTGCTGCTGTGGCGCCGGGTGCGGCGCCGGCGGAGTCTGCGGCGGATGTTCGACAGTCACGTGGCCATCGCCGACACGGCGCCGGAGCGCATCGCGGCGATGTCCGCATTGCTGCGTCGCGCGGTGCTGGAGCGCGATCCGGCTGCCGCCACGCTGCAGGGAGACGCCTGGCTTGCCTACCTGGAGCGTGACCCCGCCATCCTCCAGCTTGATGGGGAGTCACGCAGGATGCTGCTGGAGGGAGGCTACCGCCGCGACCTGGGTGATGTGGACCTGCAGGCGCTGCATGAGGCGGCGCGGGACTGCTTCCTGCGCCTGGCCGGAGGGCGAAAGTGAGCGCCTGGCTGCCTGCGGCCTTCGCCGGATTCGCCTGGCCCTGGGCGCTGTTGGCGCTGCCGTTGCCGTGGCTGGCCTGGCGCCTGCTGCCGCCGCGCCGGTCGTCCGGTGCCGCGCTGCGGATGCCCCATGCCGCGCGGCTGGCTGCGGCGTCCGGCACGCCCGGACGCCGGGGACAGCGGGTGTGGAGCTGGCCGCTGGCGTTTGCCGCCCTGGCGTGGGTGCTGCTGTGCCTGGCGGCGGCGCGTCCGCAGCAGCTGGGTGATCCCCAGCAGCCACCGCGGATCGGGCGCGAGCTGATGCTGGCGGTGGACCTGTCGGGAAGCATGGGTGATGAAGACATGCTGCTTGGGGGTCGCCCGGTAGACCGCCTGACCGCGGCGAAAGCGGTGCTTGCCGACTTCCTGGACCGGCGCGAGGGCGATCTGGTCGGGCTGCTGGTCTTTGGTCGCCGCGCCTACGTGCTGGCACCGCCCACCCACGATCTGGATACGGTCCGCCAGCAGCTGATCGACAGCGCCGTCGGGCTGGCCGGCCGTGAAACCGCGATCGGCGACGCCATCGGCCTGGCGGTCAAGCGGCTGCGCGACCGCGACGCCGCGGACGGTGAAGCCGGCGAGCGGGTGCTGGTGCTGCTGACCGATGGCGTGAACACGGCGGGACTGCTGGAGCCGCTGAAGGCGGCGGAGCTGGCCCGGGCCTATGGCGTGCGGGTACATACGGTGGCCTTCGGTGGTGCCGGCGGCGAACTGTCGATGTTCGGCTATCGCCTGCCGATGCCGGGTGGCGGCGATGACATCGATGAAGCCACCCTGCAGGCCGTTGCCGAGACCACCGGCGGGCGCATGTTCCGCGCCCGTGACGCGCAGGAACTGGCGGGAATCTATGCCGAAATCGATCGGCTTGAGCCGGTCGAGCGGCCGGGGCCCGCAGCGCGCCCCCGCGTGGAGGCCTATCCATGGCCGCTTGGCCTGTCACTGGCCTGTGCGCTGCTGGCGATGCTGGGCAGGCATGGCCGCTTGCGGCCCCTCGCATCGCGCGCAGCGGCTTCGATCGCCGAGGCCGGGTCATGATCCAGGCCCTGGCCGATGTGCAGTTCATGCGCCCGCAGTGGTTGTGGCTGCTGCTTGCCCTGCCGCTGCTGGCGCTGTGGTGGCTGCGACGGCGCAGTCGCCAGGATGCATGGCACCGCCGGGTTGACCCGCACCTGTTGCCGCATCTTCTGGCGCCCGGATCGGTGCGCCGGCGGGTGGCAGGCGTGGTGCTGGGCATATCCACATTCGGCCTGGCCATCCTGGCGTTGGCCGGACCGGGGTGGCGCGTGCAGCCGCAGCAGCTGTGGCAGGAAGCATCGCCGCTGGTGATCGCCCTGGATCTGTCCAGCGCCACCGGCGCGGCGGACCTGCAGCCATCGCGATTGCTGCAGGCGCGCGCTGCCATCGGCAGCCTGCTTGAAGCAAGGACAGGCGGACAGGTGGCGCTGGTGGCCTTTGCCGGCAGTGCGCATACGGTGGCGCCGCTGACCGGAGATGTGGACAACGTGGCAATTTTTCTGGATGCGCTGGCGCCGGACATCATGCCCACCGACGGCAGCGACCCGGCGCGGGCTATCGCCTGGTCGGCTAAATTGCTGGAGCAGGCGGGGCTGGAGCGTGGCGACATCCTGGTGCTGACCCACGATGCAGACGGGGGCGCCCGACGCGCCGCCGCCGCGGCTTCGCGGGCGGGTTACACCGTGTCGGTGCTTGGATTGGGGACCGGCGAAGGTGCCATGCATCGCGATGCGCGTGGTCGCCTGGTGCACAGCCGCATGGAGGCAGCGGCACTGCAGGCGCTGGCCGATGCGGGCTCCGGGCGATTTGCGGCGTTGGCCGGAGGCGACGGGGCGCAGGAGTTCGCCGGCCTGGGAAGCGGGGGCCGGGTGGACAGTGCGGGGACCGGCGCAACGGGAAGCATCCGGGCCGATCAGGGTTATTGGCTGCTGCTGCCGCTGATGTTGCTGGCGGCGCTGGCCTTCCGTCGCGGTGGCGGCCTGCTGCTGGTGGTTCTCATGTTGGGCCTGCCGCTGGCCCCGGCTCCAGTCCACGCCCAGACCCAGACCCAAACCGAGACACAAGCCCAGGCCCCGATTCCGGAAGGCAGGGTCCCTGAAGGCGGTCCCCTGGCAGGCAGTCTGTGGCGCCGCGCCGACCAGATCGGTCATGAGCGCGGCATGGCCGCAGTGGATGCCTACCGCCGCGGGGAATACGAAGCCGCCGCCCGAATCTGGGCCGAATTGCCCGGGGTCGACGACGCCTATAACCGCGGCAACGCGCTGGCCCGGGCGGGGCGTCTGGAAGAAGCGCTTGAAGCCTATGACGAGGCGTTGGCGCGGGAGCCTGGTATGGAGGACGCACTGGCCAATCGCCGGGTGGTTGAGGAGGCGCTGCAGGACCAGCCGCCCCCGTCTGGTGATCAAGGCAATGAACAGGGCAACGAAGCGGACCCTGAGCAAGGTGGTGGGGATGGTCAGCAGCCGCCGCCGCAGCCATCCCGGCAATCCGGGAGTGAGGGCCAGCAGGGCGGGACGCAGGATCAGGAAGCAGACCCGGGTCCTTCCGATGCCGATGCCCAGCGGGCAGCGGATCAGGCCCTGCGCGATGAGATCCAGCAGGCGCTGGCAGGGGAAGAGCCACTGGAGGAGGATCCACGGGATGCGCACGAGGCGCTGGACGATACCCGCGAGCAGGAGCGCCGCGAGGCCGCCGAAGCCTGGCTGCGCCGCATTCCGGATGACCCCGGTGGCCTGCTGCGTGCGCGGTTCAGGCTCGAGCATGAACGCCGCGTCCGTCAGGGGGCAGACTGAACCCATGTTTCGCCCGCTGCCTACCGCCCTCCTGTTGATCGCCCTGCTGACGCTACTGTCGGCTTTGCCGGCGCGCGCGGATACCCGCGCATGGCTGGACCGCGACCGGATCGCATTCGGGGAAACGGCCACCCTCAATGTGGAGACCGACCAGGACGGAGTGACCACGCCGGATTGGTCGCCGCTGGATGCGGACTTTGAAGTCAGCGGCCACACCAGCACGCGGCGGGTTGAAGAGGTGAATGGCCAGGCCCGGACGCAGTCGCTGTTCGCCGTGGCCCTGCGGCCGAGGCGCGAGGGCGTGTTCACGATTGCCCCGCTGCAGGTGCATCAGGAACGCACCGCTGCGCTGACCCTGACCGTTGTGCCGGCGGAGAATGTTCCCGCACAGGCCGGGGCCGATGCCTTCATCGAGGCCGAGCTGGATACCGGCCAGGCGTGGGTGCAGCAGGCGGTGGGTTACACGCTGCGGCTGTACTACGCCACGCCGCTGGTATCGGGCCAGCTGGAGCAGTCGCAGCCCGAGGGGGCCGCCCTGCAACGGATTGGTGACGACCTGCAGTACAGCCGTGAGATCGCCGGAAGGCGCTACAGCGTGGTCGAGCGCAGGTTCCTGCTGGTGCCCGAGCGCAGCGGCATGCTGGAGATCCCGCCGGCGCGTTTTCGCGGACGCGGGACCGGGGGGTTTTTCGATGACATGTTCGGCAGCGGTCCGCGCAGCCTGCGCGCCACCGGCGAGCCGCAGCGGCTGCAGGTGCGGCCCATGCCGGACGCGGCTCCCACCCCATGGCTGCCGCTGCGTGGGCTGGAGGCCCGGTTCCTGGAAGCGCCGCAGACGGCACGGGCGGGCGAAGCGCTGGAAGTCGTGGTGGAGCTGCGTGCAGATGGCGCCACCGCGGCGCAGATGCCCCAGCCCGCGCTGCGGGCGGACAATGGCGCCCAGGTGTTCGCCGAGCCGCCCGCGATGCAGGAGCACTTTGACCGCGGGCGGCCACAGGTGGTGCTGACCAGGCGCTTTTCGATCCTGCCCCGGCAGGCCGGACGCCTGCAGGTGGAGGTGCAACCGTTCGAGTGGTGGGACGCACAGGCCGGTGTCGCGCGCACCGTGGCGTTGCCTCCGCTGGTCATCACCGTGGAGCCCGGTGTGGCGGGTGGCGGCCCGGCTTACGTTGCCGGTGACGAACGCTGGATCCGGGTGCCCGGCGTGCAGGGCGAAGTACGGTCCTGGGCGGTGGCGACGGCGGCCTTTGCGCTCCTGTGGCTGGTGACGCTGATGTGGGCGTTGCACCGGCGGCCGGTGCCCAGCCTCCCCCGGAAGGGCGGCTCTGCTGCGCTGCCGACGCTGGGAGGTGCGAACCGGGCCGGGATGCGTCGGCTCAGGCTCAGCCTGGACACCGGCGACCTTGGCGAAGTGGAACAGGCGCTGTGCGGGCTGGCATCGCCACCGGCGGCGGATCTGGACGCCCTTCGCACGCGTCTGGGCGATCCCGCCCAGGTGGCCGCCATCGAAGGCCTGCAGCGCGCCCGCTGGGCCGATGGGGAGCCGGCCAAGGCCCGTGCCGGGGTACGTACGGCATTTGCCAAAGGGCCGCGCTGGGCCAGCGCTGACACCGTGCAGCGCCCGTCCGATCCGGTGCCCCCGCTGTATCCGGAATGATCGCGCCGTGCGCCCCTAAAGCGACAGGGTGACCAAAGTCATGGGCATGATGTGCAGTGCCGGATACCGTTGCGGCTTTGTTAAGCTGCCCGATTCCCGAGTTTCCGGAGTGCAGTGCCAATGACCTCAACCAAGGCGCCCGGTCGCAGCATGCCGCTGCACACCCAGATGTTGATCGGCTTCGCCGTGGGTGCCGTGCTGGGTCTGGCGGCCAACGTGTTTGTCGGCGCCGAGGCGGGTTGGCTGCAGGGGACGATCGAGTACGTGACCGAGCCGATCGGCCAGCTGTTCCTGCGCCTGTTGTTCATGCTGGTGGTGCCGCTGGTGTTCTCGGCGCTGATCCTGGGCGTGGTGGAAATCGGCGATCCGCGTTCGCTGGGGCGGCTGGGCGGCAAGGCCCTGCTGTGGGTGCTGGGCACCACCACCATCGCGGTGGTCATCGGCCTGGTGGTAACCACCATCATGCAGCCGGGTTCCGGCATCGATCCCGCACTGCGCGACGCCTTCATGGCCGATGCGGCGCAGACCGGGTCGGTGGCCATCGGCACGCAGCCCGTCGGCGTGGTCGACATGCTGTTGAACATGGTGCCGCGCAGCCCGGTGCAGGCGGCCGCGGACAATGACTTGATCGCGGTGATGTTCTTCTCACTGATGTTCGGCGTGGCCGCCACCGTGGTGAACAGCGTCGGCACCCGCAGCTTCGTCAGCGCGGTGCAGGGCGTGTTCGACATCAGCCTGAAGCTGATCGACTGGGTCATCCGCACCGCCCCGTATGCGGTCGCCGCGCTGCTGTTCACCCTGACCGCGCGCATGGGCCTGGACCTGATGGTGCAGCTGGGCTGGTTCGTACTGACCGTGGTGGTGGCATTGGGTCTGCACTTCACCGGCACGTTCTCGATCCTGATTGCGACGCTTGGCAGGCGCAACCCGATCGAGGTGTTCAAGCGCGCGCAGCCTGCGCTGCTGACCGCGTTCTCCACGTCATCCAGTGCGGCAACGCTGCCAACCTCGCTGAAGGTGGCCGAGCACAACCTCGGCGTGCCCCGGCGAGTGGCCCGTTTTGTCTGCACATTGGGCAGTACCGTGAACATGAACGGCACCGCGCTCTACGAGGGCGTGACGGTGCTGTTCCTGGCCCAGCTGTTCGGCGTGGACCTGACCATGACCCAGCAGGTCATGATCCTGATCATGTGCATCATGGGTGGGATCGGCGCGGCCAGCGTGCCAGGCGGGTCCTTGCCGGTGATCGCGGCGATCCTGGTCATGTTCGGCATCCCGGCCGAGGGTCTGGCGATCATCCTCGGCGTGGACCGGTTCCTGGACATGTGCCGGACTGCGGTCAACATCGGCGGCGACATGGCCGGGGCCGTGGTGATCGGGCACAGCGAGAGTCGTTACGACCAGGATGACATCAGCCTGGATGAGGTCGACCCCGCTCCGGCCGAATCCGGTCAGGCTTGAGCGCAGGACCGGGTCCTGCGCCTCCGGGCGGTTGCACCTGCAGCAGGGCAGGCGACCGGCGCTCATGGGACAATATGCGCCCCCGAACCCCCGGGGCGCCGTCCACTACCTGCCGGATTCCATGACCCAGCCGACTCGCCGCGAACTCGCCAACGCCATCCGTTTCCTCGCCATTGATGCGGTCGAGGCCGCCAGCTCCGGCCATCCCGGCATGCCCATGGGCATGGCCGACATCGCCGAGGTGCTGTGGAACGATCACCTGAGCCACAGCCCGGCCAACCCGAAGTGGTTCAACCGCGACCGCTTCGTGCTGTCCAACGGGCACGGCTCGATGCTGATCTACGCCCTGCTGCACCTGACCGGCTATGACCTGCCGATCAAGGAGCTGAAGAATTTCCGCCAGCTCGGCCACCGTACCCCGGGGCATCCGGAAAACTTCGTCACCGACGGCGTGGAAACCACCACCGGGCCGCTCGGCCAGGGGCTCGCCAACGCGGTTGGTTTCGCGCTGGCTGAAAAGCTGCTGGCCCGGCGTTTCAACCGGCCGGGCCATGAGATCGTCGATCACCGCACCTGGGTGTTCCTCGGCGACGGCTGCCTGATGGAGGGCATCTCGCACGAGGTCGCCTCGCTGGCCGGCACCTGGGGGTTGGGCAAGCTGGTGGCGTTCTGGGACGACAACCGTATTTCGATCGACGGCGACACCGCCGGCTGGTTCACCGATGACACCCCGGCCCGGTTTGAAGCCTACGGCTGGCGCGTGATCCGTGGCGTTGACGGCCACGACCCGGAGGCCATCCGCACCGCGATCCAGACTGCGGCCGCCAACGATGACCGCCCGGTGCTGGTCTGCTGCCGCACCACGATTGGCTTTGGCTCGCCCAACAAGGCCGGCAGCGAAGCCACCCACGGCGCGCCGCTGGGCGCGGACGAGATCGCCGCCACGCGCAAGCAGCTGGGCTGGGAACACGGTCCGTTCCAGATCCCGCAGCCGGTCGCCGAAGGCTGGGACGCGCGTGAGGCCGGCAGCGAGCGTGAAGCGCGCTGGAACAGTGCTTTCGACGCTTACGCCAAGGCCCATCCGGAACTTGCCGCCGAGCTGCTGCGCCGCTCACGTGCCGATCTGCCGGAAGGGTTCGCCGCCGCGGCCGATGCCTACATCGCCAAGCTGCAGGCAGAAGGCCCCACGGTGGCATCGCGCAAGGCCTCGCAGATGGCGATTGAAGCCTACGCCCCGCACCTGCCCGAACTGGTGGGCGGATCGGCCGACCTGGCCGGCTCCAATCTCACCATGTGGAGCGGCAGCAAGGACGTGGCCGGCAGCTACGGACCCGATGAGGGCCGGGACGCCAACTACGTGTACTACGGCGTACGCGAGTTCGGCATGACCGCGATCAGCAACGGCCTGGCGTTGCACGGCGGCTTCCTGCCGTATGACGCCACCTTCCTGGTGTTCTCCGACTACGCCCGCAACGCGGTGCGCATGAGCGCGCTGATGGGTGCCCGGGCGATCCACGTCTATACCCACGACTCGATCGGCCTGGGCGAGGACGGCCCGACCCACCAGCCGGTGGAGCACTTGGTTTCGCTGCGGGCCATTCCGCACAACGACGTCTGGCGTCCGTGCGATGCGGTGGAATCCGCGGTGGCATGGAAGGCGGCTATCGAGCGTCACGACGGACCCGGTTGCCTGGTGTTCTCGCGCCAGAACCTGGCCCACCAGGCCCGCACCGACGAGCAGGTCCAGCAGATCGCCCGCGGCGGCTACGTGCTGGCCGATGCCGAAGGCGGCAAGCCGGAGGTCATCCTGATTGCCACCGGTTCGGAGGTGGGCATCGCGATGGAGGCCAAGGCCGCGCTCGACGCCGCCGGCACGCCCACCCGGGTGGTGTCCATGCCGTCCACCGACGTGTTCGACCGGCAGGATGCGGCGTATCGCGAATCGGTGCTGCCCAACGCGGTGCGCAAGCGGGTGGCGGTGGAAGCAGGGATCACCGACTTCTGGCGCAAGTACGTGGGTCTGGACGGGGCGGTGATCGGCATCGACCGCTTCGGCGCCAGCGCTCCTGGCGGGGTGCTGTTCAAACACTTCGGATTCACCGCCGAGGCGATCGTCGAGGCCGCCAAAGCGCTCTGAGCCCGGTACGAAGCAGTACCGGAAAGGGCCGCCACGTGCGGCCCTTTTCTATTGGCGTATCAGGACTTGGCGTCGTGCTGGCTGCCGCCGCGGCAGCGCGGGGACTCGGGCGCCGCGCCCTGGGCGGCCCATTCTTCGGCGGTGTAGGCGTGCAGGGCCAGCGCGTGGATCTCCTGCATCAGCGGGCCGAGCGCGGCGTAAACAGCCTGGTGGCGGCGCACGCGCATCTTTCCGGCAAACGCATCGCTGACGACGACCGCTTTGTAATGGGTTTCCAGCCCGCGGCTGTGCATGTGGCTCTCGTCCAGCACCTCCAGATGGATGGGGGTGAGGGCCTGCAGGGCGTTTTGGATCTGCTCAAGCTTGGTTTTCATGGCGCCATTATCGCCCATGGGTGCCGGCGGTCCGGCGCGGGCTTACGAGTGGGGGCCGCTGGACGAGTAGGCCCAGAGCCTGGCTTCAGTCGAGCCTGTGGATGGCTGAAGCCAGGCGCCGGACCTCTTCAGCGTGATGGCTGACGTAGAGCATCGGCAGGCGGATCTCGTCACGCACCCGCAGCAGCCACGGGATCAGTTCTTCGCGCCGGGCCTCGTCAAGGGCCGAAAGAGGCTCGTCAAACAGCAGCAGCTCCGGCTGCGAGAGCAGGGCACGGCCGATTGCCACCCGCTGCGCCTCACCGCCGGAAAGGTTTGCGGTGCGTCGCTGGAGCAGGCTGCCAATGCCGAGCAGCCCGACGACCGTATCAAGGTCAAACCGCCGCGCCTGCCCGCGCGCGGCGTGGCGGCCATAGAGCAGATTGCCGCGCACATCCAGGTGCGGGAACAGGCGCGCATCCTGGAACACATAGCCCACCTGGCGGCGGTGGGCAGGAAGGTTGATGCCGCGCGCGCTGTCGTATAGCACCCGTCCATCGACTTCGATGCGTCCCGCCTGCGGGCGCAGCAGGCCGGCGATGGCGTTGAGCACCGAGGTCTTGCCAGCACCGGAAGGCCCCACCAGGGCGAGGATGCGCGCATCCTCCTCGATCCGCACGTGGCGCTCGAAGCCCCCGCGACGCAGCTGGATGTCCACGCTCAACATGGGCTCCCCCCTGTAGGAGCGCGCCATGCGCGCGAAGCCGCGTGAATTCTGGTGGCAGGGGAAAGCCGCGTTTCCGGGAGCAATGCCGCGAATGACGCTGCGCTGGCGGAATTACTTTCCGCGGCTTCGCGCGCATGGCGCGCTCCTACGGAAACTCTCATGGCTCGTCCTCGCGGCCGCGCTGGCGGCGCACCAGCCACTCTGAGGCGAGCAGGGCGGCGAACGAGATCAGCACCGAGATCGCCGCCAGGCGCCAGATCGCGGCTTCGCCGCCCGGTACCTGCATCAGCCCATAGATCGCCGTGGAAATCGTGCGCGTCTCCCCCGGAATGGCGGACACGAAGGTGATGGTGGCGCCGAATTCGCCCAGCGCCTTGGCAAAGCCGAGCACCGCGCCGGCCACCAAGCCGGGCCAGGCCAGCGGAAGGGTGATGGTGTAGAACCGGCGCCAGGGCGAGGCCCCGAGGGTGGCCGCGGCCTGTTCCAGCCGGCGATCGACGTTCTCGATCGACAGGCGGATGGTGCGCACCATCAGAGGGAAGCCCATGATCGCCGCGGCCAGCGCGGCGCCGGTCCAGCGGAAGGCGAACTCCAGCCCAAAGCGCCCGAGAAACTGGCCAACCGCGCCCTGGCTGCCGAAGGTGACCAGCAGCGCATAGCCCACTACTACGGGAGGCAGCACCAGCGGCAGGTGCACCAGCGCATCGAGCAGGGCCTTGCCGGGGAAGCGCTTGCGGGCAAGCAGCCAGCCGACCGCCACTGCCAGCGGCAGGCTGGCCAGCGCGGCAACGCTGGCCACCCGTACGCTCAGGGCGATGGTGGTCAGTTCCTCGGGCGTGAACATGCTCGCGGCTGACTCAGTGGTGGGTGAAGCCATGGCGGCGGAAGATGTCTCCGGCCGGGGGCGAGGACAGCCATTGGATGAATCCGGATGCGTCCTGGTGGCTGCTCGTGGCCACCCGCGCAACCGGGTACACGATCGGTGGATGCGAGTCGGCCGGGAAGGTGGCCACCACCTGCACCCGCGGCTCGGCCAGGGCGTCGCTGCCGTAAACCACGCCCAGCGGGGCTTCGCCGCGCACGACCAGCATCAATGCCGCGCGCACGCTGTCGCCCTCGGCCACGCGGGGTGCCAGCGCCGGCCACATGTCCAGCGATTCAAAGGCCTGGCGCGCATATTTTCCCGCCGGGACGCTGTCGACCAGGGCCAGGGCGAGGCGTCCCTCTCCCAGTCGTGGCAGCAGGTCGGTCCCGGCTTCCAGTGCCACGGGCGTCACGTCGCCACGGGCGGGTGCCACCAGCACCAGGTCATTGCCGAGCAGGTCACGGCGAGTGCCGGAATCGACCAGCTGCTGGCGCTCAAGCCAGTCCATCCATTCCTGATCGGCAGAGATATACACGTCGGCCGGTGCGCCCTGGGCAACCTGCCGGGCCAGGGTTGAACTGGCGGCGTAGGACACCCGCAGCTGTGGTCCCCCGGCGGCGTTGTAGGCATCGGCGGCTTCGTCGAGGGACTCCTTGAGGCTGGCAGCGGCGAATACCACCAGCGCTTCCTGTTGCGGGGTCTGCGGCTCGCCGCGCCCGCCACAGGCGACGAGCATGCCGATGAGGCCCAGCGTCAGCGGCAGCAAGCGCAGGCGGGTCAGCAGGGGGCGGCCAGAGAGGTCCATGACTGGAAAGGTAGCGCATTGCCGCGCGTCGATTGGCGCCGACCATGCATCACCGGCAGGGGCAGGACCCTCAGGGTCCGTCGCCCAGCACGCGGTTCAGCAGCGCGGCCAGCCGCTGGCCTGCGATCACGACCCGCTCCTCGGCCACCGGCCGCCAGCGGTACACGTAGTCCATGCCGACCCGCGCCCCTTGGGGAGCCACCGACGGGTCCACGGCGATGCGGCAGGACTCCTCGGCCCAGGTGCCGGGTGCATCCCCCGGCGGCACCGCAACCTGCAGTTTGCCCAGCTCGCGCAGGTGCCGTTCTTCGGATTCACGCAGGCTGTAGAACAGGCTGCCGTCCCACAGTGCGTGCAGGTTGGTGCCATAACCATTGCGGGTGCCGTCACGCAGATTCAGCTGCACATCGTTGCCGCCGCGGTCATGGGCGTAGCCGGCATGCATGGGCTGGTGCACGTCGCCGACGAAATGGACCACGAATTTCAGCGCCTGCAGGCGTTCCGCATTGCTGCGGTTGAGGTCGCCGAGGATGGCGGCCTGGTCGTCGATCGCTGCGACCACGCAGTTGCCGTCGGGGCAGTGCTGGTCTGCCTGGTAGCTGCAGTCGTCCTCACCGATGTTGACGTAATGCCAGCGCGCGCTGCGGCGGCCCAGATCAGGGTCGGAGCCGCGCAGTTCATCGGCCCAGGTGGCGATGCCGGCCAGGGAGCGATTCTCCGGATCCTCTTCGCCCTGCAACAGCGCGTCGACCTGGGCACGTGCGGCCGGAGCAAGGCCTGATTCGGCCACATGGCCCACCAGACGGTGGCCACGTCCGCCCCAGGCGTGGGCCGGGGCAGCGATCACGCACAGCAGTGCGGCAAGCAGGAGGGTTCTCATGGATGGGATTGTAGCCGCGCGCAAAAAGAAGCGCCGCCGCGGGAGGGCCGCGGCGACGCCGGGGTGCCGGGGATGGAGCCCCGGCGGGAGGTCAGAACTTCAGTACGTAGGCCGCGCCGTAGACCAGCGGGTCGATATTGGCGGTGCCGAGCTTCACGCCGTCCACTTTCACATCGCTCTCGATGTCCATCCAGCGCACGTCCAGACGGATCGCACCACGCTCGCCGATGTCAAAATCGATGCCGGCGTGCGCAGCCAGACCCCAGGAATCACCCAGGTCCAGCTCGGAACCCGACAGCGCGCCGGTGGTGCCTTCGCTGAAGAAAGTGGTGTAGTTCAGGCCCAGCCCCAGCAGCGGACGCACGGTGCCCTCGCGGTTGAAGTGGTACTGCAGGCTGACGGTGGGCGGCAGGTGCTTGGTGCTGCCGACCTTGCCCAGCCCGTCGATGTTGATGTCGTGGCTGAACGGAGCGGCCGCCAGCACTTCCAGGCCCCAGCCATCGGCCAGGAAATATTCGAAAGCGATGGTCGGGCGAATGCTGTTGCCGATGTCCAGGTCCATGGTGCCGCCGGCCAGCGAGCCGTTGTCACTCTTGGCCGCCACCTGATGGGCACCGATGGCGAGGGTCCAGTCGCCCGCGGACTGGGCGGCGGCGGGCAGCGCAAAACAGGCCGCTGCAATGGCAAGCAAAGTGGGGGAGAGCAGTTTCATGTTTTTCCTTTGGTTGAAACACCCCGCTACTGTCGCGTTTCCAAAACAGCGTGTCGTTGACCGTGATCAAGGCGACCGCGGATTTATTTTCTGCGCAGCTGCTAAAATATGAGGATTCCCCCCACCCATAATCCGCCGCCCGGTGCGGTGGTCAGGAGTTGAGTTACTCATGGCGATCAAGGTTGGCATCAACGGGTTTGGCCGCATCGGCCGCAACGTGCTGCGTTCTGCGGTGCAGAATTTCGGCAGCGACATCGAGGTCGTGGCCATCAACGACCTGCTGGAGCCGGATTACCTGGCGTACATGCTGCGTTTCGACTCCGTGCACGGTCGCTTCGACGGTGACGTTTCGGTGGACGGCAGCCACCTGGTCATCAACGGCAAGCGCATCCGCCTGAGCGCCGAGCGCGATCCGGCCAACCTGAAGTGGGGCGAGGTGGGCGTGGATGTGGTGATCGAATCCACCGGCATCTTCCTCACCGCCGAGGGCGCGCAGAAGCACATCGACGCCGGCGCGAAGAAGGTGATCATGTCGGCGCCGTCCAAGGACGCCACGCCGATGTTCGTCTATGGCGTGAACCACGAGAAGTACGACGGCGAGGCCATCATCTCCAATGCCTCGTGCACCACCAACTGCCTGGCCCCGCTGGCCAAGGTGCTCAATGACAAGTGGGGCATCAAGCGCGGGCTGATGACCACCGTGCACGCCGCTACGGCAACCCAGAAGACCGTCGACGGTCCTTCTGCCAAGGACTGGCGCGGCGGCCGCGGCATCCTGGAAAACATCATCCCGTCCTCCACCGGCGCCGCCAAGGCAGTGGGCAAGGTGATTCCGGAGCTGAATGGCAAGCTCACCGGCATGTCGTTCCGCGTGCCGACCTCCAACGTGTCGGTCGTGGACCTGACGGTTGAGCTGGAGAAGGGCGCCAGCTACGAGGAAATCTGTGCCGAAATGAAGGCCCAGGCCGAAGGCCCGCTGAAGGGCATCCTCGGTTACACCGAAGACAAGGTGGTCGCCACCGATTTCCGCGGCGACGCCCGCACTTCGGTGTTCGACGTGGACGCCGGCATCCAGCTCGACGATACCTTTGTCAAGCTGGTGGCCTGGTACGACAACGAGTGGGGCTACTCCAACAAGTGCCTGGAGATGGTCCGCGTGGTGGCTGGCAAGTAAGCCCTCGCTGCAACCCGCTGTCCCGGAAGCCCCGCCCTGTGCGGGGCTTCCTGTTTGTACGGGGTTCAGCGAGCGGGGCCTGTCCGGTGGCCCGGCGCGCAGCGGCGCAGGCACCCGCGCGCGCCGGACGGGTAAGGGTTTGCCACTCAGGCACAACAGGCGGACAATGCGCGGCCTGTGGCAGCAGCCACATGCACGTGGACCGGAAAAAGCAAGGTCTGCGGGCGCTCAACCCACTGATCGTGAGCAGATATTCCCTATGTCCATCGTGCGAATGACCGACCTCGACCTGTCCGGAAAGCGCGTGCTGATCCGGCAGGACCTGAACGTGCCCCTCGACGGCGACCGCATCACCTCCGATCAGCGCATCGTGGCTTCGCTGCCGACCCTGCGTCGCGCGCTGGAGCAGGGCGCGGCGGTCATGGTGATGGCGCACCTGGGCAGGCCGGTGGAAGGCGAGTGGTCCGCGGAGTTTTCCCTCGCCCCGGTGGCCAGGCGGCTGTCTGAGCTGCTGGAGATCGAAGTCCCGCTGGTGCGCGACTGGCTCGACGGTGTGGAAGTGCAGCCCGGGCAGATCGTACTGCTCGAGAACTGCCGCATGAACGTGGGCGAGAAGGCGGACGACCCGGCGCTGGCGAAGAAGTATGCCGCGCTGTGCGATGTCTTCGTGATGGACGCCTTCGGTTGCGCACATCGTGCCCAGGCCTCCACCCACGGTGTGATCCAGCAGGCGGCGGAGGCTGCCGGCGGTCCGCTACTGATGTCCGAGCTCGACGCGCTGGCCAAGGCGCTGGACGATCCCGAGCGCCCGCTGCTGGCGATCGTGGCCGGCAGCAAGGTGTCGTCGAAGCTGGAGCTGCTGACCAACCTGTGCGAAAGGGTGGATCAGTTGATCGTCGGCGGCGGCATCGCCAACACCTTCATCGCCGCGGCAGGCCATCCCGTCGGCAAGTCGCTGCACGAGCCGGACCTGATCGAGACCGCGCGCGAGATCATGGGGCGCGCCAGCACGCAGCATGCCGATATCCCCTTGCCGGTGGACGTGGTGGTGGCCAAGGAGTTTTCGGCCGATGCGGAACCGGTGGTGAAGCTGCTCGACCAGGTGGCCGAGGACGAGATGATCCTGGATATCGGGCCGAAAACCGCCAAACGCTATGCCGAGCTGATCGGCCAGGCCGGCACCCTGGTGTGGAACGGCCCGGTGGGCGTGTTCGAGTTCGATGCCTTCGGCCGCGGCACCGAGGTGGTGGCCCGTGCCATCGCCAAGTCGCATGCGTTCTCGATTGCCGGTGGGGGCGACACCCTGGCCGCGGTGGAGAAGTACGGCATCGGTGGTGACATCGGCTATATCTCGACCGGCGGTGGCGCGTTCCTGGAGTTCCTTGAAGGTCGCCAGCTGCCGGCGGTCGTGGCGCTCAAACAGCGCAGTCCGGAAAGCTGAGGCGTATGCCGCGCCGGTGGGGCGCGGCTTTGTGCTAGGTTTCCGGGCGATCACCGGAGACCGAATGTGACAACACACCAGCGTCGTACCCGCATCCTTGCCACCCTTGGCCCAGCCAGTGACGGGCCGGGCGTGCTCGAGGACCTGCTCAAGGCGGGCGTTGACGCGGTGCGGCTCAACTTCTCCCACGGCAATCGTGACGAACATCGGGCCCGCGCCGCCGCCGTGCGTGAAACAGCGGCCCGGCTCGGCAAGGAAGTCGGCATCCTGGCCGACCTGCCGGGCCCCAAGATCCGCATCGACCGCTTCCGCGATTCACGCGTGGAGCTGCAGGCTGGCCAGCGCTTTGACCTGGTGGCCGATGGATCGGTGGAACACGGCGATGCCAACCAGGTAGGCGTGAGCTACGCGCAGCTGCCGCAGGACCTGGTGACAGGGGACATCCTGCTGCTCGACGACGGCATCGTGCAGATGCGGGTGGAGGCGATCGAGGGTTCGCGCATCATCACCCGGGTGCTCAACGACAGCCCGCTGTCGGATCGCAAGGGGCTGAACCGCCTGGGCGGAGGGCTGTCGCTGGGCGCGCTGACCGATGAGGACCGCGAGTGGATCGGGTTTGCCGCCGAGCTGGGCGTGGACTTCATTGCGGTGTCGTTCTGCCGCAGCGCGGCCGACATGGAAGAGGCCCGCAGCCTGGCCCGTGCGGCGGGCTCGGACGCTTTCATGGTGTCGAAGATCGAGCGGGCCGAAGCGATCGACAACCTGGGCGAGATCATCGATGCCAGCGACGTGGTCATGGTGGCCCGCGGCGACCTTGGCGTGGAGATTGGTGATGCCGAACTGCCGGGCCTGCAGAAGAAGATCATCCGTGAATCGCTGGCCCGCAACCGGTTGGTGATCACCGCCACCCAGATGCTGCAGTCCATGGTGGACAGCCCCATCCCGACCCGGGCCGAGGTGCTGGACGTGGCCAACTCGGTCATCGACGGCACCGATGCGGTGATGCTTTCGGCCGAGACCGCCGCCGGCCAGTACCCGGTGCGCGCGGTGGAGGCGATGGCTCGGGTGTGCGTGGGCGCCGAACGCCAGTTCACCCATGAGATCGATTTCGGCCCGACCGGGCGCAACCTGGAGCGTGCCGATCAGGCCATCGCCATGGCGGCCATGTTCCTGAGCGAGCACATCGGCGTCCGCGCGATCGTGGCCATGACCGAATCCGGCGGCACCGCCCGTTACCTGTCGCGTTTCCGCGCGGGCGCACCGATCTATGCCTTCTCGCGCCACGCCGGTGCACGCCGGCGCATGTCGCTGATGCGCGAGGTGTTCCCGATCGATTACGACACCCGTGGGCAGACCCCGCGCGAGGCGGCGCGCGGCAGCGTGTCGCGGCTGGTCGAAGACGGGCTGCTGTCCGACGGCGAGCGGATCATCTTTACCAGCGGCGAGCACATGGAAACCCTGGGCGCGACCAACACGCTGCGCCTGCTGCGGGTAGGCGAGGGCGGCCGGGCGGAAGGGCTGGGCGAGCTTTAGCGGTTGGCCGCGGGCCTATACTGGCGGTCCGCCACGCGACGTTACCGGAACCTCCCCCATGAGCATCGAAGATCTTGCACTGACTGCCCAGGCCATGATGGCCGCGGGCAAGGGCATCATTGCCCTGGACGAATCGCCCGGCACCCTGGGCAAGCGCTTTGACGCGGTGGGCGTGGCCAACTCCGGCGACAACCGCCGTGCGTGGCGCGAAGTGGTGCTGACCACCCCGGGCCTGGGCGATTACATCAGTGGCGCGATCCTGCACGAGGAAACGCTGCGTCAATCAACCACCGCGGGCGTGCCGTTTTCCCGGCTGCTGGACGAGGCCGGCATCATTCCCGGCGTCAAGGTGGACGCCGGCACCCACCCGCTGGCGGGCTTCCCCGGTGAGACGGTCACCGAGGGCCTGGATGGCCTGCGCGCGCGCCTCAAGGAGTTCTACCGGCTGGGCGCGCGCTTCGCCAAGTGGCGCGCGGTGATCCATATCGGTGAAGAGACCCCCTCCGGAACCTGCATCGACGCCAACGCGCATGCGCTGGCGCGCTATGCCGCGCTGTGCCAGGAGCAGGGCCTGGTGCCGATCGTGGAGCCGGAAATTCTCATGGAAGGCGATCACGATATCGAGGCCTGCTACGAAGTCACCGAGATCACCTTGCGCGGTGTGTTCGACGCGCTTTACAGCCAGCAGGTGATGTTCGAAGGCGCGATCCTCAAGCCGTCGATGGTGCTGCCCGGCAGCGACTGCGCCGAGCAGGCCGCGGTGGACGAAGTCGCCGAGGCCACCCTGATGTGCCTGCGTTCGGCGGTGCCGGCGATCCTGCCGGGCATCGTGTTCCTGTCCGGCGGCCAGTCCGACGAGGATGCCACCGCGCACCTGGACGCGATGAACCGCCTGCGCCCGCACCCGTGGCCGCTGTCGTTTTCCTACGGCCGCGCGATGCAGCAGGCGGCGCTCAAGGTGTGGGCGCAGGACCCGGCAGCGAACGTCACACGGGCCCAGGAAGTCGTACTCGGTCGCGCCCGGGCCAACGGCATGGCCGCGCTCGGAGAGTGGGACGGCGAAAACTGACCTGCGCGGGGGCGACCAAGCGTCTGGTCCCTCGCCCCGACAGGCACACCATACAAGCGCGCCATGCGCGCGAAGCCGCGTGACGTTGATCCGTGCCGCGTGGCACCGGTCAGATCAGCCTGTCCGACGCCCCGCCGCATCGCGACGATTCACGCGGTTTCGCGCGCGTGGCGCGCTCCTACGGGATTCGTTCGACGAAGGCCGGCCTTACAGGCCGGCGAGCCACTCGTCGTCGGAACCTTCGATGACGTCCTGGAACAGCGGGGTGGAGAAGTAGCGTTCCCCGGTGTCCGGCAGCATGGCCAGGATCACCGTACCTTCTTCGGCATCGCGGGCCACCTCCAGCGCCGCGGCCACCGTGGCGCCGGCGGAGATGCCGCAGAAGATGCCTTCCTCCGCCGCCAGCCGGCGCGCGATGGTGATGGCCTCGTCGTCGTCCACCGACACCACGCGGTCGGCGACGTCGCGGTTGAGCACCTCGGGCACGAAGTCGGGCGTCCAGCCCTGGATCTTGTGCGAGTTGAACTCCTGTCCCTGCAGCATCGCCGCCTTGGCGGGCTCGGCCGCGACCACTTTCACTTCCGGGCGGGCCACCTTGAGCACTTCGCCCACGCCGGTCAGGGTGCCGCCGGTGCCCCAGCCGGTGACAAAGTGGTCGAGCCGGCGCCCGGCGAATGCCAGCAGGATTTCCGCCGCGGTGGTCTGGCGGTGCCAGGCAGGGTTGGCAAGATTGCTGAACTGGCTGGCGAGGAACCAGCCGTGCTCCTCGGCCAGCTCACGCGCACGGCGCACCATGCCGCTGCCGCGCTCGGCCGCCGGGGTCAGGATCACCCGGGCGCCGTAGGCGCGCATCAGCTTGCGCCGTTCGACCGAAAACGTCTCCACCATGGTCGCCACGAACTTGTAGCCGCGCGCTGCGCAGACCATGGCCAGGGCGATGCCGGTGTTGCCGGAAGTGGCTTCGACCACGGTATCGCCGGGCTTGAGCAGGCCTTTTTCCTCGGCATCGAGGATGATGGCCAGCGCCAGCCGGTCCTTGACCGAGCCGCCGGGGTTGAAGCTTTCAACCTTCGCGTACAGGCTGATGTGGTCGGGGGCGAGGCGGTGCAGGCGCACGATCGGGGTCTTTCCGATCGTGTCCAGGATGGATTCATGGATCATGGGGGGAGCTCCGGTTGCAGTGGGGGATCCGGGCGGAGCGAGGGCCGCCCGCGGGGCGCACCCGAGTGTAACGCGCAGGTGGGATGCCCGTTGACAAGGGTCCACTGGCAGGCGTCTGTGCCTGACGACACGGGGCGATGACATCTGCAACCTCTAGAATCGGTTGGATTGCCGTATCCATCCCCCTGGTATGCAGACTCCCCCTATCCAACGCCTCCGCCCAATCCTCCCGTTCGCTGCGCTCCTGGTCACTGGCCTGATGTTGGCCGCCTGTGGCGGCAGTGAAGCCCCCGCCAGCGGCAGGCAGGCTTCCGCCGCCACCGTCACTACCGCCGTGGTCGCCAACGAGGCCTGGAGCGACACCATCGATGCGCTGGGCACGGTGGCGGCGCGTGAATCGGTGGTGGTGACCGCCAAGGTCAGCGAAACCGTGCAGCAGGTGCACTTTGAAAGCGGCGACATCGTGGAGGCGGGCTCGGTGCTGGTGACCCTCAGCGGCGATCAGCAGCAGGCGGCGCTGAACGCGGCCGTGGCTTCCGAGAACGAGGCCGAACGGCTGTACCGTCGACAGGAGCAACTGGCCGAGCAGCAGCTGATCGCCAGCGCCATGCTGGATACCCAGCGTGCGACCCGCGATGCCGCCCGCGCAAGGGTGGCCGAGATCCGGGCCAACCTGGGCGACCGTTCCATCCGCGCGCCGTTCGCCGGGGTGCTGGGCATCCGCCGGGTCAGCCCGGGGGCGCTGGTGCAGCCCGGTACCGAGATCGCCTCCCTGGATGATATTTCCCGGGTGTACGTGGACTTTCCCGTGCCCGAGGTGCAGCTGGCCCATCTGGCCGAGGGCCAGCAGCTGACCGGGCGCAGCTCGGCGTGGCCTGGGAAAGACTTCGAAGGCGAGGTTGCGATGATTGATTCGCGGGTGGACTCCAGCACGCGCGCGGTGACCGTGCGCGGCAGCTTCCCCAATGCCAATCGCGAACTGCGGCCGGGCATGCTGATCCGGGTGCGTCTGGACCGACCGGCGCGCGAAGCGCTGGTGGTCCCGGAAATCTCGGTGGTGCAGGTGGGCCGCGATACCTTCGTCTACCGGGTCCGTGAAGACCAGACCGTGGAGCAGGTGCGGATCCAGGTGGGCGCACGCGTGGCCGGGCGGGCCGAAGTGGTTGACGGCCTGGAGCCGGGTGACCGGATCGTGGTGGACGGCACCGGCAAGCTGCGGCCGGGCCTGGCGATCATGGATGTCAGCCCCGACGCCTATGTGGAGCCGTCGTCTTCCAGTGACGACCGCGCCTACGACGACGCGGTCATCCAGTAGCCCGCTACCCTCCCGACCCCACCGGATCCAGCCACTCGATGCGCATTTCAGATCTTTCCATCAAACGCCCGGTCTTCGCGGTGGTGATGAGCCTGCTCCTGGTGGTGCTGGGCCTGATGGCCTTCATGCGGCTGACCCTGCGCGAGATGCCGAACATCGATCCGCCGATCGTATCGGTGGATGTGACCTACCCGGGCGCGTCAGCGGCGGTGGTGGAAACCCGCATCACCCAGATCCTGGAAGACGCCCTTGCAGGGATCGAGGGCATCAACACCATCCAGTCGCGCAGCCGCAACGGCCGCTCCGACGTGACCCTCGAATTCAATATTTCCCGCGACATCGAGGCTGCGGCCAACGATGTGCGCGATGCGATCAGCCGGGTGGCCGACCGCCTGCCGATCGAGGCCGACCCGCCGGATATTTCCAAGGTGGAAGCCGACGCCGACGCGATCCTGTGGTTGAACATGCGCTCGGCCACGATGGATACTCTGGAGCTGAGCGACTACGCGGACCGCTACGTGATGGACCGCCTGTCGGCGCTCGACGGCGTGGCCCGGGTGCAGCTGAGCGGCAGCCAGCGCTATTCGATGCGGATCTGGCTGGACCGCGACGCCATGGCCGCCCGCGGGATCACCGCCGCGGACGTGGAGGGCTCGCTGCGCAGCCAGAACGTGGAGCTGCCGGCCGGGCGCATCGAATCGGAAACGCGCGACTTCACCCTGCGGGTGGAGCGTGGTTACCAGACGCCAGAGGAATTTGCCGCGCTGCCGCTCCGGCGCGGCAGCGATGGCTACGTGGTGCGCCTGGGCGACGTGGCCGAGGTCGAGATCGGGCCGCGCGAGCGCCGTTCCTACATGCGCAGCAATTCGATCCCGAACGTGGGTCTGGGGATCGTGCGCACCTCCACCGCCAATGCGCTGGACGTGGCCCGCGCGGCGCGCGAGGAGGCGGTGCGGATCCAGGACAGCCTGCCCCAGGGCACTGAGATCTTCGTCGCCTCGGACAACACGCAGTTCATCGAGGCTGCGGTGGACCGGGTGTACTGGACCCTGGCCGAGGCCATGCTGCTGGTGTTCCTGGTGATCTGGCTGTTCCTGGGCAAACTGCGCGCGGCGCTGATCCCGGCGATCACGGTACCGGTGTGCCTGGTAGCGGCGTTCATTGCGCTGTATGCGTTCGGATTCTCGATCAACCTGCTGACCCTGCTCGCCCTGGTGCTGTGTATCGGGCTGGTGGTGGACGACGCCATCATCGTGCTGGAAAACGTGCAGCGCCGGGCCGATCTGGGCGAGCCGCCGCTGGTGGCGGCCAAGCGCGGCACCGCGCAGGTGGCATTCGCAGTAATCGCGACCACCGCGGTGCTGGTGGCGGTGTTCTTGCCGGTCGGCTTCATGGAGGGCAACAGCGGGCGCCTGTTCCGCGAGCTGTCCGTGGCGCTGGCCGCGGCGGTGGCGCTGTCGGCGTTCGTGGCCCTGACCCTGACGCCGATGATGTGCTCCAAGCTGGTGCGGGCGAACGTCAAACCCACCGGGTTCAACGCCTGGATCAGCCGGCTGCTGCAGCGCACCAGCAGTGTCTATGGCGGCGGGATCGGACGGATGGTGGCCATGCCCACGCTGCGCCTTGCGGTGCTGGTGTCGCTGGCTATGCTGGCCTGCCTGGCAGCGGCGGCAGTGCTGTTCTGGCACGTACCCAGCGAGCTGTCGCCGGCCGAGGACCGCGGTCGCTTCTTCGTTGCGGTAGATGGCCCCGAGGGTGCGGGCTTTGATTACACCGTGTCCCAGATCCAGGGCGTGGAGCGGATCTTTGCCGACTACGTGGGCGGTGACGGGCCGATCGAACGAGCCAATTCACGGGTGCCGCGCGGCTGGGGTGGCACCGAGGAAATGCATTCGGGTGCGGTGATCGTGTTCCTCAAGGACTGGCGCGAGCGCGAGGAAAGCACGGCCGAAGTGGTCGCCTCGCTGCGCGACAGTTTCGTCGACCTGCCGGGCGTGGAGGTGCGCGCCAACGTGCCGGGCGGCCTGATCGGTTCGCGCGGCCAGCGCTACCAGCTGGTGCTCGGCGGGCCCGACTACGAGGACCTGGCCGAATGGCGCGACCGCATGCTGGTGCGCATGGAAGGCAACCCCGGCATCCAGGATCCGGATTCGGACTACAAGGAAACCCGGCCGCAGATGCGGGTGGAGATCGATCGCGCGCGCGCCGCGGACCTCGGTGTATCGGTCCAGGAGATCGGGCGGACCCTGGAAACCATGATGGGCTCGCGCCAGGTCACCACTTATATCGACGATGGCGAAGAGTACGACGTGATGCTCCAGGCCGGGCGCGAAAACCGGATGGAGCCGGATGACCTGGCCAATACCTGGGTGCGCGGCGATGACGGCACGCAGGTGCCGCTGTCCAGCCTGGTGACCCTGCGCGAAGTGGCCGAGCCGGGCAGCTTCAACCGCTTCAACCGGCTGCGTGCCATCACCATCAGCGCCGGTCTCGCGCCGGGATACACCATGGGTGAGGCAATCGAATGGACCTACCAGGTTGCCGCGGAGGAGCTGCCGGGCCATGCCCAGATCGACTGGAAAGGCGAGACGCGCGAGTTCCAGGAAGCCGGCGGCGCCATCATCCTCACCTTCGCCCTGGCGCTGGTGATCGTGTACCTGGTGCTGGCGGCGCAGTTTGAAAGCTTCCTGCATCCACTGGTGATCATGCTCACCGTGCCGCTGGCGGTGCTGGGCGCGCTGCTGGGGCTGTGGGCCACTGGCGGCACGCTCAACCTGTTCAGCCAGATCGGGATCGTGATGCTGGTGGGACTGGCGGCCAAGAACGGCATCCTGATCGTCGAGTTCGCCAACCAGCTGCGCGACGAGGGCCGCAGCGTGCGCGAGGCGATCGAGGAGGCTTCCGCAGTGCGCCTGCGGCCGATTCTGATGACGGCGGCGGCCACCATCATGGGCGCGATTCCGCTGGTGACCGCTGGCGGTCCCGGCTCGGCCAGCCGCGCCACGATCGGCGTGGTGATCATGTCCGGCGTGGCCTTCGCCACCCTGTTGTCGCTGTTCGTGGTGCCGGCGCTGTACGCGCTGCTGGCGCCTTACACCCGCTCGCCCGACGCGCTGGCCAGGAAACTGGAAGCACTGGAAGCCGCCACGCCACCGGTCAGCGGGCACGGCTGAGGGCGCCAGGTGAGGCGGACGGTTTCGCCACGCTGGCTGATCGGTGAGAATCGACCAGTCCGCCATGTCGCGGGTCGGGGAATCATACGTTCGGGGAGAAATGCGTGGAGCAGTTCGTTGAAGCCGTAAACGGGTATGTGTGGAGCATGCCGCTGATCATCCTGTGCCTGGGGGCGGGCCTGTGGTTCTCCATCCGCACCCGGTTCGTGCAGTTCCGCCAGGTGCCGGAAATGGTGCGGCTGCTGCTCAGCGGCACCAAGTCCGATGCCGGGGTGTCGTCGTTCCAGGCGCTTGCGATGTCGCTGTCAGGACGCGTGGGCATCGGCAACATCGCCGGCGTGGCCACCGCGATCGCGTTCGGCGGGCCCGGCGCGGTGTTCTGGATGTGGGTGATGGCCTTCCTGGGTGCTTCCACCGCGTTCATCGAATCCACCCTCGCGCAGATCTACAAGGAAAAGGACGACCAGGGCCGCTATCGGGGTGGGCCGGCCTACTACATTGAAAAGGCGATGGGCCAGAAGTGGTACGCGTGGCTGTTCGCGCTGGTGACCATTGTTGCTGCGGGCTTCCTGATGCCGGGCGTGCAGGCCAACGGGATTTCCTCCGCGGTCTTCAATGCATGGGAAGTGCCGACCACCGTCACCGCGACGGTGCTGGTGATCGGGCTGGGCTTCATCATCTTCGGCGGCGTCACCCGCATCGCCCGCTTCGCCGAGCTGGTAGTGCCGTTCATGGCACTGGCATACATGCTGATGGCGATGGTGATCATGTTCCTCAACATGTCCCAGATCCCGGCGATGTTCGTGCTGGTCTTCGAAAGCGCGTTCGGCATGCACGCCGGTTTTGGCGCGATGCTGGGCCTGGCGGTGGAGTGGGGCGTCAAGCGCGGGATCTATTCCAACGAGGCCGGTCAGGGCACCGGGCCCCATCACGCCGCGGCGGCCGAGGTGTCGCACCCGGCCAAGCAGGGTTACGTGCAGGCATTTTCGGTCTACGTGGACACCCTGCTGGTGTGCTCGGCGACCGCCTTCATGATCCTTTCCACCGGCATGTACAACGTAGTCGGGCGCGGGGGCGAGATGCTGGCCGAGGCCCTGCCTGGCGTGGAACCGGGGCCGGGCTTCGCCCAGTTTGCGGTGGAAGCGGTGATGCCCGGCTACGGCGCCGGCTTCGTGGCGATTGCGCTGTTCTTCTTCGCCTTCACCACGATCATCGCCTACTACTACATGGCGGAAACCAACATCGCCTACATCAACCGCAAGATCCACCGGCCGTGGATGATCTTCGCGCTGCGGATCACCATCCTGGCGGCGGTGACCTTCGGCTGCGTGCGCACCGCTGGCATGGCTTGGACCCTGGGCGATATTGGCGTTGGCCTGATGGCGTGGCTGAACCTGATCGCCATCCTGATCCTGCAGAAGCCGGCGCTGCTGGCGCTGCGCGACTACGAGGCGCAGAAGAAGCTGGGGCTGGACCCGACCTTCGACCCGCTCAAACTGGAAATCCGCAACGCCGACTTCTGGGTCGGCAAGGCAGCCGGAAAGTGAGCACAACGGGTGGCGGCGGAGACGGTGGACCCTGGAAGCCGCGCGGCCGACGTCCGGACGGGAAAGTTGGAAGCGAACGACCGCGGAGGCGCCCCGAAGGGCCCCCGCGCCCGGCACCCACCCAAGTGTCGGGGCCCGGTGAAAACCGGCCGGACCGACGCGCCGAGCAGCGTCTGCACGGGCTCAACGCGATCAGGGCCGTATTTTCCAGCCGTCCGCAGGCGATCCGCAAGCTGTATTTGACCAGCTCACGTATCCCGGACCTGCAGCCGCTGCTCAAGTGGTGTGTGGCGAACCGGGTCGGCTACCGGGTGGTGGAAGACGAAGGCGAGCTGGTACGGCTTGCCGGCAGCGGGCACCACGAGGGCGTGGTGGCCGACGTTCTGCGCGCTTCCGAACCGCCCCTTGGCGACTGGTTGCCCACGCTGGCGGCCGGCCCACAGTGCCTGCTGTGGCTGGATGGTGTCGGCAATCCGCACAACCTGGGTGCGATCCTGCGCTCATCCGCCCACTTCGGCGTCGCAGCGGTGCTGTTGCCGGAGGGTTCCGACCTGGCGCTTTCAGGGGCGGCAGCCCGCGTCGCCGAGGGCGGTGCGGAGGCGCTGCCGCTGGTACGCATGGGCCCGAGGGAGACCTCGATCGAACAGCTGCGCAGCGCTGGCTTCGCACTTGCCGCCACCGTGGTCGAAGGCGGACAGGACCTGTTCGCTACGGCCGTGCCGCAACGCCTGGTCTACGTGATTGGTGCCGAGGGCGAGGGCATGGATCGCGGCTTGGCCGAGGCCTGCGACCTGCGTCTGTCGATCCCAGGCACTGGCGCCGTGGAGAGCCTCAACGTGGCTGCCGCCACCGCCGTCCTCCTCGCCGCCTGGTCCCGCCCCCGCCCGTAGGACGTCCCCACCCGTAGGAGCGCGCCATGCGCGCGAAGCCGCGTGACCTGCGATTCCTATGGATTGCCACAATGTCCCGACGGCCCGCCTGCGCAAGCTGATCACTGTCACGCGGCTTCGCGCGCGTGGCGCGCTCCTACGGGGAGTCGGTGGCGGGTGCGCTGCCGAAGTCGCCCTCGGCCTGTGCGGCCAGGTACGCGAACACCGCGTAGGCGGCCGTGTTCTGGGCCAGGTCCTGCGGATCGACCTTGTCCAGGGTGTCGTTGGCGTTGTGGTGCAGGTCGAAGTACTCCGTGCCGTCCTGGCCCAGCCAGGCCCAGCTCACCCCGGCCTGGGCCATGGGGATGATGTCCGGGCCCGGGCCGCCCGCTTCCGGCATGTACTCGATGCCCAGCGGTGCCAGTGCCTCAGCAATCTGGCGCGTCGCCTCGCGTGCGTGCTCGGGCGCACCGGTGTTGAAGCCGTAGATGCGGCCGGCACCGAAGTCGCTTTCGGCAGCGACCAGGTGCAGTCCGATGTTGCCGGCGTGACGCTCTGCGTACTGGCGCGCACCGATCAGGCCTTGCTCCTCGTTGGCGAAGGCGATCACCCGGATGCTGCGCGCCGGGCGCTGCTCCAGCTGGCCGATCAGGTGTCCGGCAGCCATGGTGATGCCCACGCCGGAAGCGTCGTCGATCGCGCCGGTGCCCAGGTCCCAGGAATCCAGGTGCGAAGCGATCACCACGAACTCGTCGCTGCCGCCGCTGCCGGTGATCTCGCCGATCACGTTCTGCGAGGTGTATTCACCGTCGAAGCCGACGTCGAGCGCGAGGTTCACGGTGACCTCGCCGCGCTGCAGCAGCCGGCCCAGCTGGTCGGCATCGGGCAGTGACAGCGCGGCAGCCGGAATCGGCTCCACGCCCTCGGCGAAGCGGGTGATGCCGGTGTTGGCAACGCGGGCGTGGCTGGTGCCGAGCGAGCGCATCAGAAAGCCTACCGCGCCCTTGCTGCTAGCCACGGAAGGACCGCGCCCGCGTACCGGGCCGGCGGCACCGTAGCCGCTGCCGTCGGCGGTGCGTTCCATCTGGAAGTCGACGAAGGCGATGCGGCCTCCCAACGAACCTTCGGGCGCTGCGTCCAGGGCCTCGAAGTCGGCGAAGCGCATGATCGGCGCTTCAACCTCACCACCGGGGCTGCCGCCGAGCGCGGTCACCACCAGCGGCTGGGCGTATTGGCCGACCACCTGTGCACTCTCGCTGTGGCGCACCCACCTGGGGAAGGTGACCGGCTCGGTCCAGACCCGGTCATAGCCCAGCTCGGCGAACTTCGCCTCGGCCCAGGCAACGGCACGCGCGTCGGCTTCGCTGCCAGGCAGGCGCGGGCCGATTTCAGTGGTCAGTGATTCGGTCACCCGCCAGGAGGTGGCGTCGGCCAGCGCCTGCTCGCGCAGCTGGACTGCAGTCTCCAATGCCGCATCCGGGATGCGGGTCGGCTCCTGCGCGGCGGCGGGCAGAGAGACAGCAAGTACGAACAGCAGTGCGGCCAGGCGCATGGACAACCCCGAGACGGAAAAAGAATGCCGCGAGCTTATCAGCCCGCGGCATTGTCCCGGGAGCGGCTGGCGCGGCTCCCAGGCCGCCATGGGCGCCGCGGGGGCGCTGCCTGCCGGGTCAGCGGCTCTTGAGCGAGTCGCGGATTTCGCGCAGCAACAGCACGTCTTCCGAAGGCGCTTCGGGAGCGGCGGGCTCATCTTCGACAGCCGCCTTGCGGTTCATGCGGTTGATTCCCTTGATTACCATGAAGATCGCGAAGGCGATGATCACGAATTGGATCACCGAGTTGAGGAACTCGCCGATGCCGATCACCACCGCCGGGATTTCCTCGCCGGCCGCGTCCACCGCGGCCTCGCGCAGGGTGATCACCCATTCGGCGAAGTCGACGCCGCCGATCAGCAATCCGATCGGCGGCATGATCACCTTGTCCACGAAGGCGGTGACAATATTGCCGAATGCGGCGCCGATCACCACGCCGACCGCAAGGTCGACGACGCTGCCGCGCATGGCGAATTCCTTGAACTCCGAAGCGATGCTCATCTGGTGGACTCCTGCCGTAGAAATTGGGCTGATCCGGGACCGCCAAGCGGGCAGCCGGGATCAGGCGAGCACAGGGAGAATAACGCAGTCCAGCGACAACAGATCATCCAGTCGCGCGCTGCAGCGGTCACCGGGCTGCAGTGCTGCCACGCCGGCAGGCGTACCCATGAACACCAGGTCGCCTGCACGCAGGCGATACAGCTGCGACAGCTCGTGCAGGATCTCGGCCACGTTCCAGATCATCTGATCCAGGCGCGCGGACTGGCGCAGCTCGCCGTTGACCTCCAGCGACAGCGTGCGCTCCTGCAGCGGGCCAATTTCGGCGGCACGTACCAGCTCGCTTGCCGGGGCGGAATGATCAAAGCCCTTGGCGATGTCCCACGGCAGGCCGGCGGCCTTGGCCTGGGCCTGCAGGTCGCGCCGGGTCAGGTCCAACCCGATGCCATAGCCGAGCACCAGCGCGGACGCATGGGCGGGATCGAGGATGCCCGGCTCCGCGTCGCGGCCGATCGCCACGGTCAGCTCAACCTCGTGGTGAAGTTCCGAAGTGGCCGGCGGATAGGGCGCCTGGCCATCCAGCACCAGCGCATCGGCGGGCTTGCTGAAGAACACCGGGCGCCCGCGGGCTTCGGGCGAGGCCGGAGCCTCGGCGCCCATTTCGCGGGCATGGTCGGCGAAATTGCGACCGACACAGTAAATGCGCCGCACGGGAAACGTGCCGCCGCCGCGTACCGGGATCCGTGGCGGCTCGAACGCAGCGATCAGGTCTGCCATGAAGGACTCAGCGCAGGACCGGCTTGTCGACCACGCGGTAGTCGCCGTCCAGCACCGTGCCATTGCTGCCGGTGCGGCTGCCCACAGCGGCGCCGCGCTTGCCGAGCAGGCGTATCGCCATGCCAGCTGTCAGCATCGCCGCGCCGATCACCACGCCAAACACCAGCAGCACTGCCAGCAGGGCAACGCCAGCCAGGCCGAACAGCAGCCGGACCAGTGGGTGGCGGGGTTTGCGCGGTGCGAAAACGGCGTTGAAGCCGGTGGCGCGGTAGCGCAGCAGCAGGTTTTGCAGGAAGCGTGGAGTCATCAGTTACTTCGGCGTGACACAATGCGGCTCGCGGCCGGGACGCACAGTATCGGTCCCATGCCGCCCGGGTTTGTAACGTAACTGTTAAATGACGGTGAAGACGTGTCCCTGATTTCCTTCGAGCAGATCCCCGACGGCAGCCTGGTTGAGATCGAAGCCAACGTTGACGGCGCGGCTGAATCGCTGATCGTCCATCGTCAGGGCGATGCCGTACGCGCCTGGCTCAATGTCTGCCCGCACGCCGGGCGCCGGCTGGATTACGCGCCGGGACAGTTCCTGAAGTCGAAGGAAGGCCAATTGGTGTGCGCCGTGCACGGGGCCAGCTTCGAACTTGCCAGCGGCGAATGCGTCGCCGGCCCCTGTCGCGGGGACCGCCTGCGTGAAATCCCGGTCACCGTCCAGGATGGCCAGGTCGTATTGCAAGCCCCAACCCTGTAGGAGCGCGCCATGCGCGCGAAGCCGCGTCACTCGTGATGTGCGCCGAAGCTTCGGCCGGTAGACCGTGACCGGCGCCACGCGGCGCGGGTCGATGTCACGCGGCTTCGCGCGCATGGCGCGCTCCTACGAGGGGCGTGCTCAGAACAGCAGGTTGACCATCAGCACCACGATCGCGATGTAGATCAGCGACAGCGGTCCGCACACGATCCACAGCTGCCTGGCGCGATAGCCGCCGGGTCCGGTGATCATCGACATCACCGGGTTGGACTGGGTCATGAAATTGTTCGACGCCGCCAGCGCCACGATCAGTGCGAACGAGGTCGGGTCCGCGCCTACCGCCAGCGCCAGGTTGATGGCCAGTGGCACCATCACGATGGTCGCGCCCACGTGGCTGATCACCAGTGAGAAGCCGGCGGTGAGGATCGCCACCGCCACCTGGATCAGCCACACCGGCAGCCCGTCGGGCAGCTGTTCGATCGAGGCCCCGGCCACCCAGGCCGCCGCGCCGCTGCGGTCCATGGCCCAGCCCAGCGGGATCAGGCAGGCCATCAGGAACACTGTCTTCCAGTTGATCGCCCCGTAGGCCTCATCCATCTTCAGCACGCCGGTCACCAGCATGCCGGCCACGCCGGTCATCAACGCGATCGCGGTCGGCACCCGGCCGGACACGGCAATCAGGATCGTGACCGCGAAGATCGCCATGGCGATCTTGAACTTGTGCGGGCGCTGCTCGCCCTTCGGATAGTCGGTCACCACCACGAAGTCGCGGTCGGTGGCGGCCTCCACCAGGTTCTTCCAGAAGCTGTGCAGCACCAGCATGTCGCCCGCGCGCAGCGGCAGGTCGCGCACGTTTTCGCGGATCACCTTGTCCTTGTCGCGGTTGACGGCCAGCAGGCGCAGGCCGTGGTGGCGGCGCAGCTGCAGCTCATTGGCGGTCTTGCCGACGTAATCCGAGTTCGGTGGTACCACCGCCTCGGAAATGCCTCCGCGCGCCGGGTTGAACAGGTCGCCGAACTGGCGCAGGCGGGTGCTCATGCGCAGGAAGTTGTTCTGGGCGAAATCAGACACCTGTTCACGGGTGCCCATCGCCCCGATCACGCTGCCCACCCAGATGCGCACATCGGCCGCCGGTGCCAGGCGCGCTTCGTCCTCCACCTTCAGCGCCAGCAGCACCGGCGCGTTGTGCAGCGATTCCGCTTCACCGAAGGTCATGCCCACCAGCGGGCTGTCGGCGCTGACGGTGAGTTCGAACATATCGCCGTCGATGCCATAGACCCGGGCAAAGTAACTCTGCGTGCGCCCGGGTGCCACGCCGGCATCCTTGCCGCCGCGCAGCTGGCGGTTGCCGTGGAAGTGGAAGTAGGCCAGCCCCGCCGCCAGCAGGGCCAGGCCGATCGGCGCGGGGGCGAACATGTTCAGCGGGGTCAGCGTGGCCGCACCCGAGGGCAGGTTGGCGTTGGCCGATACCAGCAGGTCGTTGAGCATGATCAAGGGCGAGTTGCCGACCATGGTCAGGGTGCCGCCCATCACGATCGCCACCCCCACCGGCAGCAGCATCCGCGCCAGGCTGATGCCGGTGCGCGATGACAGCCGCGAGATCACCGGCAGGTACAGCGCCATCACCGACGGGTTCTGCATGATCGAGGAGTTGAGGCCGGCCACGGTTGCGGTCAGCAGCAGCAGTCTTTCCTCCACTCCGCGCGCGCGGCGCAGCAGCCAGCCAGCCAGCCGGTTGAGGGCGCCGGTACGGTCCAGGCCCAGGCCCAGGATCATCGTGGCGATCACGCTGATCACCGCGTTGGAGGAAAAGCCGTTGAAGACGTCTTCCGGCGCCACCTGGCCGGTCAGACCCAGCAGCACCAGCACCACCAGCGCCACCAGGTCGGCGCGGACGCGCTGGAACAGGAACAGCAGCATGGTCAGCGCCACCAGACCGAGAACGATCTGCATATCGGTGGTGAGCGCGAGAGCGGTGTCCATGCCCGGTTGTTGGTCTCAGCTGGTCAGGTGGTGCGGTCGTAGATCAGGTCCCAGACACCATGGCCAAGGCGTTGGCCGCGGGTCTCGAAGTGGGTCTGGGCGCGCCATTCGGGGCGCGGTACATGCCCCCGCTCGCCGGCGCGGTTGCGCAGTCCTTCGGTGGCTTCGAGCACGTCCCACATGTGTTCGGCATAGTCCCGCCAATCAGTGGCCAGGTGCAAGCGGCCATCCGGCGCAAGCTTGCGTACCAGCAGGTCGGCGAATGCGGGCTGCACCAGTCGGCGCTTGTTGTGGCGCTTCTTGTGCCAGGGATCGGGGAACCAGATGCGCACCTCGTCCAGGCTGGCGTCGGCTACTTCGTTTTCCAGCACTTCCACCGCGTCGTGGTGGAAGACGCGCACATTGCTCGCCTCGTCTTCGGCCAGCGCGTTCAGCAGCCGGCCCACGCCCGGAGCGTGCACCTCGATGCCGATGTGGTCGCGTTCCGGATAGCGGGCCGCGGCCCAGCGCAGGGCCTCGCCGTTGCCGAAGCCGATTTCCAGCACCCGCGGCGCAACGCGGCCGAAGACTGCGTCGAAGTCGCGCGGCGCACCCCTGCTTCCAGGCGGAGTGAAATCAAGCCCGAAGCGCGGCCAGAGCTCGTCGAACGCGCGCTGCTGGGCATCGGTGAAGCGGCCCTGGCGCAGCACGAAGCTGCGGATCCTGCGCCGCTCGGGGTCCTGCGTGTACGGCTTCCCGGGCCCCGCCTGGCTCATGCCCTGACCCGTAGGAGCGCGCCATGCGCGCGAAGCCGCGTGACACCGATCGGCGCCGCGGGGCTTCGGATCGAGCGACGCAACCGGAGCCCCTGCGTGATCCCGGAAATCACGCGGTTTCGCGCGCATGGCGCGCTCCTACGTGAGGAGGAGGAGGGGAGGTCCATCAGCCGAGGAGTCCGTCTTCGGGCGAAGAGGCGCTGGCGTAGCGTCGGCGCGGGATGCGCCCGGCCAGGAACGCATCGCGCCCGGCCCGCACTGCGTAGTTCATCGCCCGGGCCATGCGTACCGGATCCTTTGCCCCGGCGATGGCGGTGTTCATCAGCACGCCGTCGCAACCCAGCTCCATCGCGATCGCCGCGTCCGAGGCGGTGCCCACGCCGGCGTCGACCAGGATCGGCACCTTGGCGTTGTCCACGATCTCGCGCAGGTTCCAGTGGTTCTGGATGCCCAGGCCCGAGCCGATCGGCGCGGCCAGCGGCATCACCGCCACGCAGCCGATCTCTTCCAGCTGCTTGCACAGCAGCGGATCGTCGCTGGTGTAGACCATCACGTGGAAACCATCGGCCACCAGCATCTCGGCCGCCTTCAAGGTCTGCACCACGTCCGGATACAGGGTGCGCTGGTCGCCCAGCACTTCCAGCTTGGTCAGTTGGTGGCCGTCGAGCAGTTCGCGCCCCAGGCGGCAGGTGCGCACCGCCTCTTCGGCGGTATAGCAGCCGGCGGTGTTGGGCAGGATGGTGTAGCGGTCGGGCGGCAGCACATCGAGCAGGTTCGGTTCGCCCGGATCCTGGCCGATGTTGGTGCGGCGGATGGCCACCGTCACGATTTCGGCGCCTGCTGCCTCGGTGGCGCGGCGGGTCTCGTCCAGGTCCCTGAACTTGCCGGTGCCGGTGAGCAGGCGCGAGGAATAGGCCTTGCCGGCAATGACAAGGGCGTCGTCTTGGTTGGAGGTGTGCTGTGCGGTCATCGCCCGATTATCGCGCAGATGGGGCGCTTCGGCTGCATCTTCCTGCAGGTCGGTTCATGCGACCCAACGGAACGTGTCGCGTGCGCGCGGGTCGGTTTACCCGCCGCCCAGCGCGTGCACGATCTCGACCCGGTCACCGGGGGCAAGCACGTGTTCCGCGTGCAGGCCGCGGGGCAGGATTTCTCCGTTCACTTCCACCGCTACGCGACGCTCGCCCAGGCCCTTGGCCTGCAGCAGGGTAGCCACCGTGGAGTTCGCGTCCACCGATACGGTGTCGCCATTGAGTACGATTTCCATGCCGCCATTGTCGCCGTTTGTGCCTGCGGAGGCCATTGATGACAGATTGATGACGCACTGCGGCGTGAGGGTTGCGAATGATCGTGGAACGATGACGCCCCATGCGCCGGGGTATGTCCCGCAGCGCGTCCAGGCCAGCCGCATTGATCAGGAGGATCCCATGACCCTGCGCTGTTTCGTACCGACCATTCTCGCCGTCGCCGCCGCCACGCTGGCAGCCGCACCGGCGTTCGCGCAGGACGACCGGTTTTCCCGCACGGTGTTCTTTGGGGACAGCCTGACCGACGCCGGCTTTTTCCGTCCGCTGCTGCCGCCGGAAGTGCAGGCGGTCACCGGTCAGTTCACCACCAACCCGGGCTGGGTCTGGGCGCAGCATCTGGGCGCGCGCTGGGGCACCGATGCCTCGGCCAACGGCAACGGCCAGTCGGGTGACAACTACGCCGTGGGTGGTGCATTAGTGGCCTCGGACGTGATCGGCGCGCTCGGGCCGACGCCATCGATGGCCAGCCAGGTCCAGCGCTTCATGGGAACGGGCGGCGTGGATCCGGATGCGCTGTACTCGCTGTGGGGCGGCGCCAACGATGTGTTCGCCATCGCGGCTGGCGCGCCGCCGGAGCAGACCATCGGTACGGCGGTAAGCACGCAGATCGGCCTGGTGGGCGCATTGCAGGGCGCCGGGGCGCGTTACGTGCTGGTGCCCGCGCTGCCCGATATGGGCATCACCCCGGCTGCGCGCGCCCAGGGGCCAATGGCCCAGGCGCAGCTCAGCGCGCTGGCCGGGGCGTACAACGATGCGCTGTTCGGCGGGCTGGCTGCCAATGGGCTGCGGGTGATCCCGCTGGATACCTTCAGTTTCCTGCGCGAAATAGCGGCCAGCCCGGGAGAGTTCGGGTTCTCGAACGTCACCGGCACTGCCTGTGAGCCGCAGATCACCGCCCAGTCGCTGACCTGCAGCCCGGCCAGCTACACCCATCCGGATGCGCCCAAGACCTATCTCTTTGCCGACGGCGTGCACCCGACCGATGCAGGCCACGCCGCGCTGGCGGATTTCGCTGCTTCGGTGCTGGAGGCGCCGGCGCTGGTGGCGGCACTGCCCCAGGCTGCGGCAGCCACCGGACGCGCCCGCGCCGAACGGGTGGCCTGGCACGTCGAGGGCAGGCCGGAAACCGGCGGCTGGTGGGTCGATGTGGCTGGCAACTACCTGCGCCGCGATGACGGTGACTTCCACGACGGCTTCGGGCCCGCGCTGACCGTGGGCCTGGACTGGGTGCGCGGCAATGCGGTGTTCGGCGCCTTTGGCGGCTATGGCACGACCCGCCAGCAGTGGGGCCTGAACCGCGGTGATTTCCGCTACGAAGACCTTGCCATCGGCGGCTACGCCGGCTGGTTCAGTGATGGTGGCGGCTGGGGCGTGACCCAGCTGAGCTGGTCGCAGCTGGATTTCGACAGCCACCGCCGGGTGCGGCTGGGGCAGGGCGAGCGCAGCCATCGCGGCTCGACCGACGGCGAAATCCTGACCGTAGCCACCCATCTGGGCTGGGACTTCCAGCGCGGCAACCTGCGCCACGGCCCGGTGCTGGGACTGGTGTGGCAGCAGGTCGACATGGATGGTTTTGCCGAGAGCGATCCGGCCCTGTCCACCTCGCTGGCCTATCCGGACCAGGATTTCGATTCACTCATCGCCAGCGTGGGCTGGCAGCTTGCAGTGACAGGCGAGGGCGCGCTGCGCCCGTATGCGCGATTCACCTGGGACAACGAGCTGGAGGATGCGCCGGAGGAGGCCTTCGCCATCGCCCAGACGTTGGCCGGCAGCGGCCCGTACGCCGTACCCACTTACGGCCACGACGACAGCTACGGCACCGTAACCCTGGGCGCACGTACCGCGCTGTTCGGGCTGGATGCCAACTTCGGGGTCACCGGTACGGTGAGTCATGCGGGCGGTGGCAACACCGCCGTCTTCCTCAGCCTGGGCCGCGGATTCTGAGCCTCGGCCGCTTGGCAAACACTGGCCCCGCACCCTAGACTGCGGGCCACAGGCGGGTGTAGCTCAATGGTAGAGCAGAAGCTTCCCAAGCTTAAGACGAGGGTTCGATTCCCTTCACCCGCTCCAGTATTGCCTGGGAGATGAAGTTGGGTTCGATCCTGATGCCGATGTCGATCGGTGAGCTGCTGGACAAGATCACCATCCTGGAGATCAAGTCCGAGCGCATCGCCGACGCCGAAAAGCGCGGCAACGTGATGGTTGAACTGCAGGGGCTGACCGCGATCTGGGAAGGCCTGCGTGACCGTCACCCCGGGGTCGAGGAACTCAAGCAGCAGCTCAAGGTTGCCAACGAGGCGATGTGGGACGTGCAGGACGGCCTGCGCGATCGCGAGGCAGCAAAGAACTTCGATGAAGAGTTCGTCCGTCTTGCCTGTGCGGTGGGCCGGGAAAATGCGGTGCGGGTGGGGCTGAAGAACGATATCAACCGCCTGGTCGGCTCGACCTTCATCGACGAAAAGGAATATCAGGCCGACGCTGCTCCCGGCGTCTGAGTCTCGCCCGACACCAGGCAGGCCGCACGCCGGAAGGGGCGGATGATTGCCGATTGTGCAGTGCATCAGGTACCGTGCCCGGATCGCATCAGCAGCACTGCCGCGCCTTGACCACTCCCCCCAGTTCGACCTCACGCCTTGCGCGCTTCCGGGCGGCGCTGTCGGCTTCCCCGCCGCTGTGGTGGGCGCTGGTGTATTTCTTCTGCCTGCTGTGCGGCTATTACGTACTGCGTCCGGTGCGCGACGCCATGGGCGCATCCAGCGATCCGGCCACCGTGTTCCCGGCCTGGCTGCTGGAGTGGACGGCGGGGCGCGGGATAGCGCTTGGCGACTACACCCTGCAGGCTCTTTTCAGCGGCACTTTCCTGGTCATGCTGCTGCTGCAGCCGGTCTACGGTGGGCTGGTGGCCCGGTTTCCGCGGCGGGTGTTCCTGCCGGTGGTGTATCTGGTGTTCATCACGTGCCTGCTGGGGTTCTGGTGGGCATTTGATACCGGCGCTTCCGGGCGCGGCGCGGTGTTCTTCATCTTCATCGCGGTGTTCAACCTGTTCGCGGTGATGGTGTTCTGGAGTTTCATGGCCGACGTGTTCGATAACGAACACGCCAAGCTGGTGTACGGCTACATCGGTGCGGGCGGCACCATTGGTGCGCTGTCAGGTCCGGCGATCACCCGCCTTCTGGTGGAGCAGATCGGCGTAGCCAACCTGCTGCTGGTGTCGGCCGCGTTCCTCAGCGTGTGCGTGTTGTGCATCATCAAGCTGCGGCCCTGGGCCATGCGGCGCGAAATCGAGCATGACGAACAGAGCGGCGAGCAGGCCATGGGCGGCTCGGTGTGGGCAGGGCTGGTGCGGGTGTGGAACGACCCGCTGCTGCGCGCGCTGGCGATGCTGATGTTCTTCGGCGTGGGCATCGGCACGCTGCTGTACAACGAGCAGGCGGCGATCGTGCGCCAGTACTTCCCGACCGCCGAGGGCGCGACCCGCTACTACTCCACGCTGGACTGGGCGGTGAACGGACTGACCATCCTGATCCAGCTCTTCGCCACCCGCTGGCTGCTGCGCCGCTACGGCGTGGCGCCGCTGCTGCTGTTGCCGGCGGTGGCGATCCTGCTGGGCTTCTGCATGCTGTCGGCCTCGCCGCTGCCCATGCTGGTGGCGATGGTGCAGGTGATGACCCGGGCGAGCGAGTTCTCGCTCAACAAGCCGGCGCGCGAGACCCTGTACACCCGCATGGACCGCGAATCCCGCTACAAGGCCAAGGCGGTGATCGACACCGCGATCTACCGCGGTGGCGACGTCACCTTCGTGTGGGTGCACAAGGGGCTGGCGGCGTTTGGCTCGGGGGTGGTGTTCCTGGCCGGCATCGGCGTCGCGCTGGGCTTCAGCTTCAGCGCCTGGCGGGTGGTGCGCGAGCAGCGCCGGCTGCCCGAGAAGTCCAGCGAAGCGCGGCTGTAACGGCTCCGGTCACAACGTCGACACCTTCGAAGCCGCGCCACTTGCAAGTCAGGTGGCGTCCCAAGATGTCTTGAATAATCTGCTACCGGCCAAGCAGCGATTCGATGTCACTGCGGACCTCGGCCAGCGGTGTGGGGCCTTCACCGTCTCGTGGCCAGTCCTTGACCCCTTCAAACCCGAGGCGATACGTGCTGAACCTGCCGTTGGTAGCGGAAGCGAATTGGTCCTGTCGGCTCATCTTGCCGCCGATCTCCGTTCCCTCGACGAGCAAGACCTGTACCCCCCGAACAGCAAAGAAGAGGTACTCACAGCCCACCTTGCAGCAATCCGGATCGGCCTCGGCAATGCTGCCGCGGATCACGAAGCGCAGTTCGTCTCCCGCGGTTGCCCCTTTGATGCCGTCGCTCACTTCCACGCGGGCGAACGCCCTCACTCCCTCGATGCTGCCCGGGCGCTCGACCCCGACAACCCGGCCGACAACGATCAGGTCTGATGCTTCCACTTTCTCGGTCAGGGAGTACTCACGAAGTTCCCTGGCGAACGCGTTGCCGCACAGCAGGACGATCACGATCATGCAGGCCAATAGTATGCGGATCATGGGTCGAAAGCCCGGTGGTTTTCGTCGCGCGGAAGCGAAGGCTCTCTCATTTCCGTCCGGATCTGGTTGTCAATGTCGATTGCGTTGGCTTCGTGGTTGCCGAGTACCTGCTGTACTGCATGGCCGGCAATCTCGTGCGCCAGAATATAGGCCGGCAGATTGGTCAACAGGTTCCCTTGTGCGTCGACTGTATTAAAGACGTTGTCGCTAATGACTGCGGCGACGTCGTTGCCTTGCGTACCCGTCAACCCACCCCCGTGATCGTTGACGTTGACGTTACCGACCATCTGCTGGACGGCCAGCAGAATCGTCTTTTCCGAGGCAATCCCATGCTGCAGCGCCGAATCGTAAGTTACCGATCCTCCGCCCCCGGGGTTGTCACCGGTTCGGACCAGCAAGTTGGTCTCATTGAACCGATAGTGCCCAGCGGCCCTCGCATTAATATAGCCCGCAAGCTTCGCATTGTTGGCTGGATTGATTGATCGGAACTCCCGGCCATCAGGATCATGATAGCGGTACGGGTTGTTGGCGGCGTAGCGATACCGGTGGAAGTACTGCGTGGGGCGGCTGTATGGGGTGACTGGGTCGACCGACAGGAATACCCCCAAGACTGGATCGTAATAGCGATCCTGCATGTAGGTGAGGCCGGTGGCCGCATCTTGCACATGCCCAGTGAATCCGGGGCCGTCCTGCAGGGCAGGGGTCAGCTGGGCACCGTAGGGTTAGTATTCCCGGCGTTCCACGACGTTCCCGCTCTCGTCGGAAACGGCGACGATACTGCCCATCGCGTCAGTATGAAAATAACGTACGGTGGTCTGCGCGTGACTGTTCGACACCACGCAAGCGAATCCGATTGCCGCCAGTCCGACGAATAGATTGAGACGCACGCTTCCCCCTTGGCCTTCCGTAGCGTTGGCTTGACGCATGACCGTACCCGTTTGCCGGCCTCCTGGCGATCAAGTTCCACTTTTAACAGTTCGTGTCAATACCGCGCCTGCGTAAAATGGGATCGACGTCCGGTATCGCCAAGTTGGCCTGCCCGTCGGCGGGTCAATCCAGCCGCGGTGGCGCGGACACAGCGCGCCGAAGCCGAGTCCCGTCGTGGCCGGGAGGCCTTTGCGCGTAGGTAAAGGAGGAGGCAACCGCCGGAAGGCGGATGCCGGGGGACATGGAGCGCAAAGGCCTCCCGGTCGCGGAGGGGCCCTTCAGATCACAGCGCGCTCACCCAAGCCGAAAGGGCCCGCCCGTCAGGCCGCCTCGCGCTTTTCCTGCTGCACACGGTAGCCCGCTGAACGCAGCTCTTCGGAATCGAAGTCGTCCACGGTGATGGTGTCCAGGGTGAGCTCGCGCAGCTCTTCCAGTTGGGCGCGCTCTTCCGTGGTGATCCAGCCCTCGCGCAAGCCCTCGTCCAGCTGCGAGGCGAAGTCCAGCGCCTCGATATCGCTGTTCTTCAGCGCCTTCATCAGCTTGCGTTCCACCGGCTCGGCGGCGATGGCCTTGGCCAGGTAGCTGTTGATGCGGCCACCCGGGTTGTTCGGGCCGGGAGTGAGGAACACGCCCTTGGCCAGGCGGTCGCGGGCGGCGTTGGGCGACATCAGCAGCGCGGCCACGCGATGGCTCAGGCGATCACCCGGTGGCACCGCGCGACGGCCCAGCGGGAACACCAGCAGCCACATCAGCCAGCCCACCGGACGGATCGGGAAGTTGCGCAGTGCCGCGGACAGCGAGGTTTCCATGCGGTGCACGCTGTCGTGGAAGGCCCAGGCCAACAGCGGCTGCTCGGCTTCAGGAGTGCCCTCGTCGTGATAGCGCTTGAGCATGGCGCTGGTCATGTACAGGTGGCTGAGCACATCGCCCAGGCGCCCGGACAGCGACTCCTTGAACTTCAGCTTGCCGCCGAGCATCAGCATCGACACGTCGGCCATCAGCGCCAGGTTGGCGGAGTAGCGGTCGAGCTTGCGGAAGTAGCGGCGGGTGTAGTCATCGCCCGGGGCCGTGCCGATCTTGGCCGCGGTGATGCCGAACCAGAACGAGCGCACGGCGTTGGAGATCGCGAACCCCATATGGCCAAACAGGTTGCGGTCGAACTCGCGCAGCCCGGCGGCCTCGTCCGGATCCTGGGCGGCCTTCATCTCCTTCATCACCCACGGATGGCACAGGATCGCGCCTTGCCCGAAGATCAGCAGGCTGCGGGTCATGATGTTGGCGCCTTCCACCGTGATCGCGATCGGCGAGGCCTGCCAGGCCCGCCCGCCCAGGTTGCGCGGCCCGAGGATGATGCCCTTGCCGCCCACGACGTCCATGAAGTCGCTGGCGGCCTGGCGGCCCATTTCGGTGCAGTGGTATTTGGCGATCGCCGAAGGCACCGACGGCACGTCGCCGCGGTCGACCGCCGCGGCGGTGGCCTGCGACAGGGCACTGGCGGCATAGGCGCGCCCACCGATCCGGGCCAGTGCCTCCTCCACACCCTCGAAACGCCCGATCGACAGCCCGAACTGCTTGCGGATCCGCGCATAGGCGCCGACCACCACCGCAGCGAACTTGGATCCGCCGCTGGCGGTCGAGGGCAGGGTGATGGAGCGGCCCACGGCCAGGCATTCGTTGAGCATGTTCCAGCCCAGGCCGGCTTTCTCCACGCCGCCAATCAGCTGGCTGAGCGGGATGAACACGTCCTTGCCGCGCACCGGGCCGTTCTGGAACGGCGAATTGAGCGGGAAGTGGCGGCGGCCGGCTTCCACGCCAGCAGTATCACGGGGCAACAATGCCAAGGTGATGCCGATGTCGCGGGTGTCGCCGATCAGTCCGTCCGGGTCATACATGCGGAAGGCCAAGCCGATCAGGGTCGCCACCGGGGCCAGGGTGATATAGCGCTTGTCGAAGGTCAGGCGCACGCCCAGCACCTGGGCGCCATTCCACTCGCCCTTGCAGACGATGCCGTAGTCGGGGATGGAGGTGGCGTCGGAGCCGGCAAACGGACCGGTCAGGGCAAAGCACGGCACTTCCTCTCCCAACGCCAGGCGCGGCAGGTAGTACTCCTTCTGCTCCTGGGTGCCGTAGTGCATCAGCAGCTCGCCAGGCCCGAGCGAGTTGGGCACGCCGACGGTGGAGCTGACCACGCTGGAAGCCGTGGCCAGCTTCTGGATCACCTTGTGGTGGGCCAGGGCGGAAAAGCCCAGACCGCCATACTCCTTGGGAATGATCATGCCGAAGAAGCGGTTGGTCTTGATGAAGTCCCACATCTCCGGTGGAAGATCCGCGTGCACGTGGTTGATCTGCCACTCGTCCACCATCAGGCACAGCGCTTCCGTGGGTCCGTCCAGGAAGGCCTGCTCTTCGGCGGTCAGCTCAGGCTTTGGATAGTTCAGCAGGATGTTCCAGTCCGGGTCGCCGGTGAACAGCTCGCCCTCGAAGCCGACCGAGCCGGTTTCCAGCGCGATCCGCTCGGTCTGCGACAGCGGCGGCAACACCTTGCGGAAGAACTTCAGCAGCGGCGCGGTGATCAGCGCCTTGCGCACCGGACCAATCAGCAGCAGTGCCGCAACCAGGGCGAGCAGCGCCGCGGCCACCACGGTGGCGCCGGGATGGCTGCCCAGCAGCCAGCAGGCCACCAGGCCGGTGGCGCCGATGGCGATCCACGTGGCCAGCCGCAGGCGGTGGTAGGCGGCAAAGGCACCGGTGAGGATCAGGACGAGGAACGGCATTGCAACGCTCATTACGGACTCCTGGGGAGGGCGTGCCGGGCAGGGTGCCTGCGCGCCGCAATATAACCATACGGGCCAGTATGGGAATGCCGCCAGGCCGTGTCAATCGCGCGGTACGGAGCCGCGTGCGCATGACGAGACGGCAGCGTATGGATACACTGCCGTCATGGAAAAAACAGCTCCCGGCAAGGCGCCGAAATCAAAGTCGCGGGAGCGCAATGCCCGATTGAGCACCGATGATTGGGCCCAGGCCGCCCTCGACCTGATCGCCGAGCAGGGCGTGGCCGCCGTGGCCGTGGAGCCCCTGGCCCGCCGGCTCGGGGTGACCAAGGGCAGCTTCTACTGGCACTTCCCATCCCGCGATGCGCTGCTCCAGGCAGCGCTGGAGCGCTGGGAGAGCGTGGAGCAGGAGGCCCTGTTTGGTGCGCTTGAGCGCATCACCGATCCGCACGAACGGCTGCGCAACCTGATCCAGATGGTGGCGGTGGAGATACAGTCGCACGTCATCTACAGCGCGCTGCTGCAGGCGCTGGACCATCCGATCGTGCAGCCGGTGATCGGTCGCGTGTCCGAGCGCCGGCTGCAGTACCTGACCAGTGCGTTCTGCCAGGTCGGCTTTGCGCAGTCCAAGGCGAAGCACCGGGCGCGGCTGGCCTACAGCGCCTACGTCGGTTTCCTGCAGCTCTCCTCGCAGCTGCCGCAGTCGCGGCTGGATCACGAGACCTACGAGGAATACATCGGCCACGTCATGGAAACCCTGATCCCGGTCTGAGCGCAGCGCAATGTTGCGCTGCAGCGGGGCCAGCTCCGGTCGCAGCGGCTAAACTGGCCGCTTTTCCGCCGTTGGGCGGAGCAGTGCCGCTTTCCGGAGGTTCGATGAACGCAGTTCCCAGCCCGCAGGCCATGCCTGCAAACGCCAGCGCGCTTGCCGCGCTCAACGAGTGGGTGGCGCAGGTTGCCGCATTGACGCGCCCGGATGCCATCCACTGGTGCGATGGCAGCGATGCCGAGTACCAGGCGCTGCTGGAGGCCATGCAAGCCGATGGCACCCTGCTGCCGCTCAACCCGGATACACACCCAGGCTGCTGGCTGCACCGGTCCGACCCGGACGACGTGGCGCGGGTGGAACACCTGACCTTCGTCTGCAGCCGTGAGCGCGAAGATGCCGGTCCGAACAACCACTGGATGGCCCCGGACGAGGCCCACGCCAAACTCGATGCGCTGTTTGAAGGCTGCATGCAGGGCCGCACCCTGTATGTGGTCCCGTACTGCATGGGTCCGGTGGATTCACCGCTGGCCCGCTGCGGGGTGGAAATCACCGACTCGCCATACGTAGTGGCCAACATGCGCCTGATGACCCGCATGGGCGCGGCTGCGCTGGAGCGGATCGAGCGCGAGGGTGCCCAGGGCAAGCCGTTCGTAAAGGGCCTGCACTCCACCGGAGAGCTGGATCCGGAGCGCCGCTACATCATGCATTTCCCCGAGGAGCTGGCGATCAAGTCCTACGGCTCCGGCTACGGCGGCAACGCGCTGCTGGGCAAGAAGTGCCACGCCCTGCGCATCGCCTCCTGGCAGGCACGCCAGGAAGGCTGGCTCGCCGAGCACATGCTGATCGTGGGCATCGAGAACCCGCAGGGCGAGACGCACTACATCGCCGCCGCCTTCCCCAGCGCCTGCGGCAAGACCAACCTGGCCATGCTGATCCCGCCGGAAGGCTACCGGCAGGATGGGTGGAAGGTTTGGACGGTGGGCGATGACATCGCCTGGATGCACCCCGGTGAAGACGGCCGGCTGTGGGCGATCAATCCTGAAGCCGGTTTCTTCGGCGTGGCCCCGGGCACCTCGGCCAAATCCAACCCCAACGCACTGGCCTCGATCCAGCGCGACACCATCTTCACCAACGTGGCGGTCACCGATGACAACCAGCCGTGGTGGGAGGGCCTGGACGATCGCGTGCCGGCCTTCGACTGGCAGGGGCGTCCGTACGACCCCGCCAATGGCCCCGCCGCGCACCCCAATGCGCGCTTCACCGTCAGCGCCAGCCAGTGCCCCACCTTCTCCCCGCATGCGGAGGACCCGCAGGGCGTGCCGATTTCGGCCATCGTATTCGGCGGCCGCCGTGCCTCACTGGTGCCGCTGGTGTTCCAGGCCCGCGACTGGGCCCACGGGGTGATGGTGGGCGCGGCCATGGCCTCTGAAACCACTGCCGCCGCCACCGGCGCCGTGGGCGTGGTGCGACGCGATCCGATGGCGATGAAGCCGTTCTGCGGCTACCACTTCGGCGACTACTTCAACCACTGGCTGTCGTTCGACAAGCCGGGGGCAAAGCTGCCGGGGATCTTCCATGTCAACTGGTTCCGCAAGGACGCCGACGGCCGTTTCATGTGGCCGGGCTTTGGTGACAATCTGCGCGTGCTGGAGTGGATCATCGGCCGGGTGGATGGGGATGCCGGCGCGGTGGAAACCCGGGTCGGTCTGGTTCCCGACGGGCAGGACATCAATTTCGAAGGTCTGGAAGTCAGCCACGCCGAACTGTTTGCGATCGACCAGGACGGCTGGGCGGACGAGTTCAAAGCCATCTCCAGTTACTTCGGGGAGTTGGGCGAGCGCGCGCCCGCCCAACTGACCAGCCTCGCGAAAGGCTGACCTTCCAGCGCTGCCCGTGCTCAGGCGCGGGTGGCGCGCAGGGTCCAACCCATCAGCATGTCCTGGTGGTGCACCAGGCCTGGATCCATGTCGCGGAAGCCGGAGGCTTCCAGCTTCTCCCGCAGCCGGCTCATTCCTTCATCATCCAGCGCATGATGGCAGAGCTCATCGCTGCGCAGCCGTGCCTGGCGCAGCTGATCCTCATAGCTGGCGAGGTGGGACGTGGCGGTGTCCGTGTCCACCTGGCCCTGCTGCAATGCCTGCATGAGTCCGAAGACCCGCTGCAGCGCCTCCGCCAGCAGGCCGCCTTCGGATCGGGATCGTGTTGCCAGCTCCTGGGCAAGTGTATTGAAGCGTTCCCGGTCCTCCGTCGCCTGGACCGAAGCCCGCAACTGCTCCAGCTCGCCCCGACCTGCCATGCCCATCCACGGCACCATCGCCTGCGCAAGCTCCAGCAGGCCGTCGGGAGCGCATAAAGTTGCCGCCCCGGATGCTTCCGCAGCTGCAACAGCGGCCAGCTGCGAGTCGGCGTGGTGCATCACCAGGGCCAGCGTGCCTCCGGGACGGAGTACACGCGCTGCTTCCATGCCGGCCGCGGTGGTATCGGTGTACTCGAAACCATACTGGCTGCAAGCCAGGTCGAAACAGGCGTCGGCAAACGGCAGGTGTTCGGCGCGGATTGATCCGTGGAAGTGAATCCGGTCGCGCTGTGCAGCAGGCAGGGCGCTGTGCCAGTCCGGTGCCACGGTAGCAATATCCACGGCATCCACCAGGGGCGACTCGCCCGAGCGCAGCTCCAGCGCCAGCAGCGGCAATGCGCCGTTGCCGGTGCCGATATCCAGCAGTCGCTGCCCGGCATGTGTCCCGGCGAGCACATTCGCCCAGAACTGCCTGATTGCACCCTCGTAATTGCCCGCGTAGGAGGTGGGCAACGAATGCAGCGCACCATGGCGCCAGTAGTCCGACCATGCCTGCGCACGGTCTGCCGGATTGCTGTCAGCGGGATTGATCACGGTTACGCCAAGCTTGGGAAAGGTCTGCCGGGCGATGCCCGGGAGCACAGTCTAAGCGAGTAACGCGCGCTGTCCGAACAGGCGCCACCTGGCTAGGCGCGGTGCCGATGCCGGCGAGGGCGCATAAAAAAGGGAGGTCTCTTGCGAGACCTCCCTCCGTGTTGCAGATACCAGCGTGGATCAGAAGCGCTGGGTGTAGCGGAAGTACGGGATGCGACCCCACGTGTGATACACGTAATCGTCGAAGTCCTCGTACCACGGATCAATCACAGCTTCCTTGTCACCCAGGTTCTTGACGCCCAGGGTGATGTCGGCGTTCCACGGTGCCTTGTAGGTCACCTGTACGTCGTGGGTGGTCCAGGACGGCAGGCTGTGCGGCAGACCGAAGTCATTGTTGCCAGCGCGGAACTGACGGAACGCGGTCGACTGGGTGCCGTGGATGTAGTTGATGTTCCACGTGGCCGAGAAGTCGCCAAAGCTCCACTGGTTGTTCAGGCCGGCGCGGATGCGCGGGTAGCCCGGACGACCGGAGATGCTCTGCGCGCCGTTGCTGGAGTACTCGGCAACGTAGCTGGCGGTCAGGTGGTTGCGCATCGTGCCCCAGTCATTGAGGTCAAAGTTGGTGCGCAGGTTGAAGTCGTAACCCGACGTCTCGATCATGCCGATGTTGGTGTAGCCGGCCTGCGCCGCAAACACCGAACCGTCCGGCCCGAAGATCACGCCCAGGCCCAGCTGCTGGTTCGGCAGTCCGGCGTTAGCCGGCAGCTCGGCCAGATCGCTCGGGCACAGGGTGCCGGTGCCCTCAAGACAGGCGATCATGGTGCCAGCACCGATGAACGCGATCTGGTTGGTGATCTCGATGTCGTAGTAGTCCAACGACATGTTCAGCCAGTCGGTGGCATCCCACACCACGCCCAGGCCGAACTGCTCGGACTGCTCGGACTCCAGGTTCGGATTGGCGATGCGCCACTCGTTGATCTGGGTCTCACAGGTGGCGGAGAGGCCCTGCGACAGACAGGTGGCCGGGTGGGTGACGTACGAAGCGCTGAACGACGGCTGGGCGGACAGGATGTCCAGGGCCGGCGCGCGGAAGCCTTCGCCCCACGAGGCGCGGAAGGTCAGGCTGTCGATCGGGTGCCAGCGCAGCGAGACCTTCGGCGAGGTGTCGCTGCCGTAGTCGCTGTAACGGTCATGACGCGCCGCAACGTTGACTTCAAAGCCGTCGACGATCGGGAACAGCATTTCGACGTAGGCGGCGGACAGGTCACGGCTACCGGAGGCCGAGTTGCCGGCCGAACCCACGATCTGGCCTGCTTCGGACAGCGGATCGTAGTTGTCCTGGTAGTAATCTTCGCGGTACTCACCACCGACCACGGCGGCGGAGGTGCCACCCGGAAGCTCGAACATGTCGAATGCGGCGCTGGCGAAGAACTCCTTGCTGGTGGTCTTCAGGTCACGCAGGATCGTGGAGGTGAAGCCCTTGACCACGGCCGGATCGGCATTCATCGGATCGTAGACGTTGTACGCACCGCTATCGATCGCGTTCTGTGCCAGGCCGCCAACCACGTAGTTCTGGCCCATGTCGGTTGCGCGCGACTCGGAGCGGCGCACGCCGAACTCCAGGTCGAAGATGCCTGCGCGGCCTTCAAAGCCCAGCATGTAGTCGTACACGGTGTTCTCGACCAGGCCGTCACGCGCGCCAGCGGCGGCGAAACGGTGGGTCAGGTACACCGGTGCACCGTTCAGGTGCGCGTACTCAGCTGCGTACGGGTTGTTCCCGCCGATGGTGCCGGGGTGGTTCGGGCTGCCATCTTCAAGAACGATCGCACCACCCGGCCACGGGCTGGAGGGCACCGGGGCGTAGCGGCCGAAGGATTCCGAGCCGGAGATCGTGGCGTTGAAGTAGGTGCTCCAGTCGTCGTTGATCTGGTAGTCGCCGCGGATGAAGGCCGACTTGTTCTCCACGCTGGTGGCGGTGGCCGACACCATGGTGTGGTTGTACTGACAGGTGGTGCCGTAGCCGCTGCCGCTGGTGTAGAACAGGTTGGTGCCGTCGATGCAGTCGCCCGGTACGGCGGCGCCGTAGGTCGGGTGGATCTGGTCACGCATCACCGCGCGCCCGTCGAAGAAGTTCGAACCGTCGTCGTTGACACCCGGACGCCAGAAGTTGTTCGAGTAGACCGATGCGCCCGGGGTGGTCATCCAGAAATCGCGGTCGCGGGTGTAGAGCTCGTCACGCTTGTTGTACGAAGCACCAGCCAGGATGCGGCCGCGGTCGCCGGCGGTGCCGAACACCACGTGGCCTTCCTGGGTGTCACCGCCCTGACGGGTCGGGAAGCCCTGGCCGTAGGAGATTTCGACGCCGTCGAAGTCCTTGCGGGTGATGATGTTGATCACGCCGCCCAGTGCGTCCGAACCGTAGACCGCGGATGCGCCGTCGGACAGGATCTCGATGCGCTCAACAGCCGCCATCGGGATGGTGTTCAGGTCCTGTGCCGAACCGTGCATCGGGGCAACCGGAGCGCGGCGGCCGTCGACCAGGATCAGCGTGCGGCCTTCGCCCAGACCACGCATGCTCACGCCGGTGAAGCCGCCCCACGAGGAGCCGGAGCTCGACTGGTACGAACCGAACGAGTTGAAAGTGGTGTCGCGCAGGAAGTCGGCGACGGAGATGTCACCGGTGGCTTCCAGCTGGGCACGGTCGATCACGGTGACCGGTACGGCACCTTCGATCTCGGCGCGCTTGATTCGCGAGCCAGTGACCTCGATGCGATCCAGGGTGGTTGCTTCCGTACCGGAGTCCTGGGCGAATGCAACGCCCGTGCCGGTGACGGCGGTTGCGCCGGCAACGAGCGCGAAAGTAATCGCGTCGCGCAGCTTGGTGGTCTTCAAAGTCATCTCTCTCTCCAAGTGTGTCTTGGGTAATCCCATGGGAACCCCACCGATGACATCAACACAGATGCCAAAGTCGGCAAGGCCGAGGCCGATAGTAGCCCCCATTGGAGAGAAATTAAAGTGTCGTTAACAAATCGTGCGGTTTTCGGTAAACCGCCACGGCACAGCAGGAGATTTCAGAGGTCCTGCTCGTAGCGGACGTAGGGAATGGTGCCCTCGTCCTCGCCGTTCTCGCCGCGCGGCGAGAAGGGGTTCTTGCCCCGGGTGATCACGTTTTCGGCGCCGACGGTGAGCTGGCCGCTCCACGGAGTACGCCAGGTCAGGCCGAGGCCAACGCCTTCGAAGCGCTCACGGCCCGGGGTGTCGATCACCTGGCCGATGACGCTGGCGCCGAAGTTGCCGTAGCCACCGCCCACGCTCAGGCTCTTGCTGTCCCAGCGGTCGGTCAGGCCAACGGGGGCCTGGGCATAGGGGATCAGGCGTGCCTTGGCCACGGTGCCGGCAATGGACACAAAACCCTGGTCGCTGATGTTCTTCTGGGCGAACACAGTGAGGTCGTTGCCATCCACCTGGCCCGCCGCGCCGCGGCCGCCCGGAGCCAGCCATGCGGGCAAGGTGCCCTGGGTGTCACCCACGGTGATGCCAACCTGGCTGGAGCTGGTGTTGAACGAGGCGGTTGCGGTGCTGCGCTGGCCGGCAGGCGCGTCATCGTCAAGCGATGCGAGCGAGCAGTTGTGGGCCAGGTTGCCAAGCTGGGCGGCAAGGCCGCCCTGGTGATTGCACAGCAGGGCCAGCGAATCACCGGATTCCAGTCCGAACATGGCGTCCAGGCTGTTGCCGCCAAAGCGCCAGCGGGTTCCGGCCCTGGCACCTTCATCGGTGGGTTCCAGCACCAGCAGGGCTTCGATCTGGCCGCTGTTGTTCCACACCGGAAGAACCGCCTGGTCGCCCGCGTCCCTGCCCTGGGCGTGCGCGCCCGCTGCTGCGCCCAGGGCGAGCAGGGCTGAAAGCACGAGCTTGGCAGGGCGCAGTGTCATCGTGAACAGTCGACCCTTCGGCGGAGTCGGAAGTTCCTTGGCGAGGGCCTCCGACTTTATCGTGTTTATGTTTCTTTAACAATCCCCGAGCACTGCCCGGAACGTCATTGCAGCCGCTCCGGGCCTTCCATTGATGCCCGCGCGTCCGTGAACAAAGCGTCAATATCCGCCGGTTCGAACCGGTATGTCTGGGCGCAGAACTCACAGCGGACGCTGGCATGGCCGTCGATCACTGCCGCCTGTGCTTCGGCTTCGCCCAGCGACTGCAGCATGCCGGACACTCGTTCGTATGAGCAGGAGCAGCCGAAGCGCAGCGCTCGCTCGCCCATCAGCTCGGGTGCTTCCTCGTGGAACAGGCGGTGCAGCAGGGTGTCATTGTCCCAAGCCAGCAGTTCCGCCGGGGACAGGGTTTCGAGCAGGGCGCTGGCGCGATTGAAGCCGTCGGCATCGCCATCCGAGCCGGGCAGCTGCTGCAGCATCAAACCTGCGGCCGCCTGACCATCGGCAGCCAGCAGGATCCGGGTAGGGAGCTGCTCGGACTGGCGGAAATACGATTCGAACGCCGCGGACAGGGTGGGTTGCGACAGCTCGACCAGGCCCTGGTAGCGGGTGGGCTCGCGCGAGCCGATGCCAGGGCCTTCAATCGTGATGGCCAGCGTAGCGCCGCTCGCGGCGTCGCGCAGATCGTCCGGCAGCGGCTGTTCGGAGTCGGCCACGCGCAGGATGCCGCGCAGGGTGCCCGCAGAGGTGCATTCGGCAAACAGGGTGCGGATCTGCTGGCGGCCGCTGAGCTGTACCGACAGCCGGCCATCGATCTTGGCGTGGGCGGTGAACAGCGCCGAGGCCGCCACCGCCTGGCCCAGCAGGGCACTGGCACCAGGCAGGTGCTCATCGTGGGATCGGATGGTGGCCCAGGTATCGCGCAGGTGGACGCGCACGCCGCGTACATCGGCCTGCGGCAGGAGGAATCGGGTGAGGCGGTCGCTGTCGGCGGCGGCTGTATTCATATCTATATGGTGTGTGCGGGCAGGTGGCTGGCAAGTGACGATGGCCATTCCATAATGGAGGCCATGAATGCCGGACGGATGAAGATGGGGCCAGGTGAGGTGATGCACAAGCCGGGAGGACGGGAGTGAGGGCGCGTCGGCGTGGACGCCGCTGGCTGCGGTGGCTGGTGCTGGCCCCGCTGGCGCTTGCCCTCTTCAGCATGCTGCAGGTGCTGGTGCTGCGGTTCGTCGATCCGCCGGTATCGATGGTGATGGTGGAGCATCAGGTGCAGGCCTGGGTGGACGGCAACCGCGATTTCCGCCTGCGCCGTGAGTGGCGCAATCTCGAATGGATAGCACCGGCACTGCCGCTGGCGATGATTGCGGCCGAGGACCAGAACTTCGCGGCCCATCGCGGCTTTGATCTGGACGCGATCGAGCGGGCGCGCGAGGAGCGTGCCCGCGGCGGGCGGCTGCGCGGAGCCAGCACCATCAGCCAGCAGACCGCAAAGAACGTTTTCCTGTGGAGTGGGCGCAGCTGGGTGCGCAAGGGGCTGGAGGCCTGGTACACGGTGCTGATGGAATTGCTGTGGCCCAAGCAGCGGATCCTGGAGATGTACGTGAACGTGGCGGAATTCGGCGACGGCGTCTATGGCGCCCAGGCCGCGGCGCGTGAGTTCTTCGGCAAGGACGCTGATGCGCTTTCGAGCGCGGAAGCCGCCCGTCTGGCTGCCGTCCTGCCCAATCCGGGGCGTTACAGTGCGGCCAGCCCGGGCCCCTACGTGCAGCGGCGTACCGGCCAGATCCAGCGGCAGATGGGTCAGATCGGTGGCGAGGCCTATCTCGAACAGCTGCGCTGAGCAGGCCACGGCAACGCATCGTGCCGGGCCTGCAGCGGCCGGTTTAGGATGGCGGCATGACGAAGAACCTGTTGACGATGGTAGTGGCGGCCTGGAACGAGGCCGAGGCGCTGCCCCAGCTGCATCCGCGCATTGCCGCGATGCTGGATGTGCTGCTGCGCGAGCATGGCGTGCACGGTCGGGTGCTGTACGTGGACGATGGCAGCAGCGATGGCACCTGGAGGGTGCTGCAGGGCATTGCATCCGGTGACCGGCGCGTATCGCTGCTGCGGTTGTCGCGCAATTTCGGCAAGGAGGCGGCGCTGACCGCCGGCCTGGACCTGGTGGAGGAGGGCGCGGCGCTGATCCTGGATGCCGATGGCCAGGATCCGCCGGAAATGGCGCCCGAGTTCGTCGCCCGCTGGCAGGAAGGCTATGACGACGTCTACGGCACCCGCACCGTGCGCGAGGGCGAGGGCTGGTTCAAACGCGCCTCCGCGCACGGCTTCTACCGGGTGATGCAGCGGCTGTCGAAGACGCCGATCCCGGTGGATACCGGCGATTTCCGCTTGCTGTCACCGCGCGCCTTGGCGGCGCTGCGGCAGCTGCGCGAGCGGCACCGCTTCATGAAGGGGCTGTTTGGCTGGGTGGGCTTCAACAGCATCGCCGTTCCCTATGAGCGCCAGTCGCGATCGGCAGGGCGCAGCAAATACAGCATCTGGCGGCTGTGGAACTTCGCCTTGGAGGGGTTGACCAGCTTCTCCACGGCGCCGCTGCGGGCGGCCACGTATGTGGGACTGGTTACTGCACTGGTGGCCTTCGGCTACGGGGTGTGGATCATTTTCAAAGCGCTGCTCCACGGGGATGCGGTGGCCGGCTGGCCGACGATGATGGCGGTGATCCTGTTTCTTGGCGGAACCCAGCTGATCGCCCTGGGGATGATCGGCGAGTACCTGGGCAGGCTGTACCTGGAGTCCAAGCAGCGGCCCCTGTATCTGGTTGATGCATGGCTTCCCGCGGAACGGGTACAGTGGGGCGCAACCCAGTCAACCGGAGGAGTGCACGATGCGAACGGTCAGGCATCTGCTGGAGGTGAAGGGGCATGAAGTGTTTGCCATCGATCCCGACGCGGCGGTTATCGATGCGATCAGGCTCATGGCGCAGAAGCGGGTCGGCTCCTTGCTGGTAATGCGTGCAGGCGCCCTGGAAGGGATGCTTTCGGAGCGTGACTACGCACGAAAGGTGGTGCTGGAAGGCCTGTCATCCAAAACCACGCCGGTGCGGGAAATCATGACCCGCGAAGTGACCACGGTGGGTCTGGATGACCACGTGCCGCACTGCATGGAAATCGTGACCCGCCAGCGTATCCGCCACCTGCCGGTGGTCGATGCCGGCGGTACGGTGCTGGGTCTGGTGTCGATCGGCGATCTGGTCAAGGCGGTGATCGAGGATCAGCAGATCGAGCTGGAGCAGCTGCACAGCTACATCTCCGGCTGATCGCGGATCGCCGGGCCTGTACGGCCGGTTATTCCGCGTATTCGCCGCCGCAGCCGGCGTCTTCGCCCGGGCCCAGTTCCAGCGTGGCCAGCAGGGCGGCGGGCGGGGCGATGCTGGTCAGGGCCAGGGCGATCGCGCCGCGTATGCCCAGCCGCCCCATGTCGGGACGGAAGCCCGGGTCGGCGAACGTGCCATCGATGACCAGCGGTGAGCGCAGGCTGAGCAGGCTGCGGTCCTTGGGCCGCGGACGCAGCTCCAGATCCAGGGTTTCCTCGCCAAGATCGATGCTGCCCTCGCCAACGATCAGCGTATCGGTGGTGTCGAAAGCCAGTGCCCGGGCCTGCATGACGCCATCCTGCACCGCAAAATCGGCGAACGCGCAGCGTACCGGCACCAGGCGATCGCCGGTGATGAGGAAGCGCAATGCTTCGAAGATGTCGATCCCGGCCAGCTCCAGGATCAGGTTGCTGATCTGGCCGCTGCCCATGCCCAGCGCCACGTTGCCGTCGGCGCTGCCGAGCATGCGGGCCACCGAGTTGCCGGTGCCGGTGAGCGAAATCTCCCCGCCGATGGATCCCAGCGCGTCACGGGCAATTTCCGGGGTCGGGAACAGCTGCTCCAGCTCCATGCCGCTGACGCTCGCATCCAACCGGGTCTGGATGGTTTCCCCGCGCGCATCCATGCGTATGCCGGAGTCGATCCTGCCGCCGGCCATGCCAAAGGTGAGCGGCTGCAGGGTGAGCAGGCCGTCTTCCAGGACGAGGTGCGCGTCCATCTCGTCCAATGGCAACACGGGGGATTCAATGCGGCTGGCGCGCAGACGCACGTCGGCGTCCATTGCCCGCAGCTTGTCCAGTTCATAGGGTGTATCCGGCAATACTTTGCCAGCGGCTGCGCGCTGCTCGGCGCGGGCCTGGAGCTCGGGATTGGTGGTGTCGTCCGGACCGCTGTCCGGGGCCGCGCCGACCAACCCCGCCAGGTCATCGAAATCAAGCATCTCCGACACCAGGTCCGCCGAGAAATGCGGACGGTCTCCGCCCACCGTGACGGCGACTTCGCCGGCCAGGTCACTGTCGCCTACCTCGCCGCTGAATTCGCGATATGTCCACATGTTTGCATCGCGGCCAAGGCGGCCATCCAGGGTGTACGGCGGGGTGTCGGGCAGGGCCACGCCCAGCAGCGGATACAGATCGGCCAGGTTGGCGCCCGACAGTGCCATCTGCAGATCGAAGCGCTGCAGCTGGAAAGGATTGAACAACACGCCGCGGGCATGGGCCCGGGTACGGCCGGCTTCGGCCTCCAGATCGATTCCGTAACCGGGCTGTGTCTCCTGCTGCTGCAGATCCAGCAACGAGGCGATGCGCCCTTCAAGGCTGAAGTCATTGCCACGCCACTGGCCGCTGCCTGCGATTGCCACCGGCGGGGCGGTCTCGGCGCGCGCCGATTCCTGGCTTTCCAGGGACACCTCGATGCGGGTGTCATCGGCCGGGTGCAGGAACAGCAGCTCGCCGCCTTCGATCCACAGCCTTTCGATGCGGGCCGGTGTGCCATCCCCCGATGACTCGAACAGGTTCCAGTTGCCGCCTTGCGCGCCGAGTTCCAGGCGCAGCCGCGGGTTGACCAGTTCGATCGCGGGGATCCGCGTCTGCCGCCGCAGCAGCGAGGGCAGGTGCAGGCGGATCAGGGCGCGATCGGCGCGGGCCATCTCCGGTTCGGCTGACCATTCCGCATTGCCCAGCCGCAGGGCGCCGGCGCTGATTGTGACCGTGCTGCCGACATCCACATCCAGATCGCCGCCAATATCGAAGCTGCGGCCGGTGCGCGCCTCCACCGCGCGCTCAAGCGGACCCTTGAACCAGTTCCAATCCCACACCAGCGCCAGTACCACCAACGCTATCGCGACCGCGGCGAGCGCGGTGCGCCAAGGATGGCGGGCGATGGCGGCAAGGGCCGCCTGCTGCCGGTGGCGGGAGGGTGCGGGCATGGCGGGATCGGTGTGGAAACGCCACCACCATCCGCGCGGGCCGGTATAACCGGAGTGAATGTGTTGTCGGCGGTTCAGCGCCGCCGGGCGTTATCCGGCGGGTTCGCAGGCCAGGTTGCGCTCGCCGTTGGACTGGCTCAGCTCGACGAAATCGCCATCGATGATGAAGCGCAGTCCCACGTCGGACCAGGTGCGCGGCTGGCTGCCAGCCATCTCACCCAGCCGGATGATGCGCCCGTCGCTGAGCGCGAGGCGGGCTACGCGTCCTTCGCGGACCAGTTCCACCTGGTTGCCTTCCGCGCAGGCGTAGCTGGCTACGATGTCGCCATCTGCGGCCAGTGCGGCTTCCCGGGCGGGATCGGGGGCGGGCTCCACTGATGCGGCGGGCGGGGGCGTCTGTGCCTGGCAGGCGGCCAGCAGCAGGCAGGCGGGGATCAGCAGGCGGAAGGCGTTCATGGGGTCCACATTCATGCAGTGCGATGAAGTCCGATCATACTGCGCCGCTTCATTACGGCGCGGGTTTATAGCGGTGTGACCACCTGGGCCATCACGGCCACGTAGTGGCAAAGGCTGCCGCCAATGCAGAACAGGTGCCAGATCGCGTGGGAGTAGGGGATGGACTCGCGGTGGTAGAACACCGTGCCCAGGGTGTAGAACAGCCCGCCGGCGACCATCCAGCCCAGGGTCCAGCCGTCCAGCGCTTCCATCACCGGCTTGATCGCCACCAGCACCATCCAGCCCATGGCCACGTAGATCAGGGTGGACAGGCGCTTGAAACGCCCGGTGAAAAACAGCTTGAACACCACTCCGGCCAGGGCCAGCGTCCAGATGGTTGCAAACAGCCCCCAGCCCCACGGTCCGCGCAGCCCGATCAGGGTGAAGGGGGTATAGGTGCCGGCGATCAGCAGGTAGATCGCGCAGTGGTCAAACACCTTCAGCCGCCGCTTGAGTACCGGCTGCCGGAACGAGTGGTAGAGCGTGGAGGCCAAGTAGAGCAGCAGCAGGCTGGCGGAAAAAACGATGGCCGCGCCCAGTTGCCAGCCATCGCCGTGAATTGCGGCGAGGCTGATCAGCACAGTGCCGGCGATCACGGCCGCAGTCGCGGCGATGCCATGGGTCAGGGCGCTGGCGAATTCCTCACGCTGCTGACGTGGGGACATGGGGGCGGTGATCATCGTCGGACCTGCGATCATTCCGCGGGGACGTGGGCGTGTTCGCGGGTGGCGTCGAAGCTGATGTCCGGCCAGCGCTCCTGGGCCAGCTGCAGGTTGACCCGTGAGGGTGCCAGGTAGACCAGCTCGCCGGCTGCATCGATGCCCAGGTTGACGGCGTTCCTGTCGCGGAACTCCTCCAGCTTGCGCTCGTCGTCGCAGTGCACCCAGCGGGTGGTCACCACGCCGACCTGTTCAAAGATCGCGTCCACGCCGTACTCGGCCTTGAGCCGGTAGGCGGCCACGTCGAACTGCAGCACGCCCACCGCGCCCAGGATCAGGTCGTTGCCCATCAGCGGGCGGAAGAACTGGGTGGCGCCTTCTTCCGACAGCTGGGCCAGGCCCTTTTGCAGCTGCTTGAGCCGAAGCGGATCACGCAGTCGGGCGCGGCGGAACAGTTCCGGCGCGAAGCTGGGAATGCCGGTGAACGACAGCGCCTCGCCTTCGGTAAAGGTGTCGCCGATCGAGATGGTGCCGTGGTTGTGGATGCCGATCACATCGCCCGGATAGGCTTCGGCGGCGATCTCGCGGTCGCTGGCCATGAAGGTCAGCGCGTTGGCCAGCTTCATGTCCTTGCCGCTGCGCACGTGGAACGTCTTCATGCCGGCATGGAAGCGGCCTGAACACACGCGCATGAACGCAACCCGGTCGCGGTGTTGCGGATCCATGTTGGCCTGGATCTTGAACACGAAGCCGGTGAGCTGGCTTTCCGCCGGCTCCACTTCGCGGCCGGTGGTGGGGCGGGGCTGCGGCGACGGGGCATGGCGGACGAAGAAGTCCAGCAGCGGCTGCACGCCGAAGTTGTTCACCGCCGAACCGAAAAACACCGGCGTCTGGCGGGCGGCCCGGTATTCCTCCAGATCGAAGGAATGGCTGGCGCCCTGCACCAGCTCCAGCTCGTCGCGCAGCTCGGCCAGCGCCTGGGCGCCGATCCGTTTCTCCAGCTCCGGGTCATCGATCGAAGGCAGGATGGTGGAGTCCTGGCGGGTGAACTTGCGCCCGCTTTCGTACAGGTGCACTTCGCCGCTGAGCAGGTGCACCACGCCCTTCAGGCGCGTGCCCATGCCGATCGGCCAGGTCACCGGGGCACACTGGATCCCCAGCACATCTTCCACTTCGTCCAGCAGCTCGATCGGCTCGCGGCCTTCGCGGTCGAGCTTGTTGATGAAGGTCATGATCGGCGTGTCGCGCATGCGGCACACCTCCATCAGCTTGATGGTGCGCTCCTCCACGCCGCGGGCCACGTCGATCACCATCAGCGCCGAATCCACCGCGGTCAGCACGCGGTAGGTGTCCTCGCCGAAGTCGGCGTGCCCGGGGGTATCGAGCAGGTTGACCACGTGGTCCTGGTAAGGAAACTGCATGACCGAGCTGGTCACCGAAATGCCACGCTCCTGCTCCAGCTTCATCCAGTCGCTGGTGGCGTGGCGGGCCGCCTTGCGCCCCTTGACCGCACCAGCCATCTGGATCGCGCCGCCGAACAGCAGCAGCTTTTCGGTCAAGGTGGTCTTGCCGGCGTCGGGGTGCGAAATGATCGCGAATGTGCGGCGGCGTTGCGCCTGTTTGGAGACTTCGGACATGGGGTCGGCGCGCCCGCGCCTGGATACAGAAAGGAAGGGCGCGATTATAGACGTTCGCGAATTGTGATCCGGGTCATTGTCCTGCCTATCAAGACGGGCGGTCCGTAGCCGCTAATGTTTACAGGTGGTGGGCGTCACCCCCCGTGACATTTGGAGAAACAAACGGTGCGGATAGTCATCATTGGTTCGGATCCGGCTGCGGCGACGGGGTTGAAGCAGTCGCTCGCCGAGTTCGGCCTGGCTTGGAGCGTGGACACCATTGCAGCCCCAGGTGTGGCTGGCGTCTTCCCGGACGTGGACGTGCTGGTGAGTGGCCTGGCACCTGATGCGGGTTGGAGGCGCGATCTGGCCACGCTACGCCAGCGCTATCCGGAGGCAGTACGCGTCCTGCTGCTGGAGCAGGGACAGGAAGCAGGAGGGATGGACCTGTTGGAGGGCGCCCACCGGGTGCTGCGGAAGCCGTTGGACGCCAACGAGCTGATCGATGCTGTGGAAGGCATCAGTGAACTGCGCGAACTGCTGGACAACAAGCAAATCAAACAGTACGTAGGTTCCGTGGATTCGTTGCCTGCGGCCCCGCGCATGTACTTCCAGTTGGCACGGTTGATGCGAGATCCGGACGTGGCATTGACCCGGATCGCCGACGAGCTGTCGCAGGATCCGGCGCTGGCCGCGCGCGTGCTCAGACTGTGCAACTCCGCCTACTTCTCGGCAGGGCGCGAAATTATCGACATCCGTTCGGCGGTGACCCGTCTTGGGCTGCAGACCGTGCACCAGGTGGTGCTGGCCACCGAGGCGTTTGGGAGTGCCGGGGGCCTGTCAGCGGTTGAGCGGGAGGCAATGCAAGAGCGCGCATTGCGCACTTCTCGCCTGGCGGCCCGGCTGCTGGCAGGTCCCAGTGCAGAGCTGGCCGCCACGGCCGGGTTGCTGGCCGAGATCGGGCGCCTGCTGCCACCGCCGGAGGAGGGCGCCGCAGCACCGGAATATCCGGCCGCGGGAGCGTATCTGCTGGGCCTGTGGGGCCTGCCGATGCCGATCGTCGAAGCGGTGGCTTTCCATCGGGAGCCGCGGCGCCTGCGCGCGGCGGGGTTCTGGGTAGCCGGGGCAGTGCACGTTGCAGCGGCTCTGGTCTCGGATGAGTCGGTGGACGAGGCTTACCTGCAGTCCGTGGGCGTGCGCGATCGACTGCCGCAATGGCAGGCAATGCTGGAGCAGGACGCGCCCAGATCCGTGGCTTAGCTGCGGTCCCGCCGGGACTGGCCGCGGTTATTCCGCGCCGGGGCCGGGATCGTGGAACCGCAGGACGCCACCGGGCCCGAACATGCGGAACGGGATGGACTCCAGGCGCATGCCACGGTTGACCTGGACCACGAAGTGCAGGTGCGGGCCGGCGCTGAAACCGGTATTGCCGGACAGGCCCAGGCGCTGGCCGCGGCGGACCCGCTGCCCGGGGCGTACGAAGACGCCATTGGCATCCAGGTGCGCGTACAGGGCCATGGTGCCGTCCTCGTGGAGGATGCGTACCTGGTTGGCGAGTCCGTCCAAGTGTGGATCCAGGGTGGCGGCGGAGAAACCCGACTCGACCTGCATCACCGTGCCGTCGCGCGCTGCCAGCACCGGGATGCCTACCGGCGTGGCGAAATCCACTGCGTGCCGGTTGCCGGCGTCTGCGTGGCTGAATCCGCCGCCCCAGCCCTGGGTGATGCGCAGCGGCACGCTGGCCAGGGGCCAGGCATATTCCACGTCCCGGGGACGGGTGCTTGGATGACCGGGCACCGCTTCCAGCCGGAAGCGCGCGCCCGCGGCACCGGCCGCTCCGATCCGCGACACCAGGACCCGCCCGTACGCCGGCACCGTCGCCCGGGCGGGCAGGGCGGGGTGTGCCATGGAGGGATGGCCGTCGCCATGCAGCATCACCTCGATCGGTCCGGCCAGCAGGTTCTCGGCCCAGGCCAGCAGGCCGCCTTCAGCGGACTCCAGATGCAGGCGTGCGATGCGGGACGGCTCCTGCCCACGTATCTCCTGGGCGGTTGCACCGGCCGCAACCAGCAGTAACAGAAGGCCGGTTGCGCAGGCCCGGACGATGGCGTGGCAGGACATGGGTCAGTGCAGGCAGGCGTGGTCCAGGTCCAGGGCCTGGACCACGTGGCCCAGGTCGAACGCGCTGACCGAACGGTCATCGTGGACCGCATACATCACCCCGGCGGGAAACCGCGCCGTCGGCGCAAGATGCAGGGCGATGCCGTCCGTATTGGCGGTGATCCGGCCGCGGAAACTGCCGCGATGGTCCAGGTTGACGCGGTCATGGACGTGGAACAGGGAGTACGGCACCAGCTGATCCACCGCGATCCAGTAGCCTTCGTCCGGGCTGCAGTCCCACAGCACCACCCCTTCGGCTTCGCCGGCGAAGCTGCCCGGCATGCTCCTGCCGGTGTAGCGGCCGTCCAGGGTGTATTCGCGCAGGGTGGAGACATGGCGCCGGTCCTCATCGGCCACCAGCAACCGGTCATGGGCCGGATCGCCCCAGAGTGATTCAACAATGCGCAGCGCGCCGGCCTGGCTGGTGTCACCGAACGAACCCAGGTAGGAGGCGTCGATACCGCCGCCGTCGGCCAGTTGCAGGCGGAAGCGGCGCACTCGCTGGTCCAGTTCGTGCAGCGGCGGCACCTCGCTGAAGTCTTTGCCGTACATGAAGCTGTCGGTCACATAGACCTCCAGTTCGCCCGGCGCGGTTTCATGCAGCCAGATCCCGTATGGGCTGCGCAAAATGTCCTCACCGAAGCTGCCGACTGGCTCCAGGCCGGGCAATGCCAGCACCTGCACCCGCGGCGCATCGCGTTCGGTGACAAACACCAGGTCGGCGTAGACGATGATGCCGTTGGGCCGGTTGAACTGTCCCGGTGCGCTGCCCTTGCCGCCGGCTTCCCGCAGGCGTTCGCCAGTGGCGCCGTCGTACACCGCCAGGCGATGGCTGGACTTGGCGGTGGCGATCACCAGCACCTGCCCGTCCGGGGCGGTCCACGTAGCCAGTGAGTCCAGCTCGTCATCCGGCGAAGCTGCGCTGACAAAGCTCTCCGTCACCTCAACGCTAACCGCCGCATGGCCGCTGACCGGGTGGGCCGAGGCGCGATTGGAGGGCTCGGGGAGGGTGGCGCAGGATGCGGCGAAGGCGCTGGCCAGCAGCGCGAGCAGGATGCGGGGGTTCGTCATTGCCGGATTATGGCGAAGCCCCGCTGGTTTCGGAATGGCTTCGACATCCGGCGTAGTTCATCGCTCTATCGCGATGAAGGGATTGACAGGTTGGCTCGTGCCCGGCAGGATGCCTGCATCCATCGAGACCGGCGGAGGGACAGGCCCTTTGATGCCGGGGCAACCACCTTGCGGGGCGCCGTGCGCACCAAGGGGAAAGGTGCCAAGTCCTGCGGGGACCTGTTGCGTCCACCGGAAGATGGCTGTCGAGGGCACCGCGCGTGACCGCGCCAGTGGCGACATCCTTCCCGGCTTCCCGCATGCATCGATGGCCTCTTTCCCTCCGAGGCGGATGCGTCATGAGCCTGTTCGAAACTGCGGTTGCTGTTCCCAATATTCCATTCACATCACCCGGCACGGCTGCCGGTGCGCCCGTTCCAGCGGCGCGCGGCGAGCTGACAGTGGAGCTGCAGATGCGGCACGCGGGCCGCCGCCGGCTGACCGTGGCCTGGGAGAGCCAGGGGGCGGTGGATGCGCCGGTGGTGCTGGTGGCTGGCGGCATTTCCGCGCATCGCCACGTGGCCGCCAGCGCCGCCTTCCCCGAACGCGGCTGGCTGGACGGCCTGGTTGGAGCAGATCGCGCGCTGGACCCGGCGCGCTGCCGGATCCTCGCGTTTGATTTCGTTGGCGCCGACGGCCGGCTGGACGCGCCGATCGACACGGCCGACCAGGCAGACGCCGCCGCCGCGCTGCTTGCCGGGCTGGGGATCGGGCGTGTGCAAGCCTTCGTCGGCTACTCCTACGGGGCGCTGGTGGGGCTGCAGTTCGCTGCGCGGCACGCGGACCGGTTACAGCAGCTGGTGGCGGTGAGTGGCGCCCATCGCGCCCACCCCTATGCCGCGGCGTGGCGCGCGCTGCAGCGCCGTGCGGTGGGGCTGGGTGAGTTGCAGTGTTCAGATGCGCAGGGGCTGGGGCTGGCGCGCCAGTTCGCGATGTTGAGCTACCGCACCCCGGAAGAATTCGCCAAGCGCTTCGATGCCCCGCCGGAGATCATCAATGGCCGGGTGCGGGTGGCCGCCGAAGACTATCTGGATGCCGCCGGCGCCCGCTTCGTGTCGCGCACGTCGGTGACGGCATGGCTGCGCCTGTCCGAATCAATCGATCTGCACCGTGTGGACCCGTCGGCCATCACGGTGCCGACCACCGTGGTGGCGGTGGAGGGAGACTGGCTGGCACCGCTGGAGGATTCGGTGGCGCTGGTGGAGGGCCTGGCGGTGCCTGGACGGCTGCGCATATTGCGCTCGTCCTACGGCCACGACGCGTTCCTGAAGGAGCATGCAAGGGTTGATGCGATCCTGCGCGCAGCGCTGTCCGCACAGGAGCGCGCCGCATGAGCCGCGTTGATCACGATGTTGCCGGCCGGCCCGCCGTCCAGGCTCCTGCCACCTGTGCGGTACGGGCGGGGATCGACTGCGATCCGGGCTGGGGCGCGGTGGTCCCGCTGGCGCGGACGGGCCGCGCCAGGCGCCATCCGGCCCCGGCGCCGCGGCTGGCATTGCTTGGTACGGGAACCGTGGGCGCTGCGCTTGTTGCCCGCTGGGACCGGCTGCGACACCAGGGCGTCCCGTTGCCGGACATCGCCTGGCTGTGCAATTCGCGCGCGCTGGTTCCAGGTGGTGAGGATCCGCTGCAGGCGCTGGAAGACATCCGGGCCGCGCCTGCGGGTACGGGAGGATGGGCGCCGTGGGTGGAGGCGGAAAGCCTGCGGCCGGGCGACGTGATGGTGGATGCCACCGCCAGTGATGTCGTCGCCGGCTGGCATGCCGAATGGCTGGCGCGTGGCGTGCACGTGGTTACGGCCAACAAGCTGGGCGCAGGGGCGGACCTGGCCCGGGCGCAGGCAATTGCTGCCGCCCGCAGCGGCTATGGGGCCGCCTACGGGGACAGCGCAACAGTCGGCGCGGGGCTGCCGGTGCTGCGTTCCATCCGCGAACTGGCGGCCGGGGGCGACCGGATCCACGCCGTGGAAGGCGTGCTGTCGGGGTCGTTGGCCTGGCTGTTTGACCGCTACGACGGTACGCGCCCGTTCTCGCAGCTGGTGCGCGAGGCGCGGGACGGCGGCTACACCGAGCCTGATCCGCGCTTGGATCTGTCCGGAGAGGACGTGCGCCGCAAGCTGTTGATCCTGGCGCGCGCGGCCGGATTGCCGCTGCAGGCGCACGAGGTACGGGTTGAGTCCCTGTTGTCCGATGCGCTGGTTGCGGCGACGGGGCCGGAGGTGGATGGCCTGCTGCCCACCCTGGACGAGTCGTTGGCCACAATGCTGCGTGCAGCGCACAGCGCGGACGCGAAACTGCGCTTCATTGGTCGGGTGGATGCGGAAGGAGCGACGGTGGGATTGCGCGAACTGCCCGCCAGCCATCCGCTGTGTGCTGGCGGGGGCACCGACAACCTTGTGGCGATCACCAGCTGCCGCTATCGCGACCAGCCGTTGGTGATCCGGGGGCCGGGCGCCGGTGGCGCGGTCACCGCGGCCGCGCTGCTGGATGATGTGTTGCGGATCGTGCGTCGCCCGTCCTGATCGGCGAACCGCACCGGAACATCCGCGCGGTCAGCACTCGATGACGTTGACCGCCAGTCCGCCGCGCGAGGTTTCCTTGTACTTGTCCTTCATGTCCAGCCCGGTCTCGCGCATGGTCTTGATCACCTTGTCCAGGCTGACCTTGTGCGTGCCGTCGCCGCGGAAGGCAATGCGCGAGGCGTTGATCGCCTTGACCGACCCCATGGCGTTGCGCTCGATGCACGGGATCTGCACCAGGCCGCCGATCGGGTCGCAGGTCAGGCCGAGGTTGTGCTCCATGCCGATCTCGGCCGCGTTCTCGATCTGGATCGGGGTGCCGCCCAGCGCTGCGGTCAGCCCGGCGGCAGCCATTGAACAGGCCACGCCCACCTCTCCCTGGCAGCCGACCTCAGCGCCGGAGATGGAGGCGTTTTCCTTGTAGAGGATGCCAACCGCGGCGGCGGTGAGCAGGAAGTCGAACACGCCCTGTTCGTTCGCGCCGGGGCAGAAGCGGTCGTAGTAGTGCAGCACCGCGGGGATGATCCCGGCCGCGCCGTTGGTGGGAGCGGTCACCACGCGTCCACCGGCGGCGTTTTCCTCGTTGACCGCCAGCGCGTACAGGTTGACCCAGTCCAGCGTGGTCAGCGGGTCGCGCAGTGCGGCCTCGGGACGGGCCGAGAGTTCGGCGTACATGGCCGAGGCGCGGCGGGTGACATTGAGGCCGCCGGGCAGGGTGCCGCCCTGCTGGATTCCGCGCTGCACGCACGACTGCATGGCAGCCCACAGTTCGCGCAGACCGTCGCGGATCTCGTCTTCAGTGCGCCAGCACTGCTCGTTCTCGAACATCATCTGTGCAATCGACAGCCCGGTTTCCCGGGCCCGCGCCAGCAGCTCGTCACCGCTGGAGAACGGGTGCGGCACCGCGGTGGTGTCGGCAACGATGCGGTCTTCGGCCGCTTCGTCCTGGTTGACCACGAAACCGCCGCCGACCGAGTAGTAATCGCGGCTGGCAATCTCGTTGCCCTGGGCGTCATAGGCAGCAAAGCGCATGCCGTTGGTGTGGTAAGGCAGCTTCTGCCGCTTGTTCATCAGCAGGTCGCGCTTTTCCTCGAACGCGATCTCGTGGCGACCTGCCAGCTGGATCCGGGACTCGCTGCGGATCCGCTCGGTTGCCGGGGTGATGATGTCCGGGTCGATCAGGTTCGGCATGTGGCCTTCCAGGCCCATCATGACCGCCTTGTCGGTCCCGTGGCCGCGGCCGGTGAGGGCCAGCGAGCCGAATACCTCGGCGCGCACGCGGGCCACGTCATCCAGCCGGCCGGCCTGGACCAGCCAGCGGTCGACGAAGCGCGCGGCTGCACGCATCGGCCCGACGGTATGGGAGGAACTCGGCCCGACGCCGATCTTGTAAAGGTCGAATGTGCTGACTGCCATGCGGCTATTCTACGCGGCCCCGCAGGCTATTTCCGGTGGCCCGATGCAGCAGTCCGTTCCAGTCCTGGTCCTGTACCAGCGTGATGAGTGTCCCCTGTGCGATGAGGCGCTGCATGTGCTGGCGCAGGCGCGCGCGCCGGATTTCGAAACCGTGTGGATCGATGATGATCCGGCGCTCGAGGCGCGGTACGGGATCCGGGTGCCGGTGCTGCGCAGCGGCCCTGACGGGCGGGAACTTGATTGGCCGTTCGACGCAGACGCCGTCAGGGCATTCATTGCAGCCGGGCGGTAGCGCGGCGGGATTTCACCCGCGCGGCGGCCTGGGCTGGCTGGCGATCAGCGGGCTGGGCGGAATACCACGCGGGTGCTGATGGCGATTTCCGCAGGGATTACCGAGGTATCCGCCCACATGCCGTCGCCGATGCCGAAAGCCAGGCGCTCCACCGTGGCCCGGCCGGAGAGCGTCGGATGCTCGCCGTCCTGCCAGGTAAAGGTGAGGGTGACCGGCTGGCTGGTGCCGCGCAGTTCAAGCCTGCCATCGGCCGCGTAGCGTCCGTCCTCAAGCGCACGGAACCCTTCGGCAATGTAGCGGGCCCGCGCATAGCGCTTGATGTCGAAGAAGGCGGGGCCGCGCATCTCCCCGTCGTAATCGGGATTGCCGGTGGTCACGCCCGACATGGGGATGTCCACTTCCAGCCGGCCCGCCGCCGGGTCGGCGGGATCAAAGCGCAGCCGGGTCTGGAAACCCGGGAAGTGGCCATTGAAAACTTCGCCCTGGTAGGTGCCGGCAAACACCAGGCTCGATCCTGGGGCTTGGGCCCAGTCGGTAGCGGCCGCCGGAAGGGCGCACAGCGCCAGGGCGATCAGCAGCATGGAGCTACGCATTCGGATTTTTCTCGTCGAGCGGGTCGGGGGAATGCAGCCAGCCACGCGGAAGCATGCGCGCCAACGTGGGATGACCTGCGATGAGGTGATGATGGAGGGCCGCAGCCGCGTGCACCAGGGTGACCGCAACCAGCAGCCAGAACAGCCACAGGTGCAGGTTGCCGGCAAATTCGCGCAGCGCCGGATCCGCGCTGGCAATGGCAGGCAGGTTGAACAGGCCGAACCACTGCATCGGAAAACCGGCGGCCGAATTGAACAGCCAGCCGCTGAGCGGGATCGCGAACAGCAGCGCGTACAGCAACCGGTGTGAGAGCCGAGCGGCTGCCTGCTGCCAGCCCGGCACGTCTGCCAGCGCTGCCGGGGCGCCGGCATACAGACGCCAGCACAGCCGCAACGTCGCCAGGGCAAGGATGGTCAGGCCGATCGACTTGTGCAGCGCGTAAAGGCGGATCTTGTCGGGACTGTTGGGCAGGGAAGCCATCACTATGCCCAGCGGACCCTGAAGCAGGATCAGAAGGGCCACCAGCCAGTGGAGTGCCTGACTCACGCCGCCCCATCGTTCGCGGGTGTTTTTCAGACTCATGGCAATGCCTCTTCTTCGGTAAAGGTGGCGTCCGGTGCGTGCACCGCTTCCACTTCGATCCGCAGCTCGACCAGGTCGCCGATCACGCCCGGCCAGGCGCTGATGCCGAAGTCGGCGCGGCTGAGCATGCCCACTGCGGAGAATCCGGCGGTGCGCCGGAACGGCGGCATCGGGTGGCGCTTGAGCGCGTTCAACGTGGCCTCAAGGGTGACCGGCCGCGTCACGCCGCGCAGGGTCAGCTCGCCGTGGATACGTGCCCGGGTGTCGCTGAGCGGTTCCACGCTGCGGGAGGTGAATACCGCCTCCGGGTGTGTCCCCGCATCCAGCAGCCCCGATGCCAGGGCGGCGCGGTTCCAGTCCGCATTACCAAGGTCCAGCCGCTGCAGCGGGACCCGGGCCTCCAGGCGCGCGCTCTCCCAGTCGTCCGGATCAAACCGCAGGGTGCCGGTGCTGCCGGAAACGGTGGCCAGGGCACGCGAGAAACCCGCGTGATCGACCGCCACCATCACCCGCGTGTGCACCGGATCCAGTGCGTAGGTGCGCACTTGTCCGGCTGCATTCCCGGCGGCGCCGAGCAGCGTGCAGAGTGCGAACGCCAATAGCGTCGGGAGTATTTGCGCCCAGCCTCCGGCTTGCACAGCCCGCGCGACGTTGCGAGGATGCCGGGACACCGGAAGGTGAGGGGATGCAGGGAGCATGTTGCGCAAGGTAGCGATCATCGGGCTGCTTGTCATGGCGCTCGCCCCGGGGAGTGGCAGCGCCAGTCCGGCCGGAAATCCGAGATTACGTCAGCTTACGGTGGCGGACGGCCTGCCTTCCAACGGGGTGCGGGCGCTGGCCGAGGACCACAGCGGGCATCTCTGGATCGGTACGGGGGACGGCCTGGCGCGCTATGACGGCGTCACCTTCCGGGTCTGGCGCAAGGAAGACGGTCTGCCGGACAACGAGATATCCGGCCTGTACGTGGATGCGCGGAGCCGGCTCTGGGTCGCCACCAGCGGCGGCTTGGCGGTACTGGACCGGGCCCGTAATGACTTCCGCCATTACACCAGCGATAGCGTGCCGGAGCTGGAGAGCGACATCATCTGGAGCGTCACTGGTACCCCGGATGGCGCGATCTGGTTCGGCACCGCGACTTCAGGGCTGTACCGGCTCGATCCGGGCGGCGGCGTGCGCCGCTTCCTGCCCGATGCCGATGACCCGCGCAGCCTGCCGTCAACCGGCGTGCCGATTCTGGTCACCGATGACGAGGGAACGCTCTGGGTGGGGACCCGGGACGGGCTGGTGCGCTGGACCGGTCGGGGTTTCGAGGCGGTGCCCGGAGTGCCGCCCGGAGCGACGCTGCTGGGGGTGACGCCGGCGGCGGACGGACGCGTCTGGGTTGGTCTGCCGCAGGGCTTGGGCGTGCTGGAGCCGGGTGGCGGACTTTCGGGTGCGCCGCCGTGGTCCGAGCACGTAGCTACCGGGCGGCTCTACCAGATGCTGCTGCACGACCGCAGCGGGATGTACTGGATCGACGCCAGCGGCGGCCTGGCCGTGGCCGGCGATTCGTGGATCAGCCCGGTCCGCACTTACAGCGACCTGCACCAGGGTGTAGTGACCCCGGACTGGTCGACGGCGTACGAAGATCACGAGGGTGGGCTGTGGCTGGGCAGCGTGGATTCCGGGCTGTGGTACCTGCCGCCTACCTGGCGCCAGTTCCAAGTGCTGCTGCACGGCGAGGATGATGCTCCGCAATCGCTGGCCAATGTGGACGTGACCGCGGTCGCGCCGTCAGCGGACGGATCCATGTGGCTGGTTGGAAACAGCGGCGTTCTTGAACGGCTGGACCCGGCGACCGGTGCGGTGGAGCGTGTTTTCCACGCGGAAGGTGACTATGTGCCCGACCGCCTGCTTGAAGATGATGCGGGCAACGTGTGGCTCTGTTTCCACGGGGGACTGGCCCGGTACGAGCCCGGGACCGGCCTGATGCGCTTATGGCAGGCCGATGACGCGCTGGATCCAGCGCCTTCCGATGAGTGCCAGGCCGTGGTGCAGGCCACTGGAGGGCTGATGTGGAACGTGTCCGCCTACCACGGCCTGCAGGCGCGGGACCGCGACGGCACGCTGCAGGAAACGGTTTTGCCTGGCGATGGACGTGGATTGGCACCGGGCCTGCGGCTGGAACATGCCGAGCGGGCCCCCGATGGAGGGCTGTGGGTCTCGGGAGAACAGGGCCTGTTGATGTGGAACTCGGGCACGCGCGGTTTCGAGCCCGTGCCGGGGGCGCCGGATCGGTCCACGGGAGCCTTTACCCTGCAAGGGCGGGGCCGGGTATGGCTCACCAGGTCCGGCGTGCTGGAGTCCTACCGTTGGGACGGCGCCAAGCTGGTGCTGGAGTCGCGGCTGGGGCCGGAGGACGGCATGCCGGACCTCGCCTTTGGCGGCCTGACGGTGGATGTGGAGGGCGTGGTCTGGCTCAGCAGTGCCCGCGGGCTGGTGCGGGTGGAGCCGGAGCGGCGGATGGTGCACGTGTTCGGCGTCAGTCACGGTTTGCCGGCACAGGATATGACCACCGCCCCGGTGCCGGGCCCCGCTGATGGCCGCATCCACTTTGCCACCGGGGCCGGGCTGGTGATCTTCGATCCGGATCAGGTGCGGCCGGATGACACCATGCCGGACCTGGCCATCAAGGCGATCGAGGTGCGCGGACGCGATGGCGTACGGCAGCTCGAACTGGACCAGCCATTGCGGCTGGGCTACCGCGATCATGAAATGCGGGTGCATGCGCGCGTGGCCGGATTCAATTCCGCCCGCTACAACCGCTACCGGTTTTTCCTGCATGGCTACGACAGCGGTTGGGTGGAGGCCGGGGCCGCCGGCGAGCGCGTGTTCCCGGCGCTCGATCCGGGCCGCTATCGGCTGGAGGTGATGGGCAGGACCCCGTTGAGCCCCTGGTCCGAACCGACCAGCTTCATGCTGGAGGTCGCTGCCCCCTGGTGGTGGACGCGACAGGCCCGGGGCGCCTACGTGATCGCGGCCCTGCTGCTCGGCGGCTGGGCGGTGCATACGGTGCGCCTGAGGGTGCGACGACGGATGGCGTGGCAGCGGACGAAACATGAGCACGAGCTGGCCCGGCAGGCGTCTGACGCCAAGACCCGGTTCCTGGCCACGCTGGGGCACGAGGTGCGAACGCCCATGACCGGCGTGCTGGGAATGAGCGAGCTGCTGCTCAAGACCCGGCTGGATACGCGCCAGCGTGGATACACCGAGGCGATCCACCGGGCCGGCGGGCACCTGATGCGCCTGGTCAACGATGCGCTGGACCTTGCGCGGATCGAAGCGGGCAGGCTGGAACTTGACCTTCAGCCGTTCAATCCGCGCGCGCTGGTGGAGGAAGTGGGCGCGCTGATGGCGCCACTGGCCCGGCAGCGCGGACTGGATTACAGGGCGCTGGTGGCCGCGGACGTTCCGCCGGGTTTGCTTGGGGACGAGGTGCGGATCCGCCAGATCCTGTTGAACCTGGTGGGCAACGCGATCAAGTTCACCGAGGTGGGCCGGGTGGAGTTGGCGATGCAGTCGGCGGAAGCGGGAGGTGTCCGCTTCACCGTGTCCGATACCGGGCCGGGATTGAACGAGGAGCAGCGCAAGCGCCTGTTCCAGCGCTTTGAACAGGCCGAGGGCGCGCACACCGCATCGCGTTATGGCGGCAGTGGACTGGGACTGGCGATCAGCCAGGAGCTGGCCGCGGAGATGGGTGGGGAAATCACCGTGGACAGCACGCCGGGGACGGGCTCGAGCTTCGTGGTGACGCTGCCGCTGCCAACCGCCGAGGCTCCGCCACCGGCATGCGTGGACCAGGCGCCGCCGTTGCAGGCGCCGGCCGCGGGCGTCCGGGTGCTGCTGGTCGAGGACGATCCCACCGTGGCTGAAGTCATTTCCGCTCTGCTGGCAGCCCACGGCTATGTGCCGACCCATGTGGCCCATGGCCTGGCGGCACTGACCGAAGTGCGGCGCCAGGATTACGCGCTGGCGCTGCTTGACCTGGACCTGCCCGGGATCGACGGCATCGCGCTTGCACGCCAGCTGCGTGCCCAGGGCTGGCGCGGACCGCTGGTAGCCATCACCGCCCGCGCCGATGGCGCGGTGGAGCAGGTCGTGCACGAAGCGGGATTTGATGCTTTCCTGCGCAAGCCGGTCAGCGGTGCCGTGCTGGCCGCACGGATCGGGAAGGTGCTGGACCAGGCGCATCGGCATGACGGCGTGTCGGTGACAGCGTGTCGGCCTGACCCGTGAAAGATGTCTGCCACACCGGGGGCGCGCTACCCTTGGCGCGCGCAATGAACAGGGGGCGGCCAGGGGGGGCCGGATGATGATGACGATCAAGAGGTGGCTGCTGGCGTCGCTGATGCTGGCGATGCTGGTGGTGCCATCCGCCCACGGTGCCTCCGAGCTGCCGCGGCCCAGGCAGCTGTCCGTGGCCGATGGGCTGCCCAGCAATCGCGTCTCCGGCATGGTCGAGGACAAGGCCGGATATCTGTGGTTGAGCACGGTCGACGGACTGGCCCGCTACGACGGCACCGGGTTCCAGGTATGGAGGATGGAAGACGGCCTGCCTGACGCCTTGCTGTGGTCGATCGACATCGATTCCAGCGGAGTGATCTGGCTGGGGAGCGCCCTGGCCGGGCTCATCCGTTACGACCCGCTCAGCGACAGCTTCTCGGTCCCTGCGGGGGTCGGGGCTGCCGATATCGAAGGCAAGCAGGTGTGGTCGGTCGCCGTGGATGCCGACGACAGCGTGTGGTTCGGCACCGCCGGCGGTGGACTGTACCGGCGTGATGTGGAAGGCCGGGTCGAGCGATTCGTGCCCGTGGAAGGTGATGAGCGCAGCCTGCCTTCCGAGGCGGTCAATGCGGTCCGCATCGCGCCCGACGGATCGGTGTGGGTGGGCACGCGCAACGGGGTCGCGCGCTGGACCGGAACGGACTTTGAGCGCTTGCCCAGGTCCGCCCTGCCTGATGAGAGGGTCAATGGCCTGTCCTTCGGCAGCGACGGAACGATGTGGGTCGGAACCGCCGCGGGCCTGGCCGTGCGCCGCCCTGACGGCACGGTCGAGCAGGTGGCCTGGGGAAAGGACGTCGAGCGCAACGTGATCGAGGTGTTGCTGCAGGACAGCCGCGGCAACTTCTGGCTGGACATCCGCGCCGGCCTCGGGTTTGCCGACGGCGCAGGCGGGCCGGTGGGCGTTGTTGCCCTGTACAGCGATGCGACGCGCGACGAAGTGCGTCCCTACTGGGCCGGGGCGCATGAGGATCGGGAAGGCGGCGTCTGGCTGATCAGCGGCAGTCATGCGCTTTGGTACGTGCCTGCCGCATGGCGCAGGTTCGTCATCCATTCGCGTCGCATCGGCGATCCGCAGACGCTGGGCAACGCCGCGGTGCGCGGAATGGCCCCGGCCAGACGTGGGGGCATGTGGCTGGTGGGCAGCAGCGGCGTGCTGGATCGCTTCGAGCCCACCACCGGCAGGGTGGAGCGGCTGATGGAAGATGTCGGTCAGGGCGTCGTTCTCACCCAGGTGTTCGAGGACAGCCGCGGCCACGTCTGGGTGGGCTACCCGGCGGGCCTGGCACGCATCGATCCGGCCACCCGGGCGGTACAGCGCTGGGGTGTCGAGCAGGCGCAGGATTCAATGTCGAGCCGGCTGGAGCCACGTGGATTCATCGAGGTGGATGAACGGCTGTGGCTGCTCATCGGCCACTCCCACCTGCAGCTGCGCGAACTGGATGGGCGCGTGGTGGATGCTTTCGCCACGGGTGACGGGTCCGGGCTGGATGAGGGCGAGAGTATCTACTATCTGGTGGTCGGACCCGATGCCCGTCCCTGGTTGGGAACAAGCCGCGGCCTGCGCCGCCTGACCGAGGACGGCAGCGGCTGGGAGCCGGTGCCCGGGTCAGATGGGACGATTGCCGAGGCAGTGGCCGTGGACGGAGATACGGTGTGGGCCAGCGGTGTGGGGCGGCTGGACGGGTGGCGTTGGGACGGCGTCCAGTTGCAACAGGCACTTTCCCTGTCGGCGCAGGACGGCATGCCGATGGTGGCTTTCAACGGGATGGCTGTTGCCGATGACGGGTCGCTGTGGTTGGGCAGCACGCGCGGCCTGATCCGGGTGAATCCGGAAACCGGAACGGTGCGGACCTGGGCGGTAGGTGACGGCCTGCCCAGCCAGGACGTGCGGCACTCGCCGGCGCGGGACCCGCACAGCGGGCTGATCCTTGCAGGCACCCCGGACGGGCTGGTGGTATTTGATCCGACCTTGCTGGAACGGGTCGGGCGTACTCCGAACCTGGTGATTTCCACGGCCCAGGTGCGGGGCCAGCCCGCGTTCGTACCGGATGGCCCGTTCGAGCTCCGGCACAGTGACCGGGATCTGCGGGTGGTGGCGCGACTGCTGTCATTCCGCAATCCCTCGGCCAATCTGTACCGGTTCCGCCTGGTGGGCTATGACGATGGCTGGGTGGACGCTGGCGCGGTGGGGGAGCGCGTGTTCTCGCAGTTGCCGGTCGGCGATTGGCGGCTGGAGGTGGCGGCCCGCAACGCCGACGGATTGTGGTCGGAAGTGCGCACCCTGCACTTCCGGGTGACCCCGCCGTGGTGGCGTACATCGGGGGCGATGCTGCTGTTCGCACTGTGCGCGCTGGCCCTGGTCTGGTGGCTGGCGCATGCGTACCGCCAGCGCCTCAAGCGTCGCCATGCCTGGCAGCTGGCCGAGCAGAAGCGCGATCTCGCCGAGCAGGCGTCGCTGGCCAAGTCACGCTTCCTGGCCACGCTGGGCCACGAGGTGCGTACCCCGATGACCGGCGTGCTCGGCATGAGCGAACTGCTGCTGGGGACAGAGCTCGAGAGCCGGCAGCGCCGGTACACCGAATCCATCCGCACGGCCGGCGACCACCTGCTGCGGCTGCTGGACGATGCCCTGGACCTGGCCCGGATCGAGGCCGGGAAGCTGCATCTGGAGCGTCAGCCCTTCGACTTGCGCAAACTGCTGCAGGAAGCCGCCGGGCTCACTGCCCCGATCGCGGAGGAGCGCGGGCTCGAATTCCGCCAGCGGATCGCTGATGACCTTCCGCAATGGGTGCTCGGAGACGTGGTGCGGGTGCGCCAGATCCTGCTTAACCTGCTGGGCAACGCGGTCAAGTTCACCGAGCGCGGTCACGTCGAACTGCGCGCCGAGCGCGGTGACGATGACATGGTGCGATTCGTGGTGATCGATACCGGACCGGGACTCAACGCGGACCAGCGCGAGCGCCTGTTCCGGCGCTTCGAACAGGCCGAAGGCCCGCAACACACTGCCCGCTATGGCGGCAGCGGACTGGGCCTGGCGATCTGCCAGGAGCTGTCCGCGGGCATGGGCGGCCGGATCATGGTGGACAGCGGGTTGGGCCGAGGCACCCGGTTTGACGTGGAGTTGCCGCTGCCGGCAACCCGTCCGGTCAGCTCGGTGACGGCCACGACGCCCAGTTCGCAGACGTCACCGCTTGCGCTGCTGCTGGTGGAAGACGACCCGACGGTGGCCGAGGTCATCGGCGGCCTGCTGCGCGGCCAGGGCCATTCGGTCACCCATGCCGCCCATGGCCTGGCCGCGCTCGCTGCGCTGGCGGCAAACACTCCGGACGCCGCGATGCTGGATCTGGACCTGCCCGGCCTGGACGGCTTTGCGCTGGCCCGTCAGCTTCGTGCCCAGGGGTTTGCCGGGACCCTGATTGCATTGACCGCCCGCGCGGACGGCGAAGTCGAAGCACAGGCGATGGAAGCCGGTTTTGACCGGTTCGTACGCAAGCCCGTGACCGGCACGATCCTGGCCGGAGCGCTGGCAGGAGTGGAGCCGTCCGCCGATTGACGGGAAGGACCCTCCTTCAGCGACCAGAAAAAAGGCGGGCCAGCGCAAAACGCTGACCCGCCCTGTTCACTGGTAGCGGCCCAAGGCCGGCACGGACCCGCTCAGCGGGCGCTGTAGCTGTGTACTTCGTCGACCAGCACCGCCACGTGATCCGGATTCATGTCCGGTGACATGCCGTGACCGAGGTTGAATACGTGGCCTTCGCGCGAGCCGCCGTTGCCGTCACGGTAGCTGTCCAGCGCGCGGCGGACTTCCGCACGCACGGCGTCGGGCGATCCGTACAGCGTGGCGGGGTCGAGGTTGCCCTGCAGCGCCACCTTGCCGCCGGTGATCCGCGCCGCGTCACCCAGGTCGATCAGCCAGTCCACGCCAACGCCTTCGGCGCCGGTATCGGCCAGTTCGCCCAGATAGGCCGCATTGCCCCGGCCGAACACGATCAGCGGGGTGCGGTCGGCTCCTTCGCCCCGATCCAGCTCGTGCGCGATGCGGGTGAGGTAGGGCAGGGAGAATTCGCGGTACATGCGCGGTGACAGGATCCCGCCCCAGGTGTCGAATACCTGCAGCGCCTGGGCGCCGGCGGCCCGCTGGGCGGCCAGGTACTGGATCACAGCCTGTGTGGTGACCTCCAGCAGCGCGTGCAGTGCCTTCGGATCGTTGTGGGCCATGGCCTTGATGATGGCGAAGTTCTTGCTGCCGCTGCCTTCGACCATGTAGCAGGCCAGGGTCCAGGGGCTGCCGGAGAAGCCGATCAGCGGGACCTTGCCGTCGAGCTCGCGGCGGATCACCCGGATCGCTTCCATCACATAGCCCAGGTCGCTTTCCATGTCGGGCACGCCGAGCTTGGCGATGGATGCCGCGTCGCGCAGTGGCCGCTCGAACTTGGGACCTTCCCCGTCCACGAAATACAGGCCCAGGCCCATGGCGTCGGGAATGGTGAGGATGTCGGAAAACAGGATGGCCGCATCCAGGGGGAAGCGGCGCAGCGGCTGCAGGGTGACTTCGCAGGCCAGCTCCGGGTTCGTCGCCAGGGCCATGAAGCTGCCGGCCTGGGCGCGGGTGGCGCGGTACTCGGGCAGGTAGCGGCCCGCCTGGCGCATCAGCCAGACCGGGGTGCGGTCCACGGGTTCACGGCGCAGTGCGCGGAGGAAACGATCGTTCTGTGGGGTCTGGGACAAGGTTCTGGCCTCTGGAATGATGCGATGCTCAGCCGCGTGGGGTGTCCGCGCCGCGCGCGAACATGAGCTGATAACCGCGCTTGAGCTGCTGGTCGCGGGCCTGTTCCAGCGCCGCGACCGCTTCGCCCTGATTGAGGAACTGCTGGCGGCGGACGGTGCTGCGACCGCCGATCTGGCCGGTTTCGCGCACCAGGGTCCAGGCTCCAAGCAGGTCCGGCTGCAGCATCAGCTGCACGAACCTTGGAGATTCGGTGCCCTCGGGGCGTTGTTGCAGGAGCAGGCGCATCTGTCAATTGTAAGGCTTGCGGCCGTTACAGACGCCAACGCGGCCGCTCTGACAGCCTCAGTGGTCCGGTTCGCGCAGGGTGGCGAGCACGGCCTGCTCGGGCACGTCACCCTGGATCCGCGCGCGCCCCGCACCTTCCCAGACGATGAAGCGCAGCCCGCTGCTCTGCGCCTTCTTGTCCAGGCGCATCAGCGCCAGCAGTCGCTCCGGCTCCAGGTCGGGCGGCACGGCTGTCGGAAGCCCGAACCGTTGCAGCAGCGCGAGCAGGCGTTCGCTATCGGCGGCTGGGGCCAGGCCGAGGCGTTCCGACAGCCGCGCAGCCAGGACCATTCCCACCGCCACCGCCTCACCGTGATTGAGGCCGCCGTAGCCCTGGGCGGTCTCGATGGCGTGGGCGAAGGTGTGGCCGAAGTTGAGCAGGGCGCGTTCCCCCTGCTCGAAAGGATCGCGCTCAACGATTGCGGCCTTGTGCGCGCAGCTGCGGGCAATGGCCTCGGCAAGCAATGCCTGATCCCCAGCCATCAGCGCGGCGGCGTGGCCCTGGAGCCAATTCAGGAAGGGGGCATCGACAATGGCGCCGTACTTCACCACTTCGGCCAGACCTGCGCGCAGTTCGCGCGGGGGCAGGGTGGCCAGGGTGGACGTATCGGCCAGCACCGCACGCGGCGGGTGGAAAGCGCCAACCAGGTTCTTGCCCTGCGGCAAGTCGACGGCGGTCTTGCCGCCGACGGAGGAGTCGACCATCGCCAGCAGGCTGGTGGGCAGCTGCACGCAGTCGATGCCGCGCATCCAGCATGCAGCCGCGAAGCCCGCCAGGTCGCCGATCACACCGCCGCCCAGGGCGAACACGCAGGCGTCGCGGCGCGCGCCCTGCGCGGCCAGGGCATCAATCACCAGGCTGAAGGACTCCAGGGTCTTGGAAGCTTCGCCCGATGGCAGGATCAGACGGGCTACGGAAAGTCCCGGCAGTGCGTCGCCAAGAGCGGCCTCAACCCGGTCCGCGTACAGCGGGGCCACCACATCGTCGCTGACCAGCAGCACCTGCCTCCCGCGCAGATGTCCAGCCAAGGCCGGGCCATCGGCCAGCAGGCCCGCGGCGATATGGATGGAATAGGGGGCCGCGCCTGCGACCTGGACCGTGTGGGTGGGTACGTTCATGCAGACCTGGATCCCCGTGGTGCGTCAGAAGCTGCGGCCCTGCGCTGCCAGTGCTGTTCAAGCAGGCCCGCAAGCCGCGCCGCGGCAGTGCCGGCGGCTGCGCTGCCGGTGTCGAATTCCAGATCGGCCACTTCCCGGTACAGCGCTCCGCGTTCGCCGGCCAGCCGTTGCAGCACCGCCTTCCGGTCCCCGCTGGCCAGCAGCGGCCGGCTGCGGTCCCGCCCCAGGCGCTGCAGCTGGCCCGCCACGCTGACCATCAGGTACACCACGTAGCCGCGCTCGCGCATCAGCGAGCGGTTGCGCCCATCGAGGACCGACCCGCCGCCGGTGGCCAACACCCGGCCCGAGCCAGCGAGCACATCGACAAGCGCGGCGTGCTCGCGCACCCGGAAGCCAGATTCTCCCTCGCAGTCGAAGATCATGCGCACGCTGGCGCCGGTACGGTGCTCGATCTCACGGTCCAGGTCCACGAACTCCAGGCCGAAACCGCGCGCCAGGCAGCGGCCGATCGAGGATTTTCCTGCGCCCATCGGGCCGACCAGGATGAGGTTGGAAGCCGGGTTCATGCAGCGATGCTAACAGCGCCCAGCGCCGGAGCTCGCTGCGCCTCAGCTTTCGCGCCGGGCTTACAGATGGACGGGCATGCTTGATCATTCCGGTCGTCCGGCCGGTTGGCAACCCAGAGGGAGTCGATCATGTCCGTTGCGAAAGTCATCGAGCTGAGCGCGTCTTCGCCCACCAGCGTTGAAGATGCCGTCAAGCGTGGCCTGGCCAAGGCCAGTGAGTCGGTCAAGGGGATCCAGGGTGCATGGGTGAACGAGGTGAAGGCAGTCTGCGGTGAAGGCGGCGACATCACCGAATGGCGGGTCAACCTGCGCATCACCTTTGTGGTTGAGTAGCTAAGCGCGGGTGATCATTCCGGCCAGGCGGGGCGGCGGCGTGCATCCAGCCGCACCGTCAGGTCGGCGATCGCAGGCAGGGTGCGCAGTGCCTGCCGGCTGACGCGTTCGAAGTGGTGGACGAAACGTTCGAGTGCTGCGCGATCCATCCCGCGCCGCTGCGGATCGGCTTGGCTCAGTGTCTGCTCCTGCTGCCAGCGCCAATCCGGTACCACCTCGAACCCGGGCGGCTGCAGGAACAGCAGGCGGTCGATTCTGCGCCACAGCGACGGATAGTCGCAGGCCAGCGCCTGGTTGCACCAGCGGCGCCAGCGTCCGTCCGGATCCTCGTCGCGCTCCAGCGTATTGATTGGCGTGGCCAGCGCTTCCTCCGCTTCGGGAGGCGTGGCCAGGAACCAGCCTTCCAGCACCACCAGATCGGCCTGGCCCAGTGTCGGCCATTGTTCGCAGGGCAGGCGTCGATCGCTCGCTTTGTCGAAACGTGGCAGGCGGACGGTGCCCCTGCGCCGCAGTGCGTCCAGAGTGCCTGCGGCAAAGCTGATGTCGTGGGTGCCGGGTGGCCCGCGCGTGGCCAGCAGCGGGTGTACCTGCCGGGCCAGGTGCTGCCGCTCATCCAGATCAAGATAGAAGTCATCGATCGAGACGCTGGCCAGGCGCAGGCCGCGGTCGGCCGCGGCGCCTGCCAGCTGGGCGGCCAGGGTGGATTTGCCGCTGCCCTGCAGGCCGCTGATGCCATAGACCCGGGCTCCGTGCGCCAGCGCGTCATCCAGGACGCGCGTGACGAAATCCCGGTCGAAGGCGTGAACGTGGCTCGGGTGCATGGGCGGGGCCATCGCGCCACAATAGCCGAATGGATGACAACGCCCTGTACCTGGAAGCCCTGGCCACATTCGGCCTGTTGTTCAGCGAGGCCGAGACGGCTGGCGAGCCCGACCGCACGGCCATGGTGGTGGCCAGCGCCGAGGCCAATGGCCTGCCGACCGCGCGCATGGTGTTGCTGAAGGCGCACGACGCGCGCGGCTTCGTGTTCTACACCCACCTGGATGGCCGCAAGGGCCGCGCGCTGCAGGACAACCCGCGCGCTGCGCTGTTGTTCCACTGGCCACGGGTGCGCGCGGGCGTGCAGGTGCGGATCGAAGGCGAGGTGTCGATCGTTGACGATGCAGAGGCCGACGCTTACTTCGCCTCACGCGCACGTGGCAGCCAGTTGGGCGCCTGGGCGTCGGAGCAATCGGAAACGCTGGACTCCCAAGAGACCTTTGAGCGGCGGATGGCCGCGCGGGAGCAGGAATTTGAAGGCCGCGCGGTGCCGCGCCCGCCACGCTGGGGCGGCTTCCGTGTGCATCCGGCCAGGATCGAGTTCTGGTACGGCGCGCAATACCGGCTGCACGAACGTCAACTTTACGAGCGCGGCACAGATGGCGTCTGGACGCGCCGGATGCTGTTTCCATGAGCCGCCCCGTCGGGCCCCGGCGCATTGTCTGCCTGACCGAGGAGCCCACCGAGACGCTGTATGCGCTGGGCGAGCAGGACCGGATCGTCGGCATCAGCGGCTTCACCGTGCGCCCGCCCCGGGCGCGGAAGGAGAAGCCGAAGGTCAGCGCCTTCACCAGCGCCAAGGTGGGCGAGATCCTCAAGCTGAAACCCGATCTCGCGATTGGCTTTTCCGATATCCAGGCCGATATCGCCGCCGAGCTGATACGCAGCGGGGTGGAGGTCTGGATCGCGAACCACCGCAGCGTGGCGGAGATCATCGATTACATCCGCCGCCTGGGGGCGATGGTCGGAGTGGCGGAGCGCGCCAATGTGTATGCCGACGGGCTGCAGCAGGGCCTCGAGGCCATTGAACGTGAGGCGGCGATGCTGCCGCGCCGGCCGAAGGTGTATTTCGAAGAATGGGATGACCCGCTGATCACCGGTATCCGCTGGGTCTCCGAGCTGGTCGGGATCGCCGGGGGCGACGACATCTTTCCCGAGCGTGCGCTTGAGCCGCTGGCGCGCGGCCGGATCCTGGCGGATCCGGAGGAAGTGGTGCGCAGGGCGCCGGATATCATCCTGGGCTCCTGGTGCGGCAAGAAATTTCGCCCGGAGAAGGTCGCGGCGCGCCCCGGATGGGACGCGATCCCCGCGGTACGCGACGGCGAGCTGCACGAGATCAAATCCCCGCTGATCCTGCAGCCGGGGCCGGCGGCGCTGACCGACGGTGTACGTGAGCTGGCCCGGATCATCCACGCCTGGGGCGTCAACCAGCGATAGAAGTCCAGCGATAGAAGCGCTGCAGCTGCCCGAACCGCCATCCCGGCCCGTTGATCCGATCAGCGCTGGGCCGGCATTATTTCCCTGCTGAAACGCAGCGTGGAGGTCTGGCCTTCCGCGGAAACCACATCCACCTGCAGTGTCAGCGTGTCCGGCGGCTGTATCTGGAAGGTGCCAACGTACTCCGCGGCGGAAGGCGGGGCAGCCCTCTCGAGGGACACTGCCTGCTCGACCCCGCGCAGGTCGCGCACGCTGGCGGTGATGCGGGACGGCGGCAATGCCAGTTCGCCCCCGTCCGGAGCGGTCAGCCTGACCACCAGCATGAAACCGTGGCGCTCCCGCCGCACGCCGTATCTGGCAGCGATGGCTTCCGGCAGGGATCCGGTATGCGCCACGCTGGCCTGGATCAGCATGTCGTGGCCCAGGAGTTCTTCCGCCGTCGCTTCCACCTGCGGCTGAGCGCCCGTCGCCGTGTCGGATCCGCAGGCAGCCAGCAGCAGGCAGAGCAACAGGGTGGAAGCCGCGGCGTGAACGGACATCAGTCGTTGGCAGCGGACAGTTCGCCGCCGCGCTCGGTGGCGCGGTTCATCGCGTGGGCGACGAGGTCGCGCAGGCCGCCGTGTTCAAACGCTTCGATGGCGGCGTGGGTGGTGCCGCCGGGAGAGGTGACGCGGCGACGGAGTTCGGCCGGGGACTCGTCGGTTTCGGTCAGCATGCGGGCGGCGCCCAGAATGGTCTGCAGCACCAGGGTGCGGGCGGCATCGGCGGGCAGGCCCTGGGCGATTGCGGCGTCCTCCATCGCCTCGGCCAGCAGGAAGATGTAGGCCGGGGCGCTGCCGGACGCGGCGGTGACGGCGTCCATCTTTTCCTCATCGTCGATCCAGACGGTGACCCCGGCGGTGGCCAGCACCGCATCGGCGCGCCGGCGGCCTTCGGCGTCCACGTTCGCGTTGGCGTACAGACCGGTGACGCCGGCGCCGAGCAGGGAGGGGGTGTTGGGCATCGATCGCACCACCGCCACGTCGCCGCCAAGCCAGCGCTCGATCTGCGCCGAGGTAATGCCGGCGGCCACCGACACCGCCACCGGCCGGGCGGCCCGGGCAGCGGCCTGCAGCTCTTCGCAGACTCCGCGCATCACCTGCGGCTTGACCGCGAACATCCACACCTGCGCGCCCTGTACCGCATCGATTGCGCTTGGGAAGGTGGCCACGCCGAAGTCCGCCTCCAACCCCCGTCGGGTGGATTCGCTGGGCGCCGCAACCCTGATCGAACCGGGATCGGTGCCACTGGCGATCAGGCCGCCGATCAGGCTGCGGGCCATGTTGCCCCCGCCAATGAAGGCGATGGTAGTGGGCGTGGCGAAGTCAGGGGATTGGGCAGTCATGGATCGGTCCTTCCGAAGTGCATGGGCCCCCCCATTGTAGGAGCGCGCCATGCGCGCGAAGCCGCGTGAATCCTTTCGGCCCGGGTGGCTTCGGCAGCGGCCAGCCAGCCGACGCCCCGTTGTCCTGCCAGGTGTCACGCGGCTTCGCGCGCATGGCGCACTCCTACGGGGGTGGGTGGCCGGTGCGCCGGGAGGGCGGCGTTTAAACAGGGGCGGGGCTGGATCTGTGACGCGGGTAGGACGCTATACTGCGGCCGGGGAGTACGCTTGGGCCTGCCTGGGGCAGCCCGGGCCCGCATCACTACAGCTGCTGCGCAGGGGACACGCATGGATATCGCCGAACTGTTGGCCTTCTCGGTCAAGAACAAGGCCTCCGACCTTCATCTGTCCGCGGGACTCCCGCCGATGATCCGGGTTGATGGTGACGTACGCCGGATCAACATTCCGGCGCTGGATCACAAGCAGGTGCACGCGCTGGTCTACGACATCATGTCGGACAAGCAGCGCCGCGACTACGAGGAATTCCTCGAGGTCGACTTCTCGTTCGAGATCCCCGGCCTGGCGCGCTTCCGCGTCAACGCCTTCAACCAGAACCGCGGCGCGGGAGCGGTGTTCCGTACGGTTCCCTCCGAGGTGTTGACCCTGGAAGACCTGGGCACGCCGGCGGTGTTCCGCCAGCTGATCGACCAGCCGCAGGGCCTGATCCTGGTGACCGGGCCGACCGGCTCGGGCAAGTCGACCACGCTGGCGGCAATGGTCGATCACATCAACAAGACCGAGTACGGGCACCTCCTCACCATCGAGGACCCGATCGAGTTCGTGCACACCGCGCAGAAGTGCCTGATCAACCAGCGCGAAGTGCACCGCGATACCCACGGTTTCAACGAAGCCCTGCGTTCGGCGCTGCGCGAAGACCCGGATTACATCCTGGTCGGCGAAATGCGCGATGTGGAAACCATCCGCCTGGCGCTGACCGCGGCCGAGACCGGCCACCTGGTGTTCGCCACCCTGCATACCTCCAGCGCAGCCAAGACCATCGACCGCATCATCGACGTGTTCCCCGCCGGCGAGAAGCCGATGGTGCGCTCGATGCTGTCCGAATCCCTGCGCGCCGTGATCAGCCAGGCGCTGCTGAAGAAGGTCGGCGGTGGGCGTACTGCGGCGTGGGAGATCATGGTGGGCACCCCGGCCATCCGCAACCTGATCCGCGAGGACAAGGTGGCGCAGATGTACTCGGCTATCCAGACCGGCCAATCGCTGGGCATGATGACCCTCGATCAGCATCTGCAGGACCTGGTCAAGCGCGGCATGGTCACCCGTGCCCAAGCGCGTGATTACGCCAGGGACAAACGGCTGTTCGAGTAACCGGAGCGCACCATGAGCAGTATCGATTTCACCTCGTTCCTCAAGCTGATGGCGCACCAGAAGGCGTCGGACCTGTTCATCACCGCCGGCATGCCGCCATCGATCAAGGTCCACGGCAAGATTTCGCCCATCACCCAGAACCCGCTCACGCCACAGCAGTCGCGCGACCTGGTGCTCAACGTGATGACGCCGGCGCAGCGCGAGGAGTTTGAAAAAACCCACGAGTGCAACTTCGCCATCGGCGTGTCCGGGGTGGGGCGTTTCCGGGTGAGCTGCTTCTACCAGCGCAACCAGGTGGGCATGGTGCTGCGCCGGATCGAAACCCGGATCCCGACCATCGAGGAGCTGAACTTGCCGCCGATCGTCAAGACCCTGGCGATGACCAAGCGCGGGATCATCATCTTCGTTGGCGCCACCGGCACCGGTAAATCCACGTCGATGGCGTCGATAATCGGTTATCGCAACCAGAATTCGACCGGCCACATCATCACCATCGAGGATCCGATCGAATTCGTGCACAAGCACGATGGCTGCATCATCACCCAGCGCGAAGTCGGCATCGACACCGACAGCTGGGAGAACGCGCTCAAGAACACCCTGCGCCAGGCGCCGGACGTGATCATGATCGGCGAGGTGCGCACACGCGAGGGCATGGACCATGCCATCGCTTTCGCCGAAACCGGACACCTGGTGCTGTGCACCCTGCACGCCAACAACGCCAACCAAGCGATGGACCGGATCATCAACTTCTTCCCCGAGGACCGCCGCGGCCAGCTGTTGATGGACCTGTCGCTCAACCTCAAGGGTGTGGTGGCCCAGCAGCTGATCCCCACGCCAGACGGTAAGAGCCGGCGCGTGGCGATGGAAATCATGCTCGGCACGCCGCTGGTGCAGGACTACATCCGTGACGGCGAGATCCACAAGCTCAAGGACGTGATGAAGGAATCCACCAACCTGGGCATGAAGACCTTCGACCAGAGCCTGTTCGAGCTCTACCAGGCCGGCGAGATCTCCTACGAGGACGCCCTGCGCCATGCCGACTCGGCCAACGAGGTGCGGCTGCGGATCAAGCTTGCCCAGGGCGGCGACGCGCGCACCCTGAGCCAGGGTCTGGACGGGGTGGAGGTGGCGGAGGCCAACTGAGCCCCGTCGCCCCGCCGCTTGCGGTGTTTTCGGCGCGGCAGGATGTTGCGTTGCGCCCGGTTGATCCCTTTTTTACTCCCCGGAGGCGACAATGGGGGTCCTGCCACTTTGCACGGAGATCCCATGACCTATTCCCTCCCCGATCTTCCCTACGCCTATGACGCGCTCGAGCCGCACATCGACGCGCAGACGATGGAAATCCATCACAGCAAGCACCACAACACCTACGTCACCAACCTCAATGCCGCGCTGAAAGACAGCGGCCATGAGGGCAAGGCGATCGAAGAGCTGGTGGCCGGCGTCGGCTCACTGCCCGAATCGATCCGCAACGCCGTGCGCAACAACGGTGGCGGCCATGCCAACCACTCGCTGTTCTGGACGGTGATGTCGCCCAAGGGCGGCGGCAAGCCGGAAGGCGTCGTGGGCGAGCGCATCGAGCGCGACCTGGGCGGTTTCGACGCGTTCAAGGAAAAGTTCGCCAACGCGGCCAAGGGCCGTTTCGGCAGCGGCTGGGCGTGGCTGACCGTTGACGCGGAAGGCAAGCTGGCCGTCGAGGACACCGCCAACCAGGACAGCCCGCTGATGAAGGGCATCGGCTCCGGCAACACCCCGATCCTGGGCCTGGACGTGTGGGAGCACGCTTACTACCTGAAGTTCCAGAACCGTCGCCCGGACTACATCTCCGCGTTCTTCGAGGTGATCGACTGGGCCGAAGTGGAGCGTCGCCTGAAGGCGGCCGAAGGCTGAGTTTTACCTTCCCGCGTTTCACCAGCGAAAGCCGGGCATTGCCCGGCTTTCCTGTTTCCGGGAGGACTGGCTGGCTCCGGCAGTTGCGTACCATGCGCCCGCACGCGAAGATCGGCAGCCCTGCCAGTCCTGGAATGCTCTTCGTATGGAAATCGCCTACCGCCGCATCGCCACCGTGCATTTCACCCTCACCGATGAGGACGGCAGCCAGATCACCACCACCCGTGGCCATGATCCGCTGGTGTACATGCACGGTACCGACAGCATTGCCAAAGGCCTGGAGGAGGCGCTGGAGGGCCGCGGCACGGGAGACCGGCTGGAGGTGACGGTGCCGCCGGAAAAGGGCTTCGGTCCGCGCTTTGAATCGCTGGTGCAAAGTCACCCGCTCAGCATCATCAGCGACGGCGTGACACCCGAGGTGGGCGCCAAGCTCAACGCGCAGACTGCCAATGGGCCGCTGGAAGTAAAAGTGGTCGCAGTCGAGGGCGACACGGTGACCGTGGACGGCAACCACCCGCTGGCCGGGCGGGCCTTCCGCGCGGAGCTTGAAGTGGTGGATGTGCGGGTAGCCACCCCGGACGAGATCCAGTTCGGCCTGGATTGACCCTGCAGATACCGGGCGCCCGGCCTCAAGCCGGGCTCTTCCGCCATGCCGTTAGAATGGGCGCATGTCTGTTGAAGCCACACCGCTCGCCGGCCAGCTGCTGATCGCGCTGCCGGTATTGGCCGATCCGAACTTCGCCCGTTCGGTCACCCTGATCTGTCAGCACGACCCCGATGGGGCGATGGGCGTGATCGTCAACCGCGTCTCCGAGTACACCCTGGGCGATGTGTTCGCGCAGATGGATATCGGGTGCGAAAACCCCCTGGTGAGCGGGCAGCCGGTGCTGGCAGGCGGGCCCGTGCATCCCGAGCGCGGATTCGTGTTGCACGACGGCGAGCGGCGCTGGGAATCGAGCATGCAGGTGCAGTCGGGCCTGCACGTGACCACGTCGCGCGATGTGCTCGATGCGATCGCCCGCGGCGAAGGCCCGGAGCGCGTGCTGGTGGCACTTGGGTGCGCCGGCTGGGGAGCGGGGCAGCTTGAGCAGGAGCTGGCCGAGAACACCTGGCTGACGGCCCCGGCCGATGCCGAGCTGTTGTTTGCGATGCCGCTGGAATCGCGCTGGCAGGCCGCGGCGGGGCGCATTGGCGTGGACATGCTGCAGATGGCCGGCTACATGGGGCGGGCATGACCGGCCTGGACCCGGCCAGCGTCGCCACGGTGCTCGGCTTTGACGTCGGCAGCCGCCGCATCGGCGTGGCCGTGGGCAGCAGCTTCGGAATGGGCGGTCGCGCGCTGGCGGTGGTCGATGTCCATTCTGGCGCGCCTGACTGGGTGCACATCGATCGCCTGCGGGCCGAGTGGCTTCCACAGGCGTTGATCGTTGGTGATCCAATCACCCTGGACGATGGCGACCAGCCGGCCCGCAAGCGCGCGCAGCGCTTTGCCCGCCAGCTGCGCGAACGTTACCGGGTGCCCGTGCTGCTGGTGGATGAGCGCTCCAGCTCGCGCGAAGCCGCGCGGCGCTTTGCCGCGGACCGGGCCGAGGGACGGCGCCGGCGCCGCGACGGTGCCAGGCAGGATGCTGAGGCAGCGGCGATCATCGTCCAGCGCTGGATGGAAGCGCCCGAAGACGCGGTGCCGCTCCCGTAGAATCAGCTCACGTCCGACCCCGCACGGTTTTTCTATGACTTCCCAGCTTGATGCCACCGGCCGCCTGCGCCATCTGCTGACCCTCGATGGCCTGCCTGCCGAGGTCCTGTGGAACCTGCTGGACCGCGCCCAGGCCATCATCGACGGCCAGGGTCCGGCGCCGGATGCCTTGTCGGGCCAGGCGATGTGCACGCTGTTCTTCGAGCCCTCGACCCGCACCCGGCTCAGCTTCCAGCGGGCGGCCCAGCGCCTGGGCGCGGACGTACTCGATTTCGACGCGTCGACGTCCTCGACCACCAAGGGCGAGTCGGCCATCGACACCTTGCGCACGATCGAGGCGATGGGCGTGCGCGGGTTCGTCCTGCGTGACCGGGAGGAGGGCGCGGCCGCGGCCTTGGCCGAGGCCGCGCGGCCGGATACCGCCATTATCAATGCCGGCGACGGCCGCAGCGCGCATCCCACCCAGGGGCTGCTGGACATGCTCAGCCTGCGCCAGGCCAAGGGGGGCGACTTTTCCCGGCTGAAAGTGCTGATGGTGGGAGACGTGAAGCACTCCCGCGTGGCCCGCTCGGGCCTGCAGGCCCTGCGTATCCTGGGAACCGGCCAGATCCGTGTGTCCGGTCCGGCGACCCTGTTGCCGGACGATGCCACCCTGGACGGCTGCATCGTGGATGACAATCTGGACGCTGCGATCCAAGGCGTGGACGCGGTCATGATGTTGCGACTGCAGCGCGAGCGTATGGAAGAAGGGCTGGTCGGCCCGCTGGAGGAATACCATCGCGACTGGGGCCTGACCGCCGCGCGCCTGCGCCGCGCCGCGCCCGACGCCGTGGTGATGCATCCCGGACCGATGAACCGAGGCGTGGAGATCGACGACGAGGTCGCTGACGGCCCCCAGTCACTGATCCTGCGTCAGGTGGCCAACGGCGTTCCCGTCCGCATGGCGGTGCTGGAGGCGCTGCTGGCATGAGTCACGCTGCGCGGCGGGATCTGGCGGTCGCCTTGTTCCTGTCCACGTTTGCCGCTTTGCTGTGGCTGCCGGCGCTTGGGACTCCCTTCTGGGGCGATGACTACGTGTACCTGCACGCTGCCCGGGTGGCCAATGAAACCGGTCAACCCTGGATCAGGACTTTTTGGCCGGAACAGCCATTACAGTTCTGGCGACCGCTCTCCCAGGAGGCCTTCTGGCGTGTGGTCGAAAGGAACCTGGGCGCGAATGCTCTTTTTGCCCATGGGGTGAATCTTCTCCTGCACTTGTTTGCCGCTGCGTGCGTGGGCCTGTTTGGACGATCACTGGCGCGGGCCTGTGCATGGGACCAGCCAATCGCCATCGCCTGGCTCTCATTCTCGGTCTATGCAGTGCTCGCGATCGGACTGTTGCCGGTGCATTGGGTGGCTGCAGCCAACAGTCCGATCCTGGTGGCATCGACTGCGCTGGCGTTGGCTGCATGGGTGGCCGCCAGCGTGGTCGAGCACCGGCTGCGGGTGCTGCTGCTGGCTGTCGTCCCTTTGCTGCTCGTCGTTGCATTGCTCAGCAAGGAATCGGCGGTAATGACGCTGCTGCTGATGGGGGTGACCACGCTGTTTGCGGGCTTGCGCGTGCACCGGGGGGAAGTGGTCACGTGGGCGGTATGCCTGGCCGTCGTGCTGATGTGGCTTGTGCTGCGCCACCAGGTGACTGAGAGCAAGGCCCCCGAATACGGGTTTGTATTCGGTACAGGATTTTTGCGCAACGGGGCCGTGCTGACGGCGTGGCTTCTCAACGTGCCGCGCGAGGCATTGCGGATGGTGGCCATGGGTGAACTGGTCCGCGGTGCGATCTGGGCCGCAGCTGTCGCCATCCCGATGGTATTCGCGTGGGTTCTGGCGGTGCGGTCGCCCGGCGGCGGGCGACTGACGGGAGCGCAGTGGGGGTGGCTGCCGGCGTATGTGCTATTGGCCTATGCCCCTTACTTTCCGTTGGCCTGGAACAGCTACGACTACTACGCAGCGGTTGCGGCCATTCTGCCCACGGTCGTGTTGGCGCGCTGCTTGCAGGGTCGGAAGGCAGTGGTTCTGGCGGCTGGCCTGCTTGGCGTTTCGTCACTGATGGCCGTGGCAGGTACGCTGCAGCTTGACCATCCCGGCTTGATCGGAAGGGCACACTGGGCGGAAGCAATGCTAAGGGAGCTGGAGCGTTCGGCGCCCGAGCCGCCTCTCGCCGTGGAGGTTGGTGACCAGCAGCGCTTCTATGCCATGGGTGCGCATGGCATCGCTTGGCGTTTGGGCCTGGATCCGGCGGAGGTGCACATCGTGGCCACATGTCCCGTGGCCGGAGCGTGCCTGCGCATTCATCCCGATGGGAGCTGGCACTTGCGCTGAACGCGACTTGCGCCCGGGCTGGGGCTGCCTGGATCCAGCCTCAGTTCAACAGGATCAGCGTTGCCAGGCCAAGGAAGCTGAAGAAGCCCATCACGTCGGTCACCGCCGTGACCACCACGGTGCCGGCCACGGCGGGATCGACCCGCATGCGCCGCAACAGCAGTGGCACAAGCACCCCGGCCAGCGCCGCGGAGCTGAAGTTGATCACCAGCGCGATGGTGATCACCAGCGACAGCAGCCAGTCGTGGAACCAGACCAGGGCGATGATGCCTACCAGGCTGCCGATCAGCAGCCCGTTGATCAGTGCCACCCGGACTTCCTTCCACAGCAGGATCCTGGCGTTGCTTGCGCCCACCTGGCCCAGGGCAAGGCCACGCACCATCAGGGTCAGCACCTGCACCGCGGCGTTGCCGCCAATTCCGGCGACCACCGGCATCAGCACCGCCAGGGCCACGATCTCCTCGATCGTGGCCTCGAACTGGCCGATGACGATCGCCGCCATGAAGGCAGTCATCAGGTTGATACACAGCCACACCACGCGGCCGCGCACGGCGCGTGGGACAGGGGAGAACAGGTCCTCATCCTCGTCCAAGCCGGCGGCGCTGAGCGCCTGGTGCTCGGCCTGCTCGCGGATGATGTCGACCACGTCGTCAATGGTGATGCGCCCGCGCAGCACGTTGCCGTCATCGACCACCGGGGCCGAGACCCAGTCATGATCGGAGAACTGGCGCGCCACTTCCTGGGCCGATTCGTCCACGTGCAGCGAGTCCAGTTCCTCGTCGATCAACTCGTTGATCGGCGTGGCCGGATCGCGGGTCACCAGGTCCTGCAGTGCTACCCAGCCCATCAGCTGGTGGCGGCGGTTGACCACGTACAGGTGGTCGGTGTGCTCGGGCAGCTCGCCGCGCAGGCGCAGGAAACGCAGCACCACGTCCACCGTCGTGTCGGCGCGCACGGTGACCACGTCGGGGTTCATCAGCCGGCCGGCGGTGTCTTCGTCGTAGGACAGCGCCTGCTCCAGGCGCTCGCGGTTCTCGCGGTCCATCGAGCGCAGGATCTGCTCGGTGACCGCTTCGGGCAGGTCTTCGACCAGGTCGGCCAGGTCGTCGATGTCCAGGTCTTCGACCGCGGCGACGATTTCGTCCGGGTCCATGTCCGCGATCAGGCTTTCGCGGACCTCGTCACCTACGTGGACCAGCACCTCGCCGTCGTCTTCCGCGTCCACCAGGCCCCACACCACCATGCGCTTGTCCAGCGGCAGTGATTCGAGCAGGTTGCCGATCTCGGCTGGGGCGAGGGTGTTGACCATCCGCCGCACCGGCCCCAGCCGACCGCTGTCGAGCGCATCGGAGAGCAGGCGCAGCTGGCGCGCGGTCTTGTCGTGGCGGGCGGCTTCGGCCATGGGGTGGAAAGTCGCGGCTGGCGGGCACTGCCCGGGCGGCTGTCTGATTCCGGAAACCGGACCATGGATCGCGGGGCCGGACGTTCAGGAGTCGGTGCAGTCGCGCCGTGGACGGCGACCTCTGGGGTGGTTCCATCGCCACTTGCAGGCGCGACAGGTCATGCATTCGTGCGCACATTATCCCTGCTTGGCGCAATTCTGCACGCGCACAGAGCGTCAGCTCAGCCTTCGCCGTCGAGGATGACTCCGTTACGGCCGCCGGCCGCGGCGATGGCCGGCATTTCGTCGAGCGGTTGTTCCGCGTAGTCCAGCACCCGCAGCAGCATTGGCAGGCTGAGGCCGGACACCCTCCGCGTCGGTGTGCCCAGGTGCGCCAGCCTCGCTGCCAGGGTGGCGGCGCTGGATCCCTGCATGTCGGACAGCAGAAGTACCCCATTGCCACCGTCCACTTTGCGCAGGGCTGCGCTGGCCGCCGGCAGCAGGGTAGCGGGGTCGGCGCCTGGAGGCACTTCAAATGCCGCGCATGCCAGCGGCAGATTGCGCTGGGCAGCGGCGGCGACGAGCAGGGCGGCACCGATGCCGGGCTGGGTGATAAGCAGGATACCAACGGCCATCGGGACAAATTACCAGAGCAGCGGAGGGGTCGGCACCGGCGGTGTCTAGGGTCTGCCCCAGCTTACGCGGGCAGCCACGGCTGATGCACGATCGCTATCGAACAAGAAGTGTCTCATCGAAGGCGCCGGCCGCAACTTCAGGCCCGAGGTGCAGACACTGAAACCAAGCCACCAAGGAGATGGCCATGCTGGGTTCAATAGGCAACACGATTTCCAACTTTGCCGGCAATTTCGCCGGTAACCTGCTTGATCGCCTGGTGGACCTGGCTCCAAGCCTGTTGACCACCGCCCTGTCGGCTGCAGCCAACCAGGTGCTGCCGGGTTCTGGGGCACTGGTTCAGGCCTTTGCCGGCCCGATCGTCGAGGCGGCTGTCTACGCTTTTGAAAGCGCGTTCCACGAGACTCTGCTGCCGGTTATTTCAGACGCACTCGCCGGCATCGACCTGCCGGATACCGACGCGGGCAACCTGGGGGAGCAGATGCTCACCACCTTCGCGGATGGCTTCCGCCAAGGCCTTGGTGCCTGATCCATGACGGATGCAGGTGACGCCTGGCAGCATCGCCAGCAGTGGATCGAAGCGATCACCGGCCTGCGTGACGGCGACGCTATTACCGAGCAGGACAGGGAGCTCCTGCATCGGGAATACGACCGGATGCAGCAGAGCGTGCAGGAAGCCATGCAGGCCATGGCCCCGGAATACGCCCAGCGCATCCGCGAGGATGGCAAGGAGCCGGCGGACGAGTGGATCCACGCCCGCACCCACGAGCTTGGCGTGGAGAACGGCCGGCGCCTGCGTCAGGCGCTGGAAGAGTTGAGCTTCGCCGACCAGCTTGAACTCGACCGGATCGGGCAGGGCGGGCACTAACCCGCCCGCTCCCCTAGTCCAGTTGTCGGTGGAAGGTGGTGACGTCTTCCCAGCCCTGGCCACGTGCATGCGTGGCCATGCGTTCGGCCAGGTAGACCGAACGATGCCGGCCCCCGCTGCAGCCGAAGGCAACGGTGCAATAGGCCCGGGTATCCGAGCGCATCTTCGGCAGCCAGTGGTCGAGGAACGTCGCTACCTGGCGGAAGTACTCCTGCACGTCCGGGCTGGATGCGAAGTAGTCGGCGACCGCCTCGTCGCGGCCGGATAGGGGTCGCAGTTCCGGCTCCCAATGGGGATTGGGCAGGCCGCGGGCATCGAACACGAAGTCCGCATCGGCCGGCACCCCATGGCGGTACGCGAAGGATTGGAACAGCAGCGAGAACGAGCGCTCCACTGACAGGTCAAGCTCGGCGATGATGCTCCGCCGCAGTTGGTGGACATTGAGCTTGGTGGTGTCGATCACCACGTCGGCCAGCGTCCGCAGCGGGCGCAGCACCTGGCGCTCCAGGGCGATGGCGTCGTGGAGCGACAGCCCCAGGTGGCTCAGCGGGTGGCGGCGCCGGGTATCCGCGTAACGCTTGAGCAGCTGCTGGTCGCCGGTCTCAAGGAACACCAGCCGGGGATCGAATCCCAGACTGGCGACGGCCGACAGCCACCGTGGGATGTTGGCCAAGTCGTCTTGGCGGTTGCGCACGTCGATCCCGACCGCCAGCTTGCGGGCCCGCCCCTCGTCCTGGCCCACGCTGCGCACGAAGTCCGGCAGCAGGTCGGCGGGCAGATTGTCGGTGCAGTAATAGCCCAGATCCTCGAGGGTCTTGAGCACTACCGACTTGCCGCTGCCGGACATGCCGCTGACGATCAGCAGTGAAGAGCCGGATACCTCGGTCATTGGCTGTTCCTTGCGGGTCGCGAGCGGCAATCGTCCGGCAGCGGGGCTCAGCCGAAGCTGCCGTCGCGGATCGGGTTCTCACCGCGATGATGATCGCCCATCTTGCCCTTGTGCTTGACCAGCAGGCGGTCGAGCTTGTCGGCCAGTACATCGATGGCGGCGTACATGTCCACGCCGGTGGCGTCCGCGTGCAGCGTGCGGCCCGGCAGGGTCACGGTGGCCTCGGCCTTGTGCTTTGGCTTGTCGATGCTCAGCTGGGTACGGATCTCGAACGGGTCGTCGAAGTGGCGCGACAGACGCTTGAGCTTGGTTTCGACGTAATCGCGCAGTGCGGGGGTGACTTCGATCTGGTGCCCGTGGGTATCAATTCGCATCGGCAACTCTCCTATGCATCAGGGATCGGGTGTACGCAGCGCGTATTGACAGAGTAACCCAACGCTGCGGACAGGCAAGCGCAGGGCTTGCACCGTGTTTGACCACGGAACCGGACAGCAGTTCAGCCCAGGCGGACTCGATCGTGGGAGGACGGGATGCTCAGCGCTTCGCGATACTTGCTGACCGTGCGCCGGGCCACCATGACGCCTTCGGCCTTCAGTGCCTCGGCCAGCCGGGCGTCGGACAGTGGCTTGCCGGGGTTCTCGGCCTCGACCAGGTGCAGGATCATCTGCTGGATGGCGATGCTGGAGGCCTGGCCGCCACTGTCCGTGCTGACGCCCGAGGCGAAGAAGTCGCGCAGCGGCAGCGTGCCGCGTGGGGTGCGCGCGTACTTCCCGGCAACGGCGCGCGACACCGTGGACTCATGCATCCCGATTTCGGCGGCCACTTCACGCAGGGTCAGGGGCCGCAGCGCCTGCGGGCCGAACTCAAGGAAACCCGACTGCTGGCGCACCAGGCAATTGGCCACCTTGAGCAGGGTCTCGCCGCGCTGCTGCAGGCTGCGCAGCAACCACCGCGCCTCCTGCAGGCGGCCCCGCAGGTAAGCTCCGTCGGCCTCGCTGGTCTGGCCGATCATGCCTTCGTAGCCGCGGTGAATGGTGACCCGGCTGGCCGGGCCGTCCACCAGGCTGACCTTCCACACGCCCTCGTGGCGACTGATGGTGCAGTCCGGTGCCACATAGGTCTCATGCGGCAGGGCCCCCATGCAGCTGCCCGGATGGGGGTTCAGGGAGCGCAGCAGCTGCAGGGCCACATCCGCCTCATCGCGCGGGCAGCCCAGCGACTCGGCCAGGCGGTCTTCACCCAGTCGCGGCAGCGTTTCCAGAAGCTCCTCCACGATGCGCACCGCAAGCTCGAGGCCCGGGGTCGAACGGTCCAGCACGGCCAGCTGCAGCAGCAGGCATTCGCGCAGGTCGCGGGCGCCCACGCCGATCGGATCCATGTGCTGGATCCGGGATAGCACTGCCTGGATCTCTTCGTGCGTGCAGGTGACCTGGGGAGCCAGGGCCGCGAGGATGTCGTCAAAGCCGCAGCGCAGATAGCCATCGTCCTCGATGGCATCGATGATCGCTTCGCCGATCAATCGGTCATGCGGGGATAGCTGGGAAAGATTCAGCTGCCAGGCGAGGTGTTCGCGCAGGGTGTCCGGATCGGCTGCCCGGTCTGCGGGATCCCGGTCGTCATCGAAGCTGCCGCCACCGCCGGAGCCCTGCCAGCTTTCCCCACCGCCCCAGTCCTCGCTGTCGGCGACCGCCGATTCGCCATCCGTCGCAAGCGGAGCGTCGGCTTCCGGTGTGGGGTCCGTCGTTGGCGAGGCGTCCTCCTCCCATTCCAGCAACGGGTTGCTCTCGACCGCCGCGCTGACCTCGGCTTCCAGATCCAGCGCCGACAGCTGTAGCAGGTGCAATGCCTGCATGAGCTGCGGCGTGAGCACCAGCTGTTGTCCCAACGATGTCTGCAGGCGCTGCTTCATTGTTCCCCATGATGCAACGTCCGGGCTGGCCGGATCCGGACAATCAGTTCATCCCGCCTGCGCAGCGTTACAGGCGGAACGAGTCCCCCAGGTACACCCTGCGCACATCAGGATTGGCCAGCAGCGCGTCCGGAGCCCCCTGCGCGAGTACGCTGCCTTCATTGAGGATATACGCACGGTCGCAGATGCCCAAGGTCTCGCGCACGTTGTGGTCGGTGATGAGCACGCCGATGCCGCGGTTCTTGAGGTGGCGGATGATGCGCTGGATGTCGCCGACCGAGATCGGGTCGACGCCCGCGAACGGTTCATCGAGCAGGATCATGCGCGGCTGGGCGGCCAGTGCGCGGGCAATTTCCACGCGCCGCCGCTCGCCGCCGGACAGGCTCGCACCGGCCTGGTCGGCCACGTGGGTGATCTGGAGTTCTTCCAGCAGGTTGGTCAGCTCGGCTTCGCGTTCCTTGCGGCGGAGGTTGTCGCGCAGCTCCAGTACCAGGCGGATGTTGTCGGCCACCGACAGCTTGCGGAACACAGAAGGTTCCTGCGGCAGGTAGCCCACGCCAAGGCGGGCGCGGCGGTACATGGGCTCGTCGGTGATGTCGCGCCCGTCCAGCACGATGCGCCCGGCATCAGCAGTCACCAGACCGACGATCATGTAGAAGCATGTGGTCTTGCCGGCGCCGTTGGGACCCAGCAGCCCCACCACTTCGCCGGCTTCCAGGGTCAGGCCGAAGTCGCTGACCACCTCGCGCGAACGGTAACGCTTGCGCAAGCCCTCCGCGGCCAGCATCAGTTGCTGTCCTGGCGCTGGCTGCGCGGCTGGATGCGCATGTGCACGCGTCCGGCGCCTTCGCCGCCGGCTTCCACGCGTTCGGTCTGCAGGTTGTAGACGATGCGCTCGCCCCGCATGTCACCGCGCGGCTGCTCCACCAGGGCATTGTCGGTCATGGTGAGCGTGTCGTTGCGCATGTCGTAGACAATGCGGCCGGCATGGGCGTTGAGCGGCTCGCCCTCATCGGTTTCCTGGAACATGGTGGCCGGGCTGCCGGTCAACACCACCCGATCCACTTCGCCGCCGCGCAGGGTCACTTCGGCGCGATCGGACTTGATCTCCAGGGTGCCCTGGGTGATCACCACGCCGCGGGACATGATGATGGGCTCGCCATCATTCAGCCCGCCTACCTGGTGGCCGGAGTGGATATCCATCGGCTGGTCGCGATCGGACTGGCGCCCGTGCGCGGACGCGGCCGCCAGCAGGGCGGCGGTAAGCAGCAGGGCACTAGCGGCGCGTCGGGACATAGCGGGTCTCTACCTCGGAATGGAGCACATAGCGCTTGCTGGACAGATCCACGTCCAGCCCGCGGCCCTGGATTGTAGAACCGGGCTGTTGCACGGTCACCAGTTCCTGGCTGCTTGCGGTGCGCTTCTCGGGGAATACATTCAGCTGCTCGGTGTTCATGGTGACCGGGCTGCCGTTGTTGTCGGTGCCGTCGGCCTGGACATCCTCGCGCAGCATGATCTCGTCGTGATCGGCGGTGATCAGTGCGTTCTGCGAGCGGATTTCCCAGTGTGCGCCGTGGGAGTCGGGCACCAGGAACAGCGGGGTCTGGATGCTGATCGTGCGGTCTTCGGGATGCTGTTCCAGCCGCGGTGCGCGAAGGGTGAAGGCCTCGCTGCCTTCGCTGCTCAGGGCGGTGAGTTCGAAATCGGTCAGCACGTAATCCGAGCGCAGCGGATCAATGGTCTGGACCACCGGCTCGGCGCGCTGGCGCCAGGCCGACCAGCCGGAAAGGATCGCCGCCACCACCAGCACCCCCGCCGTCACGCCGCGCCAGTTCATGCCCGCCGCCCGTCAACGCGGGCTTGCAGCAGGCCTTCCACCGCGCCCTGTGCGGTGAGCAGCAGGTCGCACAGCTCGCGGGCCGCGCCTTCGCCGCCGCGGGCGGTGGTGCGCCAGCAGGCTTCGGCCGCGGTCCAGGCGTGGGCGTTGGCTGGGGCCGCGGCCAGGCCGACCGCGCGCATGGGCGCAAGATCAGGCAGGTCATCGCCCATGAAAGCCACTTCGTCGAGGCCGATGCCCGCTTCGCTGCACAGCATCTCTACCTTGGTGAGCTTGTCGGCTACCGCGCAGAACGCGTCGATGCCCAGCTCGGCCGCGCGCCGTTCCACTGCCGCGCTGGCCCGGGCAGTGATCAGCGCCACGCGGATGCCGGCCTTGCGCAGCAGCACCAGGCCCTGGCCATCGTGCACGTGGAAAGCCTTCATCTCGCCGCCCTGGGCGTCGAAGTACAGGCGCCCATCGGTCAGGGTGCCGTCCACATCGAAGCAGGCCAGGCGTATGCGCGCGGCGCGGGCCAGCAGTTCGGCTGGGAAGGATGGGGGTCCGTCCATCACACCACTCTCGCACGCAGCAGGTCGTGGATGTTGAGCGCGCCCACAACGTGGCCGTCGGCGTCGACCACCAGCAGGCCGTTGATCTTGTGGGTTTCCATCAGCCGGGCGGCCTCGACGGCCAGTGCGTCGCTGGCGATGGTGACCGGGGTGCGGGTCATGACCTCGGACACCCGGGTGGTGCGCACATCAACGCGCTCGTCCGCCAGGGTGCGGCGCAGGTCGCCATCGGTGAACAGGCCGAGCAGGCGACCTTCGGCGTCGACCACCGCGGTCAGGCCCAGGCGCTTGCGGCTGATTTCGAGCAATGCTTCGGCCAGGGTGGCTTCCTCGGCCACGCGCGGCACGTCATCGCCGCCATGCATCACGTCGTCGATGCGCAGCAACAGCTTCCGGCCCAGCGCGCCGGCGGGGTGTGAGCGGGCAAAGTCGTCGGCGGTGAAGCCGCGCGCGTTCAGCAGGGCCACGGCCAGCGCGTCGCCTACGGCCAGGCTGGCGGTGGTGCTGGAAGTGGGAGCCAAGCTCAGCGGGCAGGCTTCGGCCGGCACGCTCACGTCCAGATGCACGTCGGATTCGCGCCCGAGCGAGGACCCGGGCCGCCCGGTCATGGCGATCAGCACATTGCCCTGGCGGCGCAGGCCCGGCAGCATCATCATGATCTCGTCGGATTCGCCGGAATAGGACAGCGCCAGCACCACGTCCGCATCGGTGATCATGCCGAGATCGCCGTGTCCGGCTTCGCCCGGATGCACGTAGAACGCGGGGGTGCCGGTGGAGGCGAGGGTGGCGGCGATCTTGCGCGCGATGTGGCCGGACTTGCCCATGCCGGTGCAGACCACCCGACCCTGGCAAGCCAGGATGCGTTCGCAGGCATCGCTGAAAGCACCGTCCAGGCGATCACCGACTGCCCGCAGCGCATCGATTTCTATTTCAATCACGCGCCGGCCGTTGGCGGCGAAATCGGAGGTGGCGGACGGTTGCGTTGCAGGGGTGACCATATCCAAGCTGATGGCTTTCCGTTAGGCTAAGCTGTTCATTTTACGCATGTCCCGCCGTGAATACCCCGCCGTCGCCTCCGACGCGGGTTGCTGCTCAGGCGGGCTTCACGAGCCGGAGCTGGCGCACGTTGGACGCACAAACCATCTGTGAACTGATTGAAAAGGGCTTGCCTGACGCCCGCGTGGAAGTACAGGGCGCCGATGGCGTCCATTTCGAAGCGGTGGTCGTGTCGGAATCCTTCCGTGGCAAATTGCCCCTGGCCCGTCATCGCATGGTGTACGCCACGCTGGGCGACCGTATCCAGACCGGTGAAATCCACGCCCTGGCCCTGACCACACTGACTCCGGACCAGGCTGCTTCCTGATCCTGGGCGCCGACTCCTGAGCGTCCGCCCGCGGCTGCACTCTCCCATGAAAAAAATCCGAATCCTCGGTGGCACTGCGCTTCACGGCGAAGTAGCCATTTCCGGTGCCAAGAACGCCGTCTTGCCCATCCTCTGCGCGAGCCTGCTGGCCGATGGGCCGGTGCAGATCGACAACGTTCCCAATCTGCAGGACGTGCTGACCACGGCGCGCCTGCTGCGCGAGCTGGGTGCGGACGTGGAACACGACGTCGCCAACTCCCGTTTCCGGATCGATCCCTGCCCGGCGACCGGCCACGTGGCCCCGTACGAGCTGGTACGCACCATGCGCGCCTCGGTGCTGGTGCTCGGTCCATTGCTGGCCCGCCACGGCGCGGCGGAAGTGTCCCTGCCCGGCGGCTGCGCGATCGGTTCGCGTCCGGTTGATCTGCACATCCACGCCATGCAGGCGCTGGGGGCTGAGGTGGAAGTCGAACACGGCTTCATCCGCGCCCGCGCCAGGCAGCTCAAGGGCGGGCACATCGAGTTTCCCATGGTCAGCGTGGGCGCCACCGAGAACGCCCTGATGGCCGCCAGCCTGGCCAAGGGCACTACGGTGATCGACAACGCCGCGCGCGAGCCGGAGGTGGTGGACCTGGCCGATTGTCTGATCGCGCTGGGCGCCGACATCGAAGGCGCCGGAACCGGTCGGATCGTGGTGCGCGGGGTGGAGCGCCTGGCTGGAGGCCGGCACGCCGTGCTGCCGGACCGGATCGAAGCCGGCACCTTTCTGGTGGCCGCGGCAATGACCGCTGGCTGCGTGACCGCCACGGGCACCCGCGCCGACACCATGGTTGCCGTGCTGGACAAGCTGGCCGAAGCCGGCGCCCGGCCCGTCATCGAGAGTGACCGCATCACCATCGACATGCGCGGCCGTAAGCCTCAGGCGGTCAATCTGGTCACTGAGCCGCATCCGGGCTTCCCCACCGACATGCAGGCGCAGTTCATGGCCATGAACTGCATCGCCGAGGGCATCGGCACCATCGATGAACGGATCTTCGAAAACCGTTTCATGCACGTCAACGAGTTGATGCGCCTGGGTGCCGACATCCATGTCGAAGGCAGCCGGGCTACGGTCACCGGCGTCCGGGCCCTCAGTGGCGCTCCGGTGATGGCCACCGACCTGCGCGCCTCCGCTTCGCTGATCCTGGCGGGCCTGGTGGCCTCCGGAGAAACAGTGATCGACCGCATCTACCATCTGGACCGGGGCTACGAGAACATCGAAGCCAAGCTGTCCGGGCTGGGCGCACAGATCTCGCGGATCTGACCGGCCTTACGGCCGCGGATCAGCTAGAACTCCTGCCCGACAACCAGTACCCGGAACGGGATGCCGGCTGTGGCGTGTTCGCCGGTACTTTCTTTGAGGATTTCCAGCAGGGTGCTGAAGTCTCCCGGAGCACAGCGCTGCAGGCGGTCGGCATTTTCCAGCACCAGCAGCAGGCCGGGTGCCTGCTGCCAGGAAAGATCGCCCAGGGCGTCGTCCAGCGCATCCCAGTTGTGGCCAAAGTAGTCCGGAAAATCGAGCGCTCGGGCGAGCTTTTCCAGCAGTGCAGTCTTGCCATCGACTGTTCCCAGGTCCACAGACACCACGCGGTAGCCGAGTGTGGCAGCGGCATCCTGTATCGCCGTGCATTCATCGTGGCTGGCCGGGTAGTCCACGCCAGATGCAGCATTGTGTTTCAGCCAGTTGCCGGGGTCAGTCGGGTTCATGGTTCCCCTGGCGCTGGAACGCGCGGAAGCTGCGGTAGTGATCGCTCGTGTAGTACCACTCGGTGGGCGGGTCGCCACCGGTGACGATGCGTCGCGCGCCGCGGTGGCCGGCGCCGGGCGTCTCCACGGTGAATTCGCGGTAATGCCCCCGGGGTTGGGTGGGCAGCAGGCGTTCCCGGTTCTGGAACACAGTGCCGTCCTGCCGGTGTGGGTAGGGTCCGCCGCGATCAATCAACGCCAGGGTGGCATGCGCTTCAAGCGGCAGGAAGTCTGGAGCGCGGGGCGCCTGCGCGGGACGTTGCAGCTGCTCCGTGCTTCCAGCAAGTGCCGGTGCAGGCTCTTCTCCGCGCTGCAGCACCTGCCACGTCCCCAGCAGCAGCAGCCCTGCAAGCAGCCAGAACCAGCTGCGCGGTGAGGAACGGTGGCGCCTGCGACGTGACATGGGGCAATGATAACGGGGCAGGCGTCAGCCCTGCCTGGCCCCGAGCATGATGATGCACATGCCGAGCAGGCACACACCCACGCCGACCCAATCGGTGACGGTGGGCCGGATGGCATCCACTGCCCACAGCCACATCAATGCAACGCTGATATACACCCCGCCATATGCGGCATAGACGCGTCCAGCGGCCTGCGGATGCAGGGTCAGCAGCCAGACGAATGCCGCCAGGCTCAGCGCCGCCGGCACCAGCAACCACGCTGAACGCCCCTGCTTGAGCCACAGCCAGGGCAGGTAACAGCCGATGATCTCGGCCAGGGCGGTCAGGGTGAACAGTCCCAGGATTTTGAGGAGAGCCAAAGCGACAGGGTCCGGCAGGGAAGCAAAAAAACGCCCGGCGATGCCGGGCGTTTCGATCAGCTACAGACGGGGATCAGCTGCCGAACGTCAGGGTGCCGCGCATCAGTGCGGAATGGCCCGGGAACGAGCAGAAGAAGGTGTAATCGGAGCCGGCAGTGAGCGAGCTCGTGGAGAAGGTGACCGAGGTGGACTCGCCACCGCCAACCATCTCCGTGGCGGCAATCACGCGCGCGTCGTCCGGCTTGACGTAGTCGGCATCCGCACCGGCGGCCAGGCCATCGGCGGCAACGGCGGTGAAGTCGCCAGCGCTGGTCACCACCACGTTGTGGCCCATCGCCAGGACCGGCATTGAACCAACGTGGTTGAGGTTGATGGTGAACTCGCTGCACGAGGCCGGTACGTCGATCGAGCTGGTGTTGTACTGCATCCGGTCGTTGCCTTCGATGGTGATGGCGCAATCAGCCACCTGGGGTCCGGAATTGGCAGCCTGTTCGTCGACATTCTCGGCACCGCCGGTGGACTGCTCGGTGTAGGGCCGATCCAGGGCGTCGCCCTCGACAGTGTCGTCATGGCCACCGGCTGCGGTCGGCTCACCCACGGGTTCGGCAGGCGTGGTGTCCATCGGGGTGGTGTCCATCGCCGCGGTATCCGCCGGCGTCGTGCGATCGGCGTCAGCGGGGGTGCCGTCGCCGCCACAGGCGGCCAGGGCCAGCGAGCACGACAGGGCAAGCAGAGTCAGTCGGATTTTCATTTGAACCTCCAGGTCCATGAATGGGGAAACCATGCGCCTATTTTTGCTGATCATCCCTTACGAAAAAGTGATGACATCCACAGGCGGTATCTGTTCATTCAGCAACGTCCAGGCCCTCCAGCATGGCCTGCACGTGACGGTTGGGATTGCGGTCGGAGTGCACCGCGGCAATGGTGCCGTCCTGGCGGATGGCGTAGGACGTACGCGATGAGTATTCGCTGCCTTCGCTCACGGCCCGGTAGTCGGCGGCGATGCGCGCACCCTCGTCGGCTGCGACCGGGAACTTGCCCGCGCAGGTAGAGCTGTCCGCGGAAAACTCCTGCAGCTGGTCGGTATTGCCGGCGGTGACGCCAATCACGGTGGCGCCCAGCTCTGCAAAGCGGTCGATGTTCTGCGAGAACAGTGACGCCTCGAGATTGCAGCCGGGCGTGTTGGCCGCCGGGAAGAAATACAGCACCACGGGTCCCTTCGCCAGCGCAGCGGCCATGTCGAACTGGAATGCTTCGCCCGCCAGCCACGCAGGCGTTTCAAACAGCGGGGCGCGGTCGCCCGGCTGCAGGCTCTCTTCGGCCATGGCAGGCTGGGTGCAGGCGGTGGCCAGTGTGAGGGAAAAGCCCAGCAAGGCGGTCTTGATAAAGTTCATCGGAGGCTCCGGATCGGCGGCGCAGCCGCGCCCGGTTCAATGCTACGCCTGTCACCGCCTGTGTGCAGGCGCCGGCCGACCCATGACGTGGACGAACAGCGGCACCTGCTTTTGAAGATCTCCAAACCCCGTCAACCCCGGCGTCAGTTGAACGACTGCAGCTGCAGGTCCAGATGATCGCGGCCGTTGCGGCGCTGCAGGATGCGGGCCGGTACCGGCAGGTCCTCGACCACCCAGGCAATGGTTTCGCGGCGACCGCTGGTGCGCACCACGCGGGTGGCCTCGCGCTGCTTGCCGGCCACACTGATGGTCTCGGTGCCATCGACACGGAACTGCTGTCCGCGCACGCGACCATCTTCCACCAGGCGATAGTTGAGCGGCTGTCCGGCGGCCACGTCACGTGCCACCGCCAGGTTGATCAGCATGCCGTCCATATCGCCGGGGCGAAGCTGCACGGGGCCAGCCTCATCGCTGTCCACGTCGCCGCTCCAGCGGGCCTGTTTGGCGTCCCAGTCGTAGGTGGTTTCCACGCTGCGGTTCTTGACCAGCATCGCGGCGAGGCCGGATTCACCAGCCTGCGAATCCACGCTTTTGAGCGGGCGCCAATGGTCTCCATGCTCTTCGAAGGTGGTGCTCTGGGTCAGGCGCGCGCCCATGCCGGCAACTTCCACCTTGTACTCCCATTGGTCCTGACCGTTGCGTGCCAGGGTCATGTTGCCGGTGGCCTGCATGCCCATATAGCTGGCGCGGTACTCCGCGTTGAATGGCTCCAGTGCCCATGCCGATGTGGCGGCTGCGAACAGGGCGCCGGTCGCGAGCAGGCGGGCGCCGCTGCGCAGGATGCTGCGATGAAGTGGCTGGTTGGTCATGGTCATTCAGTCCCTCGGTATTCGATCAGGCGCAGGTCGATGGTTCCGTCACCGTCGATCTGCAGGATGCGGATCGGGGTAGGTACCCCGTTGGCGACCCAGACAACCATTTCGTCGTCATCGTCGTCGATGCGTGAAACGCGCAGGGCGCTGTAGCCGATGTCGGCCACGCGGATGGATTCGGGCTCTTCGGCCACCTGGTACTCGTGCTCGCGGGCGCGGCCGTTGTCCACATAGCGGTAGCGCAGAGTGGCCCCGGGCTCGACGTCGCGGATCACCGCCAGGTTGATCAGCAGGGCGCTCATGTCGCCGTCCTGCAGCGGCACCGGCTGGCTGCGCCGTTCGCTGACGTCGCCGCTCCACTGGGCGGTGCGCGTGTGCCAGTCGTAGATGCCGGTGGAGTTGCGGCCGAACAGGATGGCCTTGCGCACCGTGCGCTGGGTCAGCGGCCGGAAAAAGTGGCCATCGTGGTGCACGTCGAAGACGGTGCTCTGCAGCATGTTCAGCCGGGCCAGGCCGATCAGCCCGCGGTTGGCGCGGATCTCCAGCTCGATTTCCCAGTTGGGTTCCTCGCGCCGCTCCAACTTCATGCTGGCTTCGCCGACGTGCCGGTCGCCGTACCAGGCCTCGTAGGTGGCGAAGAAGGGCTCAGGCTCCGCCGCCCGCACGGCGCCGGGGAGCGCGCAGATCGGCAGGATGACCAGCAGGGTGAGCAGCAGGGCGAAATGTCGCATGGACGACATCATGCAAAGCGGTTGTTGGACCCAAGCTGAAGCGGCATGTCCAAGGGTAATCCGTCGACATGAACGCTGTGTTCCTCCAGGCGGATGCGTCCGTTGGCGATCCAGCGCACCACTTCCACCAGCAGGGGGTGCTCGCGGCCCAGTACCCGCGCGGCCAGGCTCTCCTCATCATCGCCGGGCAGCACCGGCACCCGGGCGTGGGCGATGACCGGCCCACCGTCGAGGTCGGCGGTCACGTAATGGACACTGGCCCCATGTTCGTTGTCGCCTGCCTCCAGCGCACGACGGTGCGTGTGCAGCCCCTTGTACCGGGGCAGCAGCGAGGGATGGATGTTGATCAGCAGGCCCGGCCTCGCCTCTACCGCCGCGGGGCCGATCAGGCGCATATAGCCGGCGCAGACCACCAGGTCCGGCTGTACCGCGTCAACGTGGGCGAACAGGGCTTGGTCGTAGGCAGCGCGGGAAGGGAATGCCTTGGGGTCCTCGGCGGCGCAGGCTACGCCCGCCGCTCGGGCGCGATCCAGGGCCACGGCCCCGGCGCGGTCGGAGAACACCCCCACCAGGCGCGCATTGAGCGTGCCGGCGGCGATGGCGTCGATCAGGGCTTGCAGGTTGCTGCCGCGGCCGGACGCCAGGGCAGCGATGCGCAGAGGCCCGCCTTGCGGGCTGGTGGAATCCACAGGCAACTGCTCAGCCGATGCGGACGCGATCGCCGGCGGCGTCGCTGACCTGGCCGATGCGCCAGTGGGCCAGACCGTGCTGTTCCAGACCCGCCTCCACCTGGCCCGCCGCGGCGGCGTCCACGGCCAGTACAAAGCCGAGGCCGCAGTTGAACGTGCGCCACATTTCGGCATCGGCCACCGCGCCTTCGCGCTGCAGCCACTCGAACACCGGCGGCAGCGCCCAGGCGCTGGCGTCCACCTCGATACCCAGCGGTTCGGGGATCACCCGCACGATGTTTTCGGTCAGGCCACCGCCGGTGATGTGGGCCAGGGCATGGATGGATTCACCGTGCGTCGCCAAAAGATCCAGCAGCGGCTTCACATAAATGGTGGTCGGCGCCATCAGCGCGTCGGCCAGCCGGGTGCCGGCCAGGTCCAGGTCGGCCGGGCTGCCGGCGCGCTCGTAGATCCGCCGGATCAGCGAATAGCCGTTGGAATGCGGGCCGCTGGAGCCGATCCCGATCAGCACGTCGCCGGCGCGGGCGCGCGAACCGTCCACCAGATCGGCTTTTTCCACCGCACCCACGCAGAAGCCCGCCAAGTCGTATTCGCCGGGGGCATACATGTCGGGCATCTCCGCGGTTTCGCCGCCGATCAGGGCGCAGCCGGCCAGCTCGCAGCCAGCGGCGATCCCGCCTACCACGGCCGCGGCGGTATCCACGTCCAGCTTGCCGGTGGCGAAGTAGTCGAGGAAAAACAGCGGTTCCGCGCCCTGGACCACGATGTCGTTGACGCACATGGCCACCAGGTCGATGCCGATGGTGTCATGGCGGCCCAGCTGCTGGGCCAGCTTGAGCTTGGTGCCCACGCCGTCAGTGCCCGAGACCAGGACCGGCTCGCGGTAGCGGCCGGACAGGTCGAAAAGAGCGCCGAAACCGCCCAGCCCGCCCATCACGCCGGGGCGGTGGGTGCGCTTGACCAGCGGCTTGATGCGTTCAACGAGGGCGTTGCCGGCATCGATATCGACGCCCGCATCGCGGTAGGTGAGCGGGGTGGGGGTGGTCACGGGTGCGGCCGCCAGAAAGGACAATGCGCGATTTTAGCAGTCGGGGAGGGTTCGCGGCCTGCTGCGCATGAGGATCTGCAACCACACGCCAACGACACCTCGACGAACAGGCAACCGGCTTTGTGGCAACATTCTGCGATCTGTATGTCCCGGGAACGCTACATGCCGCACGTTAACCGCATCGGATGCTGGATGGCCTGGCTGGTCGCCGGTTGCCTGCTGCTGGCCGGTGATGCCATGGCCCAGCGGATGGAAGGAGACCGCGCTGGCGCGCAGGGTCTGTACGAGGCCGAGGTCCGGGTCCACAGCCAGCGTGAAAGCGAGCGCCGCGCCGCGCTGGGCCGCGCGCTGGCCCAGGTATTGGGCAAGCTGTCCGGAGACCAGGCGGTGGCCGAGCGGCCGGGCGTATCCGCCGAGCTGCGTCGTGCCGAGGGTTACGTGGAACATTTTGATTACCGCCAGGACGAGGGAACCTCGGCCAGTGGCGCCCCCACTTTCCACACCACGCTGGTGGTGCGCTTCCGTGAGGAGGCGGTAGAAGGCATGGCCGCGGCGCTGGGCCTGCCGATGTGGCCTGAACCCCGGCCGCGGCCGGTGCTGTGGCTGGCCATCGATGATGGCCGCGGTCCACGCCTGGTCACGCTCAACCAGAACAATGCGGTGCGACCGGTGCTCGATCGCGCCGGCGAGCGCGGGTATGGGCTGGGCCTGCCGCGGGGAAGCGCCGCCGAGCAGGCAGCCACCGCGGCGATCTGGCGCGGTGACCACGCCGCCGTAGCCCGTTTGTCGGCCCGCTACGCGCCGCCGATGCAACTGCTGGGCAAGCTGTACCGCCACGAGGGCGGTTGGAAGGCCGACTGGACCTTCGTCGACAACGGTCGGGTGCTGTCGCAGTGGTCTACCGAGAACGCACGGCCGCAGGCGGCCATGGCGGGCGGCGCGGACGGTGCAGCCGATGCGCTGGTCAAGCGCTATGCGCGCGCCCCGGAGACCGGCCCGGCCGGCAGCTACCGGATGACGTTCACCGGTATCGACAGCAGCGATGACTTCATCCGCCTGGCGGGTTACCTGCAGGGCATGTCGGTAGTCCAGCGGATCACGCCGGTGCGGGCCACGGCCGATGGCCTGGAAGTGGAACTGGAGCTGCTGACCGGGCTTCCGGGTTTCCGCAGCCTGGCCGATGAGCGGGTGCTGGCGGAGATGGACATGCTGCTCGATACCGGTACTCCGATCTATCGGCTGGTGCGCTGACCGATGGCACCTTTGCAGGACACCGCGGCGATCGCCCTGTTCCTCAAGCGCCTGCAGTGGGGGCTGGTGCTGGCGGTCGTCCTCTGGCTGCTGATTGCGCTGGGCCCGATCCTGACCCCGTTCGTGATGGCAGGGCTGCTGGCCTGGCTGTGCGATCCGCTGGTGGACCGGGTGGAGCGCACCGGTCGCTCGCGGCTTTTCGGGGTCAGCCTGGTATTCCTGCTGATGGTGCTGATGGTGACCCTGGCGATGCTGATCCTGGTGCCGATGGTCGAGCGCCAGGTGAAGACCCTTGTCGAGTCCCTGCCTTCCATCAGGGAGTGGGTCGTGGGTATCGCAATCCCGTGGATCGAGGAGCGCAGCGGATTTTCGCTGGCAGCCTGGGCCGATCCGCAACGGCTGTTCGATTGGGCGCGCGAACACTGGCAGCAGGCTGGCGGGGTGGCTGCGTCGTTCTTCGGCTACCTGCAGCGCTCGGGGTTCGTATTCATTACCTGGATCGTCAACCTGGTGCTGCTGCCGGTCCTGACCTTCTACTTCCTGCGCGACTGGGACCTGCTGGTGGAGCGCGTGGCTTCGCTGATCCCGCGCGACCATATCGATACCGTCGCTCGCCTGGCGCGCGAATCCGACGAGCGCCTGGGCGGATTCCTGCGTGGCCAGTTCCTGGTGATGGTGGCCCAGGGCGTGTTCTATGCGGTTGGCCTGCAGATCATCGGTTTGCGGCTGGGCATCCTGGTCGGCCTGGTGGCCGGACTGATCAGCTTCGTGCCCTACCTGGGCGCGACGGTGGGGGCGATCCTGATGCTGCTGGCGGCACTGGTGCAGGCACAGGGCATCGACTGGCAGCTGCTGATCCTCGGTACCGCGGTGTTCAGCGCCGGCCAGCTGCTGGAAAGCTACGTGCTGACGCCGCGGCTGGTGGGTGACCGGATCGGCCTGCACCCGGTGGCGGTGATCTTCGCGGTAATGGCGGGCGGGCAGCTGCTGGGTTTCCTGGGCATGCTGATTGCACTGCCGGTGGCGGCGGTGGCCAACGTGTTGCTGCGTTACGCGCATGAGCGCTACACCAACAGCCGGCTGTATGCCGGCACCCCCTCGGGGGTGATGGTTGACAGGGGCAGCATCGTGACCGGCGCCGACGGCAAGGGGACGCCGGGAGCGTGAACCCGCCGATCGGCTCCCCGGGCAGCGGGCGGCAACTGCCCCTGGCGCTGCGCTATCCACCTGACCAGCGCTTTGACACTTTCGTGGCCGCACCTGAGGGCGCGGTGGAGCAGCTGCGCGCGCTGGCCGCGGGCACGAGCAGCGACTGGCTGTACCTGTCCGGTCCGGCGTCCACTGGCAAGAGCCACCTGGTGATGGCCGCCTGCGCCCACGCCCAGGTGCAGGGCCGGCGCGTGGCCTACGTGCCCATGGCCAGCGCGGTTGGGCGTCTGGAGCAGGCACTGGCATCGCTGCAGGAATACGACCTGGTGGCGCTGGACGGCCTGGACCTGATGGCCGGCCAGCGGAGCGACGAGATTGCCCTGTTCGACTTCCATAACCGGGCCCGTGTGTCCGGGACCGGCGTGCTTTACGCCGCGCGGATGCTGCCGGATGAGCTGCCGCTGACGCTGCCGGACCTGCGTTCGCGGCTGGGACAGTGCACGCGTATCCGCGTGGACGTGCTGGATGACGAAGGCCGTCGGCAGGTGCTGCGGGTCCGTGCCGACCGGCGCGGGCTGCAGATCGACGAAGCCGCGATCGACTGGCTGCTGCGACGGGTGGACCGGGACCTGGGCAGCCTGACCGGGCTGCTTGACCGGCTCGACCGTGAATCCCTCGCGGCCCAGCGGCGCATTACCGTGCCCTTCCTGCGCGAGGTCCTGGCGGCCTCGCAGGCCGAGTAGCCAAGGCGACCCGGTCAGTAGCGCAGGGCGGCGTAGAACGATTCCTGTGAGGCCGCGCGTGCCTGGCCCAGCGTGGTGATGCCGCGCTCGCGCAGCAGCGGAATCAGCCCGAGGAAGACCTCAGCCGTGGCCCGCGCGTCACCCAGTGCGGTGTGGCGCCCAGCCACCTCCACGCCCAGCCGCGCGGAGATGGTCTCCAGACCATGGTTGGGTTCGTTCGGCCAGGCCAGGCTGGCCAGCAGCAGGGTGTCGAGTACGGGCTGGTCAAAACGCACTCCGCTGGAGTCCTCCTTGAGGGCCAGGAAGCGCATGTCGAACGCCGCGTTGTGGCCCACCAGCACGGTGTCGCTGGCGAAGGCGTGGAATGCTGGCAGGATCTGGTCGATGCCGGGCTGGCCGCGCACCATCTCCAGGCTGATGCCGTGGATCTGGAAGCCGGCGTCAGGAATGGTCCGCCGCGGGTTCACCAGCTGGTCGAAGCGCTCGGATGCCAGCAGCTTGCCATTGACGATCCGGATCGCACCGATCTGGATGATCTCGTCCCCGCCGGCCGGGTCCAGGCCGGTGGTTTCAGTGTCGAATACGGTGAACGACAGTTCTGACAGCAGCCGGTTATCCAGGCTGTGACTGTCTGCGCTCGCCGCGAAGAGGTCGAAATCGTAGTACGCCGGTCTGCTGCCGGCGGCCTGGGGCGCGTCGCCGACGCTGGTTTGCGGCAGGAGGAACCGGTAGCACATGTCTCCACCGTTCGGCCCGGGCCCGGGCGTGCGCTCCAGCCACAGTTCGCCGCCGTGCCGCTCGGCCACCTCGCGCACCGTGGGCGCGGGGCCCGGCCCGGTCGCCTCGGTCTGCCAGCGGCGCAATGACTCCAGGTCGATCTCGGCGCCCCGCCACGCCAGGTCCAGATGGGCCCGTTTGCCGGCAGGCGCCAGTCGCAGCCGAAGTTCGGCCGGGGTGCCCTCCAGCAGCCGGACGCTCAAAAACACCAGCGCCTGGATCAGGGCCAGGCTGTCGACCCGAAGCCACAGGGTCTCTTCTTCCACCACGATATCGACGCTGTGCCCGGTGTGGGCGCGGATCCGCTGCGCGGCGGCCGTTGCCAGGTCGATCCCGCGCATGCCCTGCAGCGGCCAGCGCACGCGCTGGTCGGCTGAGGCCTCGGCGCCGAGCCGGTCCAGCCGGGCGCTCATGCCGGCAACCTCCTGGCGCAGCACCACCTGGAAATTTTCCCGCTCGGCAGGCTGCAGGTCCGGATAGTCGAGCATGTCCAATGCAGCCTGGATGGCGGCGAACGAGGAGCGGCTGGCTTCGGTCAGCTCGATCAGGATGCGGTCGCGCCGACCCTGGGTTTCCTGCTCCCGGGTGATGTCGTCCAGCATCAGGATGTAGCCGGTAGCCTGCGCATCGGTGGCCTCCACGCCGGTGTCGTCGACCGGATGCACCGGCGCCGCGTTGACCTGCAACAGGTGGCCGCCGGGCGTCGTGGCGACAAAGCGGACCGCGCTGGCAGCATCTCCGCGGGCATGGCGCTGGGCCACGATCTCCAGCGCGTGCTCGATCGCGGCAGCGTCGATCAGGGCGTGGATGGAACGGCCGAGCCCGATCAGCTCCACGCCTTGCAGCTGGCCCGGCGTCCGTGACAGCGCCCGCGACAGGCGCAATGCACGCTCGTTGTAGAGCAGGATCCTGCCTTCCCGGTTGCACGCCACCACGGCGTGGTGGAGCTGGGCCATCAGCGTGGCCAACTGGTCGCGCTGCTGGCCCACGCGGTTGCTGGCGGCCTGGACCTGTTCGGCCATGGTCGCGCCCAGTTCCCGCCGCACGGTGGCAAGGGAATTGACCGCTTCGGCCAGTTCCCTGAGCTCGTCGGGGCCTTCGGGTACCAGGTCCGGGGCAGACGCGGTGCCGGTCAGCGCGCGGATCGCGTCCGCCATGCGCGCGCTGCGCCCTGCCCAGGCTGCTCGCTGCCAGGCCACCGCCCATGCCCCCAGGCCGGCGCCGGCCAGCCACCAGGCCGCCACCAGTGCCCAGTGATGGGCAGACAGGACGATGGCGCCGGCCAGCCAGAGGGCGAGCGCCAGACCCGGCGCAAGCAGGGCAGCCCGCTTCATGCCAGCCCGTCCCGCGCCAGCCCGTCTCACGCCAACATGTCCCGCACCTGCTGGGCCAGCTCGCGGGTGGAGAACGGCTTGGTGACGTAGGCATCCGCGCCTACGCCGATGCCCCGCGCCCTGTCCGTCTCGCGGCCCTTGGCAGTGAGCATCAGGATCAAGGTGTCGCGCAGCCCGGGGTCGGCACGTACTGCCTCGCACACATCGAAACCGTTCATCCCCGGCATCATCGCGTCCAGCAGCACCAGCCGCGGGCGCTGGCTGCGGATCGCCTCCAGCGCAGCCACGCCATCGCGCGCGACCAGCACTTCGTAGCCCTCGCGTTTCATCATGAACTCAAGGGAAATGACGATGTTCGGTTCATCGTCGGCAATCAGCACCGTGGTCATTGCGTCCCTCCTTCCGGCCGCAGCGGCAGCTTGAATGCAAAGCATGCGCCGCCGTCGGCTTGATGATGCAGCCAGATCTTACCGCCCAGGTGCTCCACGATCTGGCGGCTGATGGTCAGGCCCAGGCCGGTGCCGGGCGGGCGGTCCAGTTCGTCGCCGCCCTGGCGGAACTTGTCGAACACGGTGGGCCGTTCCCTTTCGGGCACGCCGGGGCCATTGTCCGCGACTTCCACCACCAGTCCGTCGCTTTCCTCCCGCAGCCGCACTTCGACCCGGCCACCGGTGGTCGGCACGAACTTGGCGGCGTTGGACAGCAGGTTCAGCATTACCTGGGCCAGGCGATCCCGATCGGCTGCCACCGGCGGCACCGCGTCGGGCAGATGTACGTGGACGGCCACATCCTTGCTGCGGAACAGCTCGCCCGTCGATTTCAGCGCTGCCACCACCACCTCGCGCAGGTCCAGCGGTTCGATGTGCCATTCGGCCATCCCCGCCTCGATCTTGGCCATGTCCAGCACCTGGCTGACCAATCGGCCGAGCCGCTCGCTCTCGGCGACGATGATGGCCAGGAATTCCTCGCGCTGGGCGGGCTCGATATCCGCCGTGTCGTGCATCAGTTCGGCCAGTGCCCGGATCGATGTCAGCGGGGTGCGCAGCTCGTGGCTGACCGAGGAGATGAAGTCATCCTTCATCCGGTCCAGGCTCTTGAGCTGCTCGTTGGCTTCGCGCAGCTCGCTGGAGGTCTGCTCCAGCGCCCGGGCGTAGGCGCGGACCTGGCTGGCCTCGTCGAGGATGTCGATCACGTCATCCAGTCCCAGCCGCTCTTCCTGCGCCACCGAGGCCACCATCACCCGTGCGGACGCACTGCCGATGGCGCCTGCAAGCTGGCGTTCCACGTGGTCCACCAGGCGTGCATCGGGCACCAGCCGGCTGGCATCGCCCACGCCGGTCTCGTGGGCCAGCTCATCGAACACCGCGCCCGCGCGCGCCTCACCCAGCAGCCGGTTGGCCAGCTGGCGCAGGTCATCCAGCCTGGCTCGGCCGCGCCAGAACACCGGTGCGTCCGAGCCGCCGCGCTCGAACACATCCACGAACAGTAGCGCCTGGCTGGCCTCGCGCCCGGTCGGCTCGCGCCGCAGTGACAGCCCAACGTACAGGCTGATATTGACCAGCAGGCTCCAGAACAGGGCGTGGGTAAGGGGGTCGAAGCCGGTCAGCCCGAACAGGCTTTCCGGCGCCAAGGCCTGGATGCCGAAAGGCCCGGCCTCGAGGATGCCGTCGCCGATCCACCCCGACTTGGCCAGTGAGGGCAGCATCAGCGTCCAGGCCCAGACCGCGAAGCCGCCGAGCAGCCCGCCGATCGCCCCGGTGCGGGTGCCGCCGCGCCAGTACATGCCGCCAAACAGGGCGGGCGCGAACTGCGCCACCGCGGCAAAGCTGATCAGCCCGATCGACACCAGCGCATAGGCGTCGCCGGCCACGTGGAAGTACAGGTATCCCAAAAGCAGCACGCCCAGGATCGCCGCGCGGCGGATGTTGAGCAGCAGCCGGGTCAGGTCGCCGCCGCTGCGCGAGCGGAACCCGGGCAGGCGCAGCAGCGCTGGCATCACCAGATCGTTGCAGACCATGGTCGAGATCGCGATTGTCTCCACGATCAGCATGCCGGTGGCCGCCGACAGCCCACCGATGTAGGCAAACAGGGCCAGGGTGATCATGCCCTCGCTCAGCGGCAGCGAGAGCACGAAGGTTTCCGGATCGGTCGTGCCGGTGCCGAAGATCAGCAGGCCGCCGATCGCCAGCGGCAGCACGAACAGGTTGATCAGCAGCAGGTAGGCCGGGAACATCCACGCCGCGCGCTTGAAGTGCCGCTCATCCACGCATTCGACCACCATCACCTGGAACTGCCGCGGCAGCAGGATCACCGACAGCGCTGAAACGAGGGTCAGGGTGAACCACTCCGCATAGCCGAAGGCGTCGACCGCGCGGCCGCCGGACAGCAGCAGGCCATGCAACTCGGGCAGGTCCATCGCAGCCCGGGCCCAGATGTCGGCAGGTCCATCGAACAGGCCCCAGGTGACGAAGATGCCCACTGCGAGGAAGGCCACCAGCTTGACCAGGGATTCGGTGGCAATCGCCGCCACCATGCCCTCGTGGCGTTCGGCGCTGTCCAGGTGGCGGGTGCCGAAGATGACGGTGAACGCCGCCAGCGCCAGGGCGATCATCAGGGTGCCGTCCTGCCACCAGGCCAGGCCAGCGGCCGCGGTGCCCGGTGTGTCGGTCAGCAGCCGGTAGCCCGATGACACCGCTTTCAGCTGCAGGGCGATGTAGGGAACGATGCCGACCACGGTGATCAGCGTGACCAGCGCCGCCAGTGCCGGGCTCTTGCCGTAGCGGCTGGCGATGAAGTCGGCGATCGAGGTGATGCGGTACTCGCGGGCAATGCGGATCATCTTGCGCACCACGATCCAGCCCACCAGCATCACCAGCGTGGGACCGAGGTAGATCGGCAGGAACCAGATGCCGCCCGACGCCGCCCGACCCACGCTGCCGAAATAGGTCCACGCCGAGCAGTACACCCCCAGCGACAGCGCGTAGATCCACGGCCGTCCGATCACCGAGCGTCCCTGCGCCGCGCGCCTGTCGGCGAACGCCGCGATCGCGAACAGCAGGGCCAGGTAGCCGGCCGACACCGCCAGCACCAGCCACGCGGGGATCATTCGTCCTTCTCCGACACCCAGGCCAGCGCGGCGATCAGCCCGGCCCAGCTGGTGAACAGCGCCACCGGCAGCAGCGGAAGCCCGAACACCGTGGCGTCCCTGCTCCACACGATCAGCAGCGGGAAGTTCCACAGCGCCAGGCCCAGCGCGCACAGCGCCACCAGTACCGCGGGCTTGGGCGGGGGGCTCCTCACAGCGTGTCGAATCGGAAGCGCCGGCCCAGCCACTGCCTGAAGCCGCGCACGATGGCGATCGAGTCCCTCAGCGTCTGCCGCTCCAGCCGGCCCAGGGCGTCCAGTCGCACCTCGTTGCCTGGTTCACGCCCTTCGGCCAGCTGGCGCAGGTTGGTGGTCAGTTTCAGGCCGATCAGGAACTGCAGCGCCTCGGCCAGGTCGCGGGCCATGGGGGCTTCGATCCGGCCCTCCGCTTCCAGCGCCCTGATGCGGTCCACGGTGCCCGGCGCCCGGATCCGGTGCTGCAGGGCCAGCGCCCGCACCCCGTGCACGATCGGGAACAGCCCCACCTTCTTGATATCGATCCGCGTGGGCCGGGTGCCCTTGAGGCCGGGCAGGCGGGTCCACCAGCTGTCGCCGTCGTCGAACTGTTCGACCGCGCGGGTGAAGCGTGCAAACCACAGGCCGCTGTCCTGCACCAGATGGTCGACATGGTCGCGCGCCGCCTGCAGCAGGCTTTCATCCCCGTCCACAGCGGCCGCATCCAGGAAGATGGCCAGGTTCATCGGCCCCACCGGATCGCTGCCGTGAACCCAGTCACGCAGGCTTTCTTTGAAGCCTGCCAGCGGCTGGCACCACAGCGGGCGGCTGAGCATGATCCCGCCAGGGCAGGGCGGGTAGCCGAGTTCGCCCAGCGCGGCGCTGAAGGCGGCGGTCACCTCGCCCAGCCGCGGGTGCTCGAAGCCGTCGCGCAGGATCAGCGCATTGTCCTGGTCGGTCTTGACGATCTGCTCACCGCGACCCTCGCTGCCCATCACCACCAGGCAGGAGTTGCTGCGCAGTTCCGCCGGCGCAAGGAGCGTCCACAGGCGCCGGAACACCTGGCGGTTGAGCTCGCCCACCAGCCCGGCGATCACACTGGGGCGCACCCCGTCCTGATGCAGCAGGCGGATCAGCCCGTCGACCTGGGTTGCGGCTGCGGCCAGGGCCGGAACATCCTGCGCCGAGGCCGCCTGCAGGGTGATCAGGTGCGAATGGCCGGCCACGAATCCCATCAGGTCAAGCTGGCTCAGCACGCCCACTACCGCGTCGCCATCGCGCACGATCACCCGGTGGATGCGATGGCGCAGCATCAGGATCAGGGCTTCGTGGAGTTCGTCATTCACCGATACCGACACCGGAGCGAAGGTGGCCAGATCGCGCACCGCCAGTTCGGCTGGCGGCTCGGGACGCAGCAGCGCATCGCGCAGGTTGGTGGTGGTGAAGATGCCAAGCCGGTCGCCATCGCGCACCAGCGCTTCGCCGACGCCGCGCTCGTCCAGCATCCGGCACAGGCTGACCACGTCGGTATCGCCATCGACGAAGAACGGCTGGCGCAGGTAAGCCTCACCGACACGCGCCGTCATCAGCGACACCAGTTCGCGCTGCTCCCCGCGCACGGTGTCGGTCCGCGCGTCTGCGGACGGTTGCTGCGTGTTGTCCTGTCCCCGGCCTTCCGACACCTGGCTGCCCCCGGTATCCCGTGACTAAGAGTTCGGTGCCACCTGGCCGGAGTGTAGCGTGCCCGCCGCGTGCGCCTGCAGGGCAGGCCCTGGTCGCCGATCAATCGCAGCTCGGCCCTGCGCGGCTGACAGGGGCGATGCCGGGATTGGCGGCGTGGGGCGCGCAGCCCGTTCCTACGGCTCCGCTACCAGCGACGCTTCCAATTCTGCCAAGCGCCGGGGCGTGCCCACATCCGTCCACGCTCCCGCATGGTGCTCGCCGGTAACCTGGCCTTCGGCAATGGCTGCGCGCAGCAGCGGCGCCAGCTTGAACCGCGGCGGGGCCTTTTCCGCACCTGGTGCGTCACCGATGATCCGCCGCCAGTCGTCAAACAGCGAAGCGCGGTAGACCCCGATGCCGGAGAAGGTGAGCCGCTCGCCGCCGTCATTGCGCAGGATGCCGTTGGGGCACGCGGCGAAATCCCCGGCGCTGTTGTGGTCCGGGTTGTCGACCAGCACCAGGTGCGCATCGCCGCGCGGCTGGTGCGGCAGCAGGCTGAAATCGTAATCGGTCCAGATATCACCGTTGACGGCGATGAACGGGTTGTTGCCCAGCCGGGCCAGCGCCCGCCACATGCCGCCGCCGGTCTCCAGCGGCACTTCGCCCTCATACGAGTAGTGGATCGACAGGCCCCAGCGGCTGCCGTCACCGAGCGCAGCGGGAAACTGCGATGCCAGCCAGGAAGTGTTGATCACCACCTCGTCCACGCCGGCCGCGGCCAGCCGCTCCAGATGCCACACGATCAGCGGCTTGCCGGCCGCCTGCAGCAGGGGCTTGGGGGTGGTGTCGGTCAGCGGCCGCATGCGCTCGCCCAGGCCGGCGGCGAAGATGAGCGCCTTCATCGGCGGATCGCCCCGGCGCAACGGTAGGCAAACAGGTGGCTGGGCTGGAACGGCATGGCGGCCTGGCGGAACGGCGGAAGACGGGGCACAGGGTAAACTCAAGGGTCCGTTCCAGGCGAGTTGGCGATGTCGAATCTGCAGGTGGTGTTGCTCTCCGGAGGCTCCGGAACCCGGCTGTGGCCGCTGTCACGCGAAGCCTACCCCAAGCAGTTCCTTGCCCTGGCGGGCGAGGCCACGATGCTCCAGGAGACCTGGTTGCGCGTGGCGCCGCTGGCCGAAGGCGCGCCGATCGTGGTCGCCAACGAGGAGCATCGCTTCCTCGCCGCCGAGCAGCTGCGGCTGGTGGGTGTGGAAGGCGCGGCCATCCTGCTTGAACCGGTCGGGCGCAATACCGCGCCCGCGATTGCCGCGGCGGCCCTTCAGGCCGTTGCCGGTGGTGAAGATCCGCTGCTGCTGGTGCTGCCTTCCGACCACGTGGTGCGTGATCCCTCGGCCTTCCAGGCTGCCGTGCGTGCAGCCATGCCGGCAGCCGATGCCGGCGCGCTGGTGACCTTCGGCATCGTTCCCGAGGCTCCGGAAACCGGCTTCGGCTACATCCAAGCAGATGCGGGCCAGGCGGCTGGTCAGGCAGCGGCGGGCGGCGTGCGCGATGTGCTGCGCTTCGTGGAAAAGCCCGATGCCGATACCGCCCGTACCTACCTGGAAGAGGGTGGCTACTACTGGAACAGCGGCATGTTCCTGTTCCGCGCATCGCGTTACCTGGATGAGCTGGAGAAGTTCCAGCCGGACATGGTGGCCGCCGTGCGCAAGGCGTTCGAAGGCGCCGCCCGCGACGGCGACTTCGTCCGTCTGGACAAGGATGCTTTCGCTGCATCGCCCGCGGATTCGATCGACTACGCGGTGATGGAAAAGACCGGGGATGCCAAGGTGCTGCCGGTGGACATCGGCTGGAACGATGTCGGTTCCTGGTCGGCGCTGTGGGAAGTGAGCAAGCAGGACGCCGACGGCAACGCCCACCACGGCGACGTGATCGCCGTGGACAGCCGCAACAGCTATGCCTGGTCGCGTCGCCTGGTGGCCATGGTTGGCGTGGACGACCTGGTGGTGGTGGAAACAGACGATGCCGTGTTGGTGGCGCACAAGGACCGGGTGCAGCAGGTCAAGGACGTGGTGGCCAGGCTCAAGGCCGGCGAACGCAGCCACGCCGTGCTGCACCGCGAGGTACACCGCCCCTGGGGCAGCTACGACTCGATCGACCAGGACGACGGATTCCAGGTCAAGCGGATCAAGGTCAAGCCGGGCGGGCGGCTCTCGCTGCAGTCCCACAAGCACCGCGCCGAACACTGGATCGTGGTGCGCGGCACCGCGCGGGTGACCCGCGACAACGACGTGTTCGAACTGCACGCCAACCAGTCCACCTACATCCCGCTGGGGGCGAAGCACAGGCTTGAGAATCCCGGCACGGAAATGCTGGAACTCATTGAAGTGCAGTCAGGCGATTACCTGGGCGAGGATGACATCGTCCGCTACGAGGACGTGTACGGACGGTCGTAGGGCGTTGGTGGTTCGAGGTCACGCGGTTTCGCGCGCATGGCGCGCTCCTACCGGTGCGCCTCGGCCTCGTAGGAGCGCGCCATGCGCGCGAAACCGCGTGACACGTAGCCCAGGAAGCTCCTGATCCTTCGCCCGGGCGATGCGCGTTAGCGCCGAAACAGCTGCACGACGCCGAGGATGATCACCGAGCCAAGCAGGGCGCCGAAGAATCCGGCGGCTTCGCCGGCCGAGTACCAGCTCATTTCGCGTCCCAGCCAGGTGGCCAGAAGGGCTCCGCCGATGCCCAGCAGCGAGGTCAGGATGATGCCCAGCCGGCGCCGGCCGGGGGTGATCAGGCGGGCGAGGATGCCCACGATCAGGCCCAGCAGGATGATGTAGAGCCAGCTGGTGCTGCCAAACGGTGGAGGCATTTGCGGTTCCCCTTGGTTGGTTGATGCAGCGCCCGGCACGACCGGGCGCCGCGATTGTGGACGCTGCGGTCAGCGCCTGGTTTCGCCGCGCGCGCTGGCGTGGTGGTGCTCGGCCAGCACCTTGGCCACACAGGCGGTGACCTTCTTGACCATGTCGATGTGCAGGAACTCGTTCGGCCCGTGGGCGTTGGAGTGCGGGCCCAGCACGCCGGTGATCAGGAACTGCGCGCCGGGGAACTTCTCGCCCAGCAGGCCCATGAACGGGATCGAGCCGCCTTCGCCCATGAAGATCGCCGGCTTGCCGAAGAACTCGCGGCTGCCCTCATCCAGGGCCTTGCCCAGCCACGGTGCCAGCGCCGGCGCGTTCCAGCCGGTGGCGGCCTTTTCTAGCTCCAGGGTCACCTTGGCGCCGTTGGGAGTGTCGCGCACCAGGGCCTCGGTGAGCAGTTCGCCGGCGCGTTTGCCATCGATGGACGGCGGCAGGCGCAACGAGAGCTTCACCGCGGTCTTCGGGCGCAGCACGTTGCCCGCATCGTCCAGGCTCGGCATGCCGTCCACGCCGGTGATCGACAGCGCCGGGCGCCAGGTGCGGTTGAGGATCAGCTCCGCGGGATCATCGGTAACCGGCTGCAGGCCCGGCACCAGCGGGAACTTGTCGTACGCGGCCGAGCCGACCACCTTGGCGGCCTCGCGGGCCTGTTCCAGGCGCTCCTGCGGGATGGCAGCGTGCAGGGCGTCGATCAGGATCCGGCCGCTGTCCTCGTCTTCTACGCGCGACAGCAGCTGGCGCAGCAGGCGGAAGCTGGAGGGAATGATTCCCGAGGCATCGCCGGAGTGCACGCCCTCGGTGAGCACTTCCACGGTCAGGTCGCCGCCGGTCATGCCGCGCAACGAAGTGCAGCACCACAGCTGCTCGTAGTTGCCGCAGCCCGAATCCAGGCACACCACCAGCGAAGGGATGCCGATGCGGTCGGACAGGTGTTCCACGTAGGCCGGCAGGTCGTAGCTGCCGGATTCCTCGCAGGATTCGATCAGCAGGACGATGCGCGAGTAGGGCAGCTGCTGCTCCTGCAGGGCGGTGATGGCCGCCAGAGAGCTGTAGAGCGCGTAGCCGTCATCGGCGCTGCCGCGACCGTACAGCTTGCCGTCCTGCAGCACCGGCTTCCACGGGCCCTTGTCCTCGTCCCAGCCGGTGACTTCGGGCTGCTTGTCCAGGTGGCCGTACATCAGCACGCAGTCGTCGTTGCTGCCGCCGTTGCCAGCCGGGATGTCGATGAAGATCACCGGCGTGCGGCCTTCCAGGCGGATCACGTCCACCTGGATGCCGGGGATCGGCTGTGATTTCGCCCAGCCAGCCATCAGCTTCACCGCCTCGTCCATGTGGCCGTTCTTCTCCCAGTCGGGATCGAACATGGGCGACTTGGCGGGAATGCGGATGTAGTCGGAAAGCTGGTCGATGAGTTCGTCGTCCCATTTGCTGGAGACGTACTGGCTGATCTTGCTGGTATCCATGAGGGGCTCGCTGTGCGGGGAAGACCGCCATTTTAGCGCGGCCCGGCTTCAGGCTTTTCCTACCCGGTCGCGCGGGGTCTCCCGGCGGGGCGCGGGGGAGTTCGATGATGGGCGGCCTGTTGGCCTGCAGGGAAACTGTGCATGCCGGCCGGGATGATCCCGGTTCGGGGACAGGAATTCACCACACCATCAAGGAGCAGGATCATGAACGGATTCAGGATCATTTTTGCCAGCTTGCTGCTGTCGCTGTTGATGCTCGGCGGCGCGTCGGCGAGCGAGAAGGTCAATATCAATACCGCCGATGCAGACACGCTTTCGCGCGTGCTGAGCAACGTCGGCCCGGCCAAAGCCGAGGAGATCGTTGCCCATCGCGCCGCCAACGGGCCGTTCAAGAGCGCCGACGAGCTGGCCCAGGTGAAGGGCATCGGGCTGGCTACGGTGGAGCGCAATCGCGAACGGATCGAGACCGGCACCCCGACCCGGCGTGCGCCCGCCACCGCAGGCGTGTCCCAGCAGCGCTGATTGGATCTTTCCGGGAGACGCGTGCTCCCGGAAGACGGGGGCAGGGAGCCCCCGAGGACCGGCAGGATGCCGTTACATGGATGTAGAGCCGCCCGTGCGCACCCTGGTGTGCACGGGCGGTGCCTTTTTGTGCCGAACTGCAGGACCGATGTGCGGGCGGCCCGCCGGGCCAGCGGATAAACTGCGCGGATGTTGCCCCTGCCGCCCACAGCCCAGGTCTTGCCGGCCAACATGCATCGCCGCGAGCGCTGGCGTAACGGGCTGGGCTGGACCCGGGCGATCATGGCCTGGCCGGATGACGGGGACTGGCTGTGGCGGCTGTCAGTGGCGGAGATCGAACAGGCCGCGCCCTGGTCGCTGTTCCCGGGGATCGCCCGCGATCAGGTGCTGGTGGAAGGCGAGGGGCTGAGGCTGCGCTTTGGCGACGGCCGGGTGGAAGAACTCCTGCCCCCTCACGGACGTGCCCGCTATGACGGCGGAGAGGCTGTGACGGGTGAGCCCATCGACGGCCGCGCCGTGGCGCTGAACCTGATGTGGCGGCGTGACAGGCTGGAGATTGACGTGTGGCGTCGCCCGCTGGTCGGGCCGATGCTGTTTTTCGCCGGTCCGGCGGAAGGCTGGCTCCTGTACCTGCTGGCAGGGCAGGGCCGTTTCGACCACGCCAGCGGCCTGCCACCGCTGGAACGGGGGGATGCCGCGGTGCTGGCGTCCGCGCAGCGGAGCCGGTTCATGCTCGATGGCGGCGGCGAACTGATCGCCATGCGTCTGCGTCCACGGGAAGCAGCGCCGCCGGAGCGCGGCTTGCACGCTCCGGCGGATCCAGGTCCCGGTCCAGGTTCAGTCGGCTCAGAAGCCGACGTTGACTGACAGCCAGAGGCGGCGGCCTTCCTGCAGCGTGCCGGTGACCGAGCGGCCGATCTGGGTGTAGTGCGATCCCCAGCCGGTAGCGCCGGTGTTGGTCACGTAGTAGTCGCCGTCAAGGAAGTCCTTGTCCAGCAGGTTGTAGATGGTGGCGTTGAAGGTCACGCTGTCGGAAGCGCGCCAGGATCCACCCAGGTGGAATTGGGTGTAGGAATGCAGCTTGCCCAGCCCGTCCACGATGGCCTGGTCGGCCGGACTGAGGTTTCCGTAGAGATTGGTGAACCGATCGCGCTCGCCGCGATACTCACCGCGCAGCCACAGGCTGAGGGTGTCGGTGGCTTCCCAGTCCAGGTTGGCGTTGACCGAATGCTTGGCCTGGTTGGTGAACGGAGCGCCGCGGTCCTCGCCACTCTTCTGCTCGGTGTCGGCCCAGGTCCAGTTGCCGCCCATCGACCACGCATCAGCGAACTGCCAGCGTGCGGCCAGCTCCACGCCCTGGCTGGTGGCTTCGCCCACGTTGGTGTTCTGGGCAAAGCTGTCCTGGGTAAAGCCGCTGCCCAGGTCCATGCAGCCCGGCAGGCCGGGGTTGGCCGCGGCCCAGCAGTTCGCCACCGGGGTGCCGGTGCTGATCATGTCCTCGAACTCGGTGTGGAACAGGGTCAGGTTGGCGTTGAAGCCTTGCTGGCCGTCGTAATAGAAGCCGATCTCGTGATTGCGGCTGGTCTCGGGCTTCAGGTGCGGGCTGCCGATGGTGATGGTCCGTCCCTGGCCGGTGGCGCCATTGATGCCGTCATGGAGCTGGTTGACGGAAGGGGTGCGATAGCCGCGGCTGACGCCGCCCTTCAGGGTCCAGCGGTCGCTGGCCGACCAGGTCAGGTAGATCCGCGGGCTGAAGTGGCCACCAAAGGCGTCGTGGCTTTCATAGCGGCCGCCGAAGGTGAGGCCCATCGGATCGATGATCCGCCATTCGTCTTCCACGAACACCGCCCAGGAGCTGCGTTCGAAGCGCTCCGAGGTGATGCCGTCCTCGACTTCGGCGTCGATGTACTGGCCGCCCACGCTGAGGGTGTGGGCGGCCCCAACGGAAGCCACCAGGCGCGTATCCAGGATCAGGTCACGTGATTCAAGCGCGCGCGGCGCGCCGCCCACGATCCCGGGGAAGTTGTCCCAGGCCTGGCCGATGGTGCCGGGGATGGTGCGGCCGATGGTTTCGGTGGTTTTCCAGGTCACCGCGCTTTCCCACAGGCCGATGTCCAGCGAACCGCGGTGGGCCAGCACAGCCTGCTCGCGGTTGAAGCGCAGCTCGTCGGCATAACCGGCGGCGCTGTTGTCGGGAGTGGTGCAACCGGACACCGCGTTGCCGGCCCAGCCGTCCAGGGTGCCGAGCTGGCAGTCGTCGTTGTCATACACCTGCCGGCCCTGCTCCAGATCCAGCGAAACCTCGTGGAACTCGTTGGGAGTCAAGGTCAGGCGCGCGCCCCAGTTGCTGTTGCGCCCTTCCACGGCCGCGGCGCCGCGGCGGCTGACCGCCGCGTCGTTGCCGAACTGCAGGTCGGAAGCGCCGCGGTCGTGGATGCTGCCGCGGATGGCCAGCCCCAGACGGTCGGCGACCAGCGGGCCGGCGATGTAAAGGTTCGCGCCGCTGCTGGCGCCGTAGCCGCGGTCTTGCTGGAAGGTGTGGTTGAGGCCGATCGAGCCCGACCAGCTGTCGGCAACACGACGGGTGATGATGTTGACCACGCCGCCCACCGCGTCGGAGCCGTACAGGGTCGACATCGGGCCGCGGATCACTTCGATGCGCTCGATGGCCGACAGCGGCGGCATGAAGCTGTTGGAGGTTTCGCCAAAGCCGTTGGGGGTGATGTCGCCGCCGTTGTTCTGGCGGCGCCCGTCCACCAGCACCAGGGTGTAGGCGCTGGGCATGCCGCGGATGCTGATGTCCAGGCCGCCGGTCTTGCCAGTGCCCTGGTTGATGTCCACGCCCTCCACGTCGCCCAGGGCCTGGGCCAGGTTGGCGTACTGCTTGCGCTCGAGCTCTTCGCGGCTGATGACGCTGATGCTGGCGGGCGCGTCGGTGATCTTCTGCTCGAAGCCCGAAGCGGTGACCACGATGGTGTCGAAGTCGACGGTGCTGGGCGAGGGGTCGGGCTCGGCGGCAGCAGGGGCGGCGGCAAAGGCCAGGGCAATGGTTGTGGCAAGCAGGGTGCGCCGCTGCACGGACTTGCGGTTGCGTGGGGACATCAACAGCTCCAGGTTCGTAGTTGCTCTCTCGACCTGGGTTGGCGGCGGCTGCCAGGCGGGGAAGGAAATGGAGAAGTGCCGGACTCGAGGTCCGGCACGCTGGTGAGAATTGTAATGCGAATGGTTATTGTTTCAAGGGCCGGTCGATACGCTGGCTGCACGTCCAGCGATCATGGGTCCCGCGTGTGCTTGGGAGCAGCTTGTTCAGCCGCGGTCGTCGCGGGTCCAGACGGCGCCGTCGTGGACGCGGACAGGAAATTTCACTGCTGGCGCGTACGCGGGCGGACACAGGGCCCGTCCGTCGCTGACATCGAACTTCGCACCGTGCAGGACGCACTCGATGGTGCCGGTGGCCGGGTCGAACTCCCCGGCGGACAGTTCGAAATCCTCATGGCTGCAGCGGTCTTCCAGCGCGTAGAGGTCGCCGTCGCGGTTGAACACCAGGATCGGGGTGTCCCCGTCCCAGGCCACCTGCATTTCGCCGGGCAGCAGTTCGGAAGTTACGCAGACGCGGATCCAGCCTTCAGTGTCCATCATGTTCATCTTCTTCAGGTTTGGCGTCGGTTTCCGCAACGGCGCCGGGCGACAGGCTCTTCTCCAGCACCTCGAAGCGCAGGTCGTCGCGCTTTGGCATGCCGAAACGCGGATCGCCGTAGGGAAAGGGCTCGAAAACACCGGTGCGGCGGTAACCGCGGCGTTGGTACCAGGCGATCAGCTCGGCGCGCTGCACGATCACCTGCATGCGCATGGTGGCCAGCTTCCAGTCCTCGCGGGCGATGCGCTCGCACTCCTCCAGCACCGCGCGGCCGGTACCCGAGCCCTGCAGCTGCGGCCGGACCGAGAACATGCCGAAATAGCCGGTGCCGTCGTCTTCGACGGCCACGTGGGCGCAGGCCAGCAGGGCGTCTTCGCCGGTCGCGTCCGGCGCGCCGGCCAGCAGCACGATGCTGCGCGGACGCTCGATGTCGGCGCGCAGCACCTCCGGGTCGATCCGGGGACCGTCCAGCAGGTCGGCCTCGGTGGTCCAGCCGACGCGACTGGCATCGCCGCGGTAGGCGGATGTCACCAGTTCGACGATGGCATTGATGTCGGCAACCGTCGCCGGCCTGAATTCCAGTCTGGTCATGCAGAAAATCAACCCGTAGGAGCGCGCCTTGCGCGCGAAACCGCGTGAATCATGCCACCACGACGCACGGCCCGTAATCCGCGCGCCGTCCAGTTCAGCCGAGCAGCGTGCGGACCTTGTGCAGGCCGCTGATGAAAGCCTCGATTTCCTCGTGGGTGTTGTAGAACGCCAGCGAGGCACGGCAGGTGGCGGCCACCCCGTAGTACTGCAGCAGCGGGTGGGCGCAGTGCTGGCCCGAGCGCACCGCAATGCCCTCCAGGTCCAGCAGCGTGGCCAGGTCGTGGGCGTGGGCGCCTTTCACCAGGAATGACACCACCGCAGCCTTCTCCGGCGCGCGGCCGATGATGCGCACGCCGTCGATGCGGTCCATCTCTTCGGTCAGGTGGGCCAGCAGTTCGGCTTCCCGCGCCTGGATATGGGCCATGCCAATGCCGTCGAGGTAATCGACCGCCGCGCCAAGGCCGATGAAGCCGGCGATGTTGGGCGTGCCCGCTTCGAAGCGGTGCGGCGGATCATTGAACACGGTGCCGTCGAAGCTCACTTCCTTGATCATCTCGCCGCCGCCGATGAACGGCGGCATCGCCTCAAGGTGTTCGCGACGCGCCCACAGCGCGCCGGTGCCGGTTGGGCCGCACATCTTGTGGCCGGTGAACACATAGAAATCGCAGCCGATCGCAGTCACGTCCACCGCGCGGTGGGGCAGGGCCTGCGAGCCGTCCACCAGGGTGGCGATGCCGCGCCGGCGGGCCTCGCGACAGATGTCGCGCACCGGGTTCACGGTGCCGAGCAGGTTGGAGACATGGGTGAGCGCGAGCAGCTTCACGTCCGGGGTCATCGCGGCATGCAGCGCGTCCAGGTCCAGGCTGCCGTCGGGCTGGATCTCGGCCACGCGGATGCTGGCGCCGGTGCGCTCGGCCGCCAGCTGCCAGGGCACGATGTTGGCGTGGTGTTCCATGCGCGAGACCAGGATCGTGTCGCCGGCCTTGAGCCGCGGCAGCGCCCACGAATACGCCACCAGGTTGATGGCGAACGTGGTGCCGCTGCACAGCACCAGATCCTCCGGGCGGGCATTGATGAAACCGGCGAGCTTGCTGCGCGCGCCCTCGTAGGCCTCGGTGGCCTCGCTGCCGAGCTGGTGCACGGCGCGGCTGACGTTGGCGTTCTGATGGCGGTAGAAGCGGTCCACCGCTTCGATCACGACCGCCGGCTTCTGCGCGGTGTTGGCGCTGTCCAGGTACACCAGCGGCTTGCCGTGTACCTGGCGCTGCAACAGCGGAAAGTCAGCGCGGACGCTCTCCCAATCCACGGCCGGGGCCATTCCGCCGGGGGCGCTGGCCCCTTCCGCCCGGACGCTCATCCTCCGGCCACGCCCGAGACGGTTTCCAGGGTGGCGGTCAGGCGGGCGTCCATCGCCTCGCGCAGGGCCGGGTCCTGCACCGCAGCCAGCGGCTCGCGGGTAAAGGCCTGGGTCAGCAGCACCCGCGCCTCGCGCTCGGACAGGCCGCGCGAGCGCATGTAGAACAGCGCGCTCTCGTCCAGCTGGCCAACGGTGGCGCCGTGGGCGGCTTCCACTTCGTCGGCGTGGATCACCAGGATCGGCTGGGTGTCGATCTCGGCATCGGGCGACAGCAGCAGGTTCTTGTTGGAGAGCCGGGCATCGGTGCCGTCGGCGCCGGCCTCGATGGTAATGCCGCCGTGGAACACGACCCGGCCGCGACCGGTGCCGATTCCGCGCCAGAGCAGGCCGCAGGAGGTGTTGGCGGCAATGTGTTCGATGTCCAGGCGGGTGTCCAGGTGGCGGCGTCCGGCGGCCAGCAGCACGCCGTTGGCATCCAGGCGGGCCTCGTCGCCGATCAGGCGCACGTTGAGCTCATGGCGCGAGAGCGCGCCGCCCAGCTCCACATCAACCCGGCGGTAGTGGGACGATTCGGCCAGCTCGGCCTCGGTGCGCAGGAATGCGGTGGCGCCATCGGATCCCGCCTGGGTGCGTGCGTGCTCCAGCTCGGCATTGGCGCCCAGGCTGATCTCCATCAGCGCGTTGTCCAGGTGGCGGTGCTCACCGGAAACGATGTGGTGTTCGGCGACAGCCAGGCGGCCGCCTTCGCCAATGTCGATCCGGTGGCGCAGGTGCCAGGCCAGTTCGGCGCCGTCCTGCGGCGCGCCCACGAAGACCAGCTGCAGCGGCTGCTCCACACGGGTGCCGGCAGGTACGCGCACCTGCACGCCCTGTTCGGCCAGGCTGGTCGCCAGCCGGGCGAAGACGGCGTCGCTGTCGGCGTAGCGCGCATCATTGCTGCCGGTGCCCGCCTCGGTGGTGACTTCGATGGCTTCATCCAGGCCGCTGCGATCCGACAGCGACTCGGAGAACCGGCCGTTGACGAACACCAGGCGCGGCGCGGCGATGCCGGCCAGCAGGGACGGATCAATCTCAACCGCGTCCCGGGAAGAGATGAACTCGCGACGCTCAAGCGCGCGCAGCGGGGTGTACTTCCACGCTTCGCTGCGGGGCCCGGGCAGGCCGTCGCCAAGCGTTGCGTCAAGCGCTGCGCGGCGGGCGGCATCGCCCTGGAAGCCGCTGGCCAGCGACTGCAGCAGGGTACTCATGCTGCCTCCGGGGAAATGCGGTCCTTGACCCAGGCGTAGCCGTGCTCTTCCAGCTGCTCGGCCAGCTCCGGTCCGCCGCTCTCGACGATGCGGCCGTCGGCCAGCACGTGGACCACGTCGGGACGGATGTAGTCCAGCAGGCGCTGGTAGTGGGTGATGACCAGGAACGCGCGGTCGGGCGAGCGCAGGGCATTGACGCCCTCGGCCACGTGGCGCAGGGCGTCGATGTCGAGCCCCGAGTCGGTCTCGTCCAGGATCGCCAGCTTCGGCTCCAGCACGGCCATCTGGAAGATCTCGTTGCGCTTTTTCTCACCGCCCGAGAAGCCTTCGTTGACGCCGCGGTGCAGCAGCTTGTCGTCCAGGTGCAGCACGGCCAGCTTCTCGCGCACCAGCTTGAGGAACGCCATGGAGTCCAGCTCTTCCTCGCCACGCGCCTTGCGCTGGGCGTTGAGCGAGCTGCGCAGGAAATAGGTGTTGTTCACGCCCGGGATCTCGACCGGGTACTGGAAGGCCAGGAACAGGCCGGCGGCGGCGCGCTCCTCCGGCTCCAGGTCCAGCAGCGGCTGGCCTTCGAATTCGACGGTGCCTTCGGTGATGTCATAGCCATCGCGCCCGGCGAGGATGTTGCCCAGCGTGGACTTGCCGGCGCCGTTGGGGCCCATGATGGCGTGCACCTTGCCCGGCTGCAGGTCCAATGAAAGGCCCTTGAGGATTTCGCGGCCGTTGATGCTCGCGTGGAGGTTTTCGATCTTCAGCATGATGTGTTTCCCGTGAGGCGGCGCGGGCCGCCAGTTGCTTGTCTGTTTGCGGGCCGGGCCCGTCCTGCGGATGGAAGGGTCAGCCGACGCTGCCTTCCAGCGAGATATCGAGCAGTGCCTTGGCCTCGATCGCGAACTCCATTGGCAGCTCGCGGAAGACCGTTTTGCAGAAGCCGTCGACGATCAGGCTGATCGCGTCTTCCTCGGAGATCCCGCGCGAGCGGCAATAGAACATCTGGTCGTCGCTGATCTTGGAGGTGGTGGCCTCGTGCTCGAGGGTGGCGGTCGGATTCTTGACCTCGATGTAGGGGAAGGTGTGCGCGCCGCAATTCTTGCCGATCAGCAGCGAATCGCATTCGGTGAAGTTGCGCGCGCCGTCGGCGTTGCGGTCCATCTTCACCAGTCCGCGGTAGGTGTTCTGTCCGTGCCCGGCGCTGATGCCCTTGCTGATGATCTTCGACTTGGTGCGCTTGCCGATGTGGATCATCTTGGTGCCGGTATCGGCCTGCTGGCGGTGGTGGGTGAGCGCCACGGAGTAGAACTCGCCGACCGAGTCGTCGCCCAGCAGCACGCAGGAGGGGTATTTCCAGGTGATTGCCGAGCCGGTTTCCACCTGGGTCCAGGTCACCTTGCTGCGATCACCGCGGCACTCGGCGCGCTTGGTCACGAAGTTGTAGATGCCGCCGACGCCGTTCTCGTCGCCCGGGTACCAGTTCTGCACGGTGGAGTACTTGATTTCGGCGTCTTCCAGCGCCACCAGCTCGACCACCGCGGCGTGCAGCTGGTTCTCATCGCGCATCGGCGCGGTGCAGCCCTCCAGGTAGGACACGTGGCCCTTGTCCTCGCAGATGATCAGGGTGCGCTCGAACTGGCCGGTGTGGTTGGCATTGATGCGGAAATAGGTGCTCAGCTCCATCGGGCAGCGCACGCCCTTGGGGATGTAGACGAAGCTGCCATCGGAGAACACCGCCGAGTTCAGCGCGGCGAAGTAGTTGTCACCCACCGGTACCACGGTGCCCAGGTACTGCTTCACCAGCTCCGGGTGCTCCTGGATGGCCTCGGACATGGAGCAGAAGATCACCCCGGCTTCCCTCAGCTCCTTCTGGAAGGTGGTGCCCACGGAAACCGAGTCGAACACCGCGTCCACGGCCACGCCGGCAAGCCTGGCGCGTTCGTGCAGCGGCACGCCGAGCTTTTCATAGGTGTCCAGCAGTTCCTGCGGCACCTCGTCCAGGGACTGGTACTTGGGCCCCTTGGGCGCGGAAAAGTAGCTCAGCGCCTGCAGGTCGATCGGCTCGATGTTCAGCCGGGCCCAGCGCGGCACCGGCATGGTCAGCCAGTGGCGGTAGGCGGCCAGGCGCCATTCGAGCATCCACTCGGGCTCTTCCTTCTTCGCGGAAAGCGCGCGGATGGTGTCTTCGTCCAGCCCTGGCGGGAACGACTCGGACTCGATGTCGGTGATGAAGCCGGCCGCGTACTTGCGGCCGAGCTGCTCGTGGACCAGCGCGTTGGGGCGCTCTTCCAATACGGGTTCGATGATCTGGGTGGCCATAGGCTGCCTGTATTTCAGTTGCCGGCGAGGCGGGCGTCGATGCGCCTGCCCCCGGACGGGGGTGGGGGAGGAACCGGTGCGTCGTCAAACATCTGCGCCAGACTCACGTCGCGCAGCGCCGCGGCGACCACATCGTTGATGCGGCGCCAGTTGGCGCGCACGCCGCACTGGCTGGCGATGCCGCACACGTGCTCTTCGAGACTGCATTCGGTCATGGCGATCGGGCCTTCCATGGCCTCGACGATCTCGAGCAGGCTGATGTCCCGCGGTGCGCGGGCCAGCCGGTAGCCGCCGTGGGCGCCGCGGAACCCTTCCACCAGGCCGGCCTGGGCCAGTGGCTTGAGCACCTTGCTCACGGTGGGTGTTTCCAGGCCGGCGCGCTCGGCCAGTTCGGCCGCGCTCAGCACGGTCTCGGGCTGGGCGGCAAGCACGGTCAGCACCACGGTGGCGTAGTCGGTGAGGCGGGTAACGCGGAGCATGCGGGGGCGGGAACTCCAATGAGGACCGAAATTGTACTCTTTCGCGCTTCGCGGCTCAAATACCCGCAGCTCCCCGGAGCTGTCGATGTTCAGCTTGCGCCGCAGTCGTTGGTCCCACGCGCGCTTGTCGCATCCCCGCCCGCGGTTGGCCACAATAGCGGCCCGATCGCTCACATCCGTTGCCGATGCCCCAGAAAAAGAAGAAGGAAAAGAAGATCGAGGCCCGCCTGTCGCCGATCCATGGCAACGGCGTCTTCGCCACCGCCGATATCGCTGCCGGCGAGCGGATCATCCGCTACAAAGGCGACCTGCGGACCCACGATGAAGTCGACGAGGAGTACGGCGGCCAGGAGGAGAACGGGCACACCTTCCTGTTCACCGTCAACGACGAATACGTGATCGACGGCAACCACAACTCCAACGTTGCGCGCTGGATCAACCACAGCTGCGATCCCAACTGCGAGGCGGTGGTGGAGGAGGACGACAAGGGCAGGTCGCACAAGGACAAGGTGTTCATCGAGGCGATCAGCGACATCGCCGCGGGCGAGGAGCTGACCTACAACTACGGCATCGTGCTGGATGAGCGGCACACGCCGAAGCTGAAGAAACTCTGGGCCTGTCGCTGCGGCGCGGACAACTGCACCGGCACCATGCTGCAGCCCAAGCGGCGGCGCTCCGGGTCCTGATCGGCCACGGGCAGGCACAATGCCCGCCCGTCAATACACGCCCGTCAGTCCGGCAGGGTGAGCTCGCGTCGGCGCGGGCGCAGCCAGGCCAGCAGCATGCCCAGCAGGCCCGCGGCCACCAGGTCCAGTACGGACTGGCGCAGCATCAGCGACAACGGCAGCGGCTGGGCCGCATGGACCAGCAGATGCCAGGGTACGAACGACACCAGGCCGATGGCGATCCCGAACGCCAGGCCCTGTTGCAGCCGCACTTCGTCGCTGTCGTGGAGGCGGTAGTAAAGCCAGGTCATCGATAGGCCGATGAGCGCATAGGCGATCAGGATCCAGCCGAAGCGGGCGCTGGCCTCGGCCTGGCTGCGGTACAGCTCGGCGTGGGCGATGTAATCGCCACGCAGCAGCAGCCCGTGGACGACAAGGCCAAGTACCAGTGCGGTCATGCCGACCATCACGCTGCAGATCCAGAACCGCTTGCCCATGGAAATTCCCGCCTGGCCCCTGTGGCTTGTGCCCGATGCTAACGCGTGGCGTCCGGTGGCTCCAGCCTGGCGGCAGCTGCCAGCAGCAGCGGCAGCGGATCGTAGGCGCCGTCGGTGCGATAGACGCCGTAGTGCAGGTGTGGCGGCGTGCCGCTTGCATTGCCGGTGTCGCCCACACTGCCCAGCACGCTGCCGGGCAGGACTACGTCACCCACCGCAAGATCTGGAGCCCAGTCGTCCAGGTGGGCGTAGTAGTGGCGTTCGTTGGCCGGGCCAAGCACCCACACCTGGCGGCCGCCGAGTCCGCTCTCGCGGATGGCCACGACCAGTCCCGGGGTGGCGCTGAGGACATCCGTGCCGCGGGGAGCAAAGATATCGACGCCCTCATGCCGGCGATCCGCACCCCGCGGGGCCCCATAGGTGTCGGCAATACGCGAAGCCTGCACATCGCGTACCGGCATGGACAGGGTGTCGGGAGGTGGCATGCGGGCCAGTTGCCAGCTCATCTTCGGCTTGGCCATGAACGGCTGTTGCCATGCCCAGCCCGCCAGATACGCGCCGGCCACCAGCAAAATGGCCCAGGCGATGAGGGTGCGGGCTGCAGGTCCATAGTCCTTGCGGGTCGGCGTTGGCGGGGTATTCGCATCCGGCATTGTCTGCACGGTGGGCCAGGGCCAATGAACGTGACGTCGGCAATCCGGCGGACACCCATGCTCCTGCGATCCGCAAGCCGAGCCCCGTCGTGGCCGGGAGGCCTTCGCAGCGAAGTAAAGGAGGAGGCATCCGCCGCAGGCGGAGGCCGGGGGACATGAGCAGCGAAGGCCTCCCGGCCGCGACGGGGCCCTTCAGGTCCCAGCGAAACACATCGAAGGAACAGCACTTCTCCACAAAAAAGGCCGGCACCCATTGGGGGCCGGCCTTTCAGATTTCGGGGCACGAAGCCCCAGCAATCGGCAAATCAGATAGCGGCGTCTTTCAGCTTCTTCAGCGCACGCACCTTGACCTTGACCGAGGCGGGCTTGGCGGCAAACACCTGCTCTTCCTTGGTGAACGGATTGATGCCCTTGCGCTTGGGCTTGGCCGGCACCTTGGTCGAGGTGATCTTCAGCATCCCGGGCAGGGTGAACGAACCCGCGCCGCGCTTGCTCAGCGAACCGGCGATGGTGTCATCCAGGGCGGCCAGAACAGCGCGCACATCCTTGGCCGCGAGGTCGGTGCTCTCGGCAAGATGGGAAATCAGACCGGCCTTGGTCAGCGGCTCCTTGATCGCCTTGGGAGCTGCGGCCTTGGCGGTCGCCTTCTTTACAGCGGCCTTCTTGGTCGCCTTCTTCACTGCTGTCTTCGCCATGTTTCCTGTTCCGTATGGAGGTGGAGTGGTGGTCTGGCCGATCGCATCGGCAGTTGGAATGTAGGACAAGAAGGGGGCGAGGCCAATAGAGAACTGCAAAAAACAGCGATTTTTACGCTCTGGACGGCTTTTTACAGCCCCTTCCGGTGCCGCGGGCGCGGCGGCCATCGCCACCAGCGCGCTGGGGAACCGGGCTGTGCATTGCCCCATGCTGACGGTGACGGACGCCACACGCACGTAACGGGGCGGGCCGTAGGCTTGAGCTCTTTGAAACGGAGCATGCACATGGGTATTTCACGCAAGGCCACCGCACGTTGGGAAGGCGACCTCAAATTCGGGCGCGGCAGTATCAGCACGCCCACCAGCGGGCTGATGCAGGACACCCCTTATGGCTTCAACAGCCGGTTTGCCGATGGCAAGGGCACCAACCCGGAAGAACTCATCGCCGCGGCACACGCAGGCTGTTTCACCATGGCGCTCGCCAACGCCCTGGCCGAGGCCGGGCACCCGGCCGATTCGCTGGACTCCCGGGCCGAAGTGGATCTGTCCACCGAAGGCGGGCCCACGTTGAGTGCGATCCGGCTGTTCACCAAGGCCAAGGTGCCGGGCATCGAGGAGACAAAGTTCCGCGCAATTGCCGATGACGCCAAACAGAACTGTCCGGTATCCCGGGCGCTCAGCGCGGTGCCGATCACGCTGGAGGCGGAATTGATCGGCTGAAGCCGGCAGCGCGCGCAGCAAGGTTTGCGGGTCCGCCGGGCGCCATGCATAGTGACCGCCGTTTCCGGGGATGGGGATTTCTGCATGCGTCGTCTGCTTCCGCTGGTGCTGGCCGGCCTGCTTGTACAGGGCTGTGCCCGCACCGAAGCTGTTTCCAATGATGTGGATGGGGTGCGGCTGCTGACAGCCGATCGCATCCACACTTCCGATCCAACGCGGCCGGTCGCCGAGGCCATGGCCTGGGATCGCGAGGGCCGGATCCTGGCGGTTGGCACCGCTGCGGACCTGCAGCGCGAGTGGCCTGGCGCCGAAGTGCTGGACATGGGCGGCGCCACGATCGTGCCGGGACTGATCGATGCGCATGGGCACCTGCTGAACTTCGGCTTCTCGCTGATGTGGGCGGACCTTGCCGGTGTGGACAGCAAGGCCGAGGTGGTTGCACGGCTGCAGGCCTATGCGCAGGATCTGCCCGAGGACAGCTGGGTGCTTGGGCGCGGCTGGGACCAGAACCTGTGGCCGGAGCGCGAGTTCCCGACCGCCGCCGATCTGGATGAAGCATTCCCCGACCGGCCGGTGTGGCTGGTGCGGGTGGATGGCCATGCGGGCTGGGGCAACTCGGAGGCGATGCGTCTCGCCCAGGCGCAGGAAGGCGCGCAATCCTTCGCCGGCGACTGGAATCCGCAGGGCAGCCGGATCGTGCGTGAGGGTGGCCAGGCCACCGGCGTGTTTGTCGGCGGTGGTGCGCGCCGCCTGGTTGAGCGTGTCATTCCCGAGCAGGACGAGGCGCTGCGCGAGCAGGCTTTGGACCGCGCGCTGGCCGCTGCTGTTGCGGTCGGACTGACAGGTGTGCACGACATGGGCGTCTCGCGGGACGACCTGGCCCTGTTCCGCCGCTTTGCCGATGAAGGCCGGCTGCCGCTGCGGATTGCAGCCTATGCCGCCGGTGACGGTGATGCGCTGGCGGATCTGTGTGCCAACGGCCTGTACACCCACGACGGCGGACGCCTGCGCATGCACGGGATCAAGCTGTTCATCGATGGCGCGCTGGGCAGTCGCGGTGCGGCACTGCTGGAGGAATACAGCGACGAGGCCGGAAACCACGGGCTGCTGGCCTACGAGCCCGACGTCTATGCCGGCATCGTGCGCCGCGCCCACGAGTGCGGCGTGCAGGTGACGACCCATGCGATTGGTGACCGCGGCAACCGCACCGTGCTGGATACCTATGCGAGCGTGCTTGGGGATGCGGTGGGTTCGGATCACCGCTGGCGCGTGGAACATGCCCAGATCGTGGCGGTCGAGGACATCCCGCGCTTTGCCGAAATGGGCGTGATTGCCTCCATGCAGCCGACCCATGCCACTTCGGATATGCCCTGGGCCGGCGATCGCGTGGGTGAAGAGCGACTCGCAGGTGCCTATGCCTGGCGCCGGTTCCTGGATGCGGGCGGACGCCTGGCTCTGGGGTCGGACTTCCCGGTCGAGTCGGCTGATCCGCGACTGGGGCTGTACGCGGCGGTCACCCGCCAGGACCGCGATGGCCAGCCCCCGGGTGGCTGGCTGCCGGACCAGAAACTCAGCGCCAGCGAAGCGCTGCACGGCTTCACAGCAGGCTCCGCCTGGGCCACCCGCAGCGAGGATGAGACCGGGCGCCTGGCGCCGGGCCTGCGCGCCGATTTCGTGGTGCTGGGCGAAGACCCGCTGCAGGTTCCAGGCCAGACACTGGACGAGCTGGTCATCCGCTCCACCTGGGTGGATGGGGAAGCCGTCTACAGCGCGGATTGATCCGCTGATCCACATGGCGTTCCTGTCGCGGGCCGGCAGCACCCGGTGTCGCGGCAGGAACCCGTTGGGCGGCAGGGCCGCAGCCGCCCTACAATGCTTGGCTACACCTGTCTGCCACGCCCGGAATCCTGCTGCCAATGCCCCAGATCGTCCCGTCGAACGCCCGCTGGATCGTCCTCAAGTTCGGAGGCACCAGCGTCTCCAAGCGTGAGCGCTGGGACACCATTGGACGGCTGGCCGCCGAACGGGCGCAACTGCACCAGGCGCGCGCACTGGTCGTGGTCTCGGCCCTGGCCGGGGTGACCAACGCGCTGCAGGAGATCGCCGACGGCAGCGTGGACACGCAGCAGGGCTTCGAGCGGTTGGCAGGGGTGCATCGCGACTTCGCCGCCGAGCTCGGGCTGGATGCCGAGCAGGTGCTGGAAGCGCGCCTGTCCACCCTTCAGGCCCTTGCAGTGGATGCGCGCGCCGCCGGACGTGCACTGGACTGGCAGGCCGAAGTGCTGGCCCAGGGCGAGCTGCTGTCGTCGACCCTCGGCGCGGCCTACCTGCGTGCCCAGGGCCTGGATTTCGGCTGGCTGGACGCGCGCGACTGGCTGCAGGCGCAGCGACTGCCGAACCAGACCGACTGGACCACGCGGATGGCCGCCACCGGTCGCCGCGAGGCGGATGACGAATGGCGCGGGCGCTTCGCCGCCCAGTCGGATGCGCCGCTGCTGCTGACCCAGGGCTTCATCGCCCGTCATGAAGACGGCGGCACCGCGCTGTTCGGGCGCAGCGGCTCGGACACCTCGGCGGCGCTGTTTGGCGGCCGGCTGCGGGCCGAGCGGGTGGAGATCTGGACCGACGTGCCGGGCATGTTCAGCGCCAATCCGCGCGAAGTGCCGGATGCACGCCTGCTGCAGCGGCTGGATTACGCCGAAGCCCAGGAAATCACCACTACCGGTGCCCGCGTGCTGCATCCGCGCGCGCTGGGCCCGTGCCGCGAAGCGGGCGTGCCGCTGGCGATCCTGGATACCGCACGTCCGGACCTGCCCGGCACGGTGATCGATGACGGCGCCGGCAGCGTGCCCGGGGTCAAGGCGATCAGCCGGCGCAGTGGGATCGTGCTGGTATCGATGGAAACGGTGGGCATGTGGCAGCAGGTCGGCTTCCTGGCCGATGTGTTCGAGATCTTCCGCGTGCACGGACTGTCGGTGGATCTGCTCGGCTCATCGGAGACCAACGTCACCGTATCGCTGGATTCAAGCGAGAACCTGGTCAGCACCGACGTGCTGGCGCGGCTGTCGGAAGACCTTGCCAGGTGCTGCCGGGTCAAGGTGATCGCGCCCTGCGCCTCGATCACCCTGGTTGGCCGCGGCATGCGCTCGCTGCTGCACAAGCTGTCGGACATCTGGGCCACCTTTGGCCAGGAGCGGGTGCACCTGATCTCGCAGTCCTCCAACGACCTCAACCTCACGTTCGTGATCGACGAGGCCGATGCCGACGGCATGCTGGGCACCCTGCATGCGCAGCTGATCGCCAGCGGCGCGATGCCGGCGCACGAGCAGGGCGTGTTCGGTCCGCGCTGGAGCGAGCTGTCCGGTACGGCGCGGGTGCGCGGCACTCCGTGGTGGCAGGGCCAGCGCGAGCAATTGCTGGCGCTGGCCGCCGCCGGCACGCCCACCTATGTGCACCACCTGCCAACGGTGCGCGAGCGAGCCCGGGCGCTGGCGGCGATGGCGCCGGTGGACCGCCGCTTCTACGCCATCAAGGCCAACCCGCACCCGGACATTCTCAATGCGCTGGCGGAGGAGGGCTTCGGCCTGGAATGCGTGTCGCTGGCCGAGCTGCGTCACGCGCGGGATTCGGTGCCCGGGCTGGAAGCCGGGCGGCTGCTGTTCACGCCCAGCTTCGCGCCGATCGACGAATACGCGGGCGCGTTCGAGCTGGGCGCCATCGTGACCCTGGACAACGTGGAAGCGCTGCGGCGCTGGCCGGATGTGTTCCGCGGCCGCAAGCTGTGGCTGCGGGTGGACCTGGGCCGCGGCGAAGGCCATCACGCCAAGGTCAAGACCGGCGGCGTGGCATCCAAGTTCGGCCTGCCGGTGGCGCGCATCGAGGAATTCATGGAGGCCGCGCGGCAGCTGGATATCCGCGTCGACGGCCTGCACGCCCATCTCGGCAGCGGGGTGGATACGCCTGAGCACTGGCGCTCGGTGTGTGACGAACTGGGCGGCATCGCCAACCGCATTGGCAGCATCGACACCATCGATATCGGTGGCGGGCTGCCGATTCCCTACCGCGCCGAGGACGAGCCGTTCGACCTGGAGGCCTGGAGCGCCGGCATCGCCGAGGTCAAGGCCGCCTATCCCGGCTACCGGATCGCGATCGAGCCGGGCCGCTACCTGGTGGCCGAGTGCGGCGTGCTGCTGCTGACCACCACTCAGGTGGTGGAAAAGCACGGCGTGCGTCGGGTCGGCGGCGATGCGGGCATGAATGCGCTGATGCGCCCCGCCCTGTACGAAGCCTGGCATGACATCCACAACCTGAGCCGGTTGGACGATGCCGACCTGGTCGATTTCGACGTGGTCGGCCCGATCTGCGAAACCGGCGACGTGCTGGGCACCGGCCGCCCGCTGCCCTCGGCCACCGCGCCTGGCGACGTGCTGCTGGTGGCCGACACCGGCGCCTACGGCATGGTCATGGCCAACACCTACAACCTGCGCGAACTGCCGCGCGTGGAGATCATCAAGTGAGTGCGGTGGAGTTCTCGCGGGACGCGGTGCGCACGTTCCGGTTCGTGCGCTGTGGTTTCGACCCGGCTACCGGCCTGGCCGAGCTGGTCTATGCCTTTGATGATGGGCCGGAGCTGATCGAGAAGGTGACCCTGCCGGGCGCGCCTTTCCAGCTGGATGATCAGCTCGACGAGGCCCGCGCCGCAGCCGCGCAGCAGGCATTGCAGCTGCTGCACCTGATCGCCGGGGTGAGCTATTACAAGGCGGCGGCGCCCCGCGACATCCGCATCGACGGCTATGCGATCGATGCGGCCACCGCAGAGCTGATGGACGAGATCTACCTGCACGGCCTGGGCGAGTTCGCCTATCGCAACGGGCTGGACCTGCACGGGCACATCCGCTTTCCGCGCGATGCCGCGCCGGCCGCAGTGGCCCCGGCGCTGGGCCTGCGCAGGCACGCGCTGGTGGCGATCGGCGGCGGCAAGGACTCGCTGGTGTCGATCGAGGCGCTGCGAGCGCTGGACGTGGAGCAGACGGTGTCCTGGATCGGCGGCTCGCAGCTGATCCGCGCCTGCGCCGCACACACCGGCCTGGCCACGTTCAATATCGGCCGCCAGCTGGCGCCGGAACTGTTCGAATACAACCGGATGGGCGCCTGGAACGGGCATATCCCGGTGACCGCGATCAACTCCGCCATCCTCGCCTTTGCCGCGATCGTGCTGGGCGTGGACCAGGTAGTGTTTTCCAACGAGCGTTCTGCCAGCTACGGCAGCCTGATCGAAGGCACGGGCGAAGTGAACCACCAGTGGTCCAAGGGCTGGGCGTTCGAGCGCGCCTTCGGCGAGCACCTGCAGGCCAGCGTGGCCGCGGACCTGCGCTACTACTCGCTGCTGCGGCCGCTGAGCGAACTGGCGGTGGCGCGGCAGTTTGCCCAGTCCAGCCGCTACGACGCGCATTTCTCCAGCTGCAACCGCAACTTCCACCTGCTGGGCGAGCGCCCGGTGAACCGCTGGTGCGGGGTGTGCCCCAAGTGCCATTTCGTGTTCCTGGCGCTGGCGCCGTTCATGCCCAAGCCGCGGCTGGTGGCTATCCTCGGGCGCAACCTGCTTGATGATGAGGACCAGATCCCGGGCTACGACGCGCTGATGGAGTTCCGCGACCACAAGCCGTTTGAATGCGTGGGCGAAGCGCGCGAGTCGCGGGCGGCGATGGCCGCGCTGGCGGCTCGCCCGGAGTGGCGCGAGGACGCGGTGGTCAAGCGCTTTGCCCGGGTGATCGCGCCCCAGTTGCAGGACGACGTACCTGCCATTGCGCCGCTCCTGGTTCCTGCCGATGAGCACAACATCCCGGCCCAGCTGTGGGAGCGGCTGCGTGAACGCTTCGCCCCCGGCGATTGACCTGCTCGCCGGGCAGCGTGTGGCCCTGTGGGGCTGGGGCCGCGAGGCCCAGGCCGCCCATGCCGCGCTGCGTGAGCTGGCGGATGGCCCGGCTTCGCTGACGCTGTTCTGCTCGCCGGCAGAGGCGGAGCAGGTCCGGGCCGCCGATACCAGGCTGGTTGTGGAAACCGAGGTCTCGGCCGAACGGCTGGCCGCCTTTGACGTGGTGGTGAAGTCGCCGGGCATCAGCGCCTACCGGCCCGAGCTGCTGGAGGCCCAGGCAAGCGGCACTCGTTTTTTGGGTGGCACCGCGCTGTGGTTCGCGGCGCGGCCCGATGCGCGCACCATCTGCGTCACCGGCACCAAGGGCAAGAGCACCATCAGCGCGATGCTGGCCCACCTGCTGCGTGCGGGCGGAGTGCGCACGGCACTGGCGGGCAATATCGGCATGCCGATGCTGGAGCTGCTGCATGGCCAGGCCGAGGCCTGGGTGCTGGAGCTGTCCAGCTTCCAGACCGGCGACGTGGCCGCTTCGGGCGTGCGTCCAGAGGTGGCGGTGGTGAGCAACGTCTTCCCGGAACACCTGGACTGGCACGGCAGCGAGGAGCGCTACGTGCAGGACAAGCTGGTCCTGCTGACCGCAGCCCGGCCGCGCCATGCCGTGCTCAATGCGGCCGACCCGCGGCTGTCCGGGCTGGAGCTGCCGGACAGTAAGGTCACCTGGTTCAACCATGAATCGGGATGGCATCTTCGCGACCAGGTGGTGTATCGCGGTGACCTGGCGGTGCTGGATTCAGCAGACGTGCCGCTGCCGGGCCGGCACAACCGCATCAACCTGTGCGCGGCGCTGGCCGCGATCGAGGCTTTCGGCCTGGATCCCGTGCCGCTGGCGGCGTACGCGCGCAGCTTCGTGCCGCTTCCGCACCGGCTGCAACCGCTGGGCGAGCGGGCCGGATGCCGCTGGGTCAACGATTCCATCAGCACCACGCCCGCGGCCAGCCTGGCGGCGCTTGAGGTGTATCGCGATGCGCGGGTGGCAATCCTGCTTGGCGGCCATGACCGCGGGCTGGACTGGAGCGGGTTCGCCTCTGCGATCGCCAAGCGGTCTCCACACGCTGCAGTGACCATGGGCGCGAACGGGCCGCGGATCCATGCGTTGCTTGAACCCCTGGTCGCGGACGGTGGCATGCAGCTTGCCGCCGCCACGGACCTGCCGATGGCGGTGGAGATGGCGCAGCGGATGCTGGGCGGGGAGGGTGGGGTGATCCTGCTGTCGCCGGGCGCGCCCAGCTTCGGACCCTATCGCGACTACACCGCGCGCGGGCGGCACTTTGCAGCGCTGGCCGGCTTCGATCCCGAGCTCATCACCGCGATCCCCGGGTTGGGCATCGCCTGACCACCCGGGGCCGGGTGGCACCGGATGCTGCCGCGCTCAGTACCCGCGGCTGACCGCGTAACGGGCCAGGCCACGCAGGGCGGCGACGGCGTCGTTTTCAGGCAGGCCGTCGAGAGCAGCTTCGGCGGCAGCGGCGTACTCGAGCGCGCGCTGGTGGCTGTATTCCAGGCTGCCGCAGGCGTGGATGGCGGCCAGCACCTCATCCATGGCGCCCGCGTCGCCGGCTTCCACGATCGCGCGCAGGCGTTCACGTACCGGCGCGTCGGAGTGGGCGATGGCGTGGATCAGCGGCAGGGTGGCCTTGCCCTCGGCCAGGTCGTCGCCCAGGTTCTTGCCCAGGTCGGCGCCTTCGGCGGCGTAATCGAGCATGTCATCGGCAATCTGGAACGCGTAGCCCAGCTGCAGGCCGTAATCGTGAAGGCGCTGCTGCAGCGCTGCATCGGCGCCGGAAGCCAGCGCACCCAGGCGCGTTCCGGCGGCGAACAGCACCGCGGTCTTGCGCTCGATCACCTGCAGGTAGGCCGCCTCGTCCACATCCGGGTTGCGTACGTGCAGCAGCTGCAGCACCTCGCCCTCGGCAATGCGGTTGGTGGCATCGGCGAGGATCCGCATCACTTCCATGCGGTCCAGCTCCACCATCAGCTGGAAACTGCGCGAATACAGGAAGTCGCCCACCAGCACGCTGGCGGCGTTGCCCCAGATCGCATTGGCGGTGCTGCGTCCACGCCGCAGGTCCGACTCGTCGATGACGTCGTCGTGCAGCAGGGTGGAGGTGTGGATGAACTCGATGATCGCCGCCAGCTGGTGGTGCTCGGCGCCGTGGCCGCCACAGGCGCGCCCGGCCAGGGCCACCAGCATCGGCCGCAGGCGCTTGCCGCCGGCGGAGATGATGTGTTCGGCCACCTGGTTGATCAGGACCACATCGGAGGCCAGGCGGCGCCGGATCAGGGCATCGATGCCGGCCATGTCGGCGGCGGCGAATGCCTGGATGGCGGCAAGGTCGGGGACGGGTGCGGTATTTGCCTGGGCCATGGGTATGCAGGAGCTGGGGGACCGGGGATTATACGGGCCCGGGAGTTGCCCCACGCGCCCGCGCGGCGGACTCTGACCCGGCGCCGGGCGGGCCGGAGATGGCAGGCCCGGCGCCGGTATACTTCAATGGTCCCCGAACCCAACGGCCGTGCCCCTGCGCCGGCCACATCTGCAAGGAAAGAATTCATGGCCCGTGGCATCAATAAAGCGATCCTGGTCGGCAACCTCGGCAACGATCCGGAAACCAAGTACACCCAGGGTGGCATGGCGATCACCAAGATCAGCCTGGCAACCACCAGCGTGCGCAAGGATCGCGACGGCAACAATCAGGAAAATACCCAGTGGCACCGGGTGACCTTCTTCGGCAAGCTCGGTGAGATCGTCGCCGAGTACCTGCGCAAGGGCTCCCAGGTCTACGTCGAGGGCGAGATCCGCTACGACAAGTACACCGGACAGGATGGGGTGGAGAAGTACTTCACCGAGATCGTCGCCAACGAGATGCAGATGCTCGGCGGTCGCGGCGAAGGCGGTGGTGGTGGCGGTGGTGGTGGCGGCTATGAGCGTGGCGGCGGTGGCGGTGGCAGGCCGCAGCGCCAGGAGCAGCAGCGTCGCGCGGAGCCGCAGCAACAGCAGCAGCGCCCGCCGGCCGAGGATTTCTCCGACGACGACATCCCGTTCTAGACAGCAGCAGTTGGGAAGTGATCGGGGGCCATTCCGGCCGCGGCGGGGCTTGCGCTGCCCCGCCGTCGCTGGCATACACTGGCGCCCTTCTTCAACGCACATGCAAGGGGTATCCGGGATGAAGTTCAAGTCGATCGCGCTCGCAGTCGCCCTTTCCGCGGCCATGGGTACGGTGTCTGCCCAGCAGCCGGCGGCCCAGCCACAGGAGCAGGCGCAGCTCACCCCGGAGCAGCAGGCCCAGCTGGCCCGCCAGGATGTCGAGATGACCAACGCGGCGCAGCAGGTCGTGCAGCTGATCGACAGCAACCGGCTCGGCGAGGTGTGGGACCTGTCCACCAACGTGGTCAAGCAGATGCTGCCGCGGGAAAGCTTCGTCCAGCAGGTGGGCAACGACCGGGCCCAGCTCGGCGCGCCCACCGAACGCGGCCAGGCGGTGGTCACCCGTACCCAGTTCCAGGACGGCGGTGAAGTGCCTGCCGGCCTGTACATCAACATCGCGTTCCCCACCCGGTTTGCCAACAGTGCCGAACCGGTGCGCGAGCTGGTTTCTTTCCGGCTGGATGAAGACCAGATCTGGCGCGTGTCGGGATACAGCCTGCGCTGATCAGCAGGGCTGGTGGGGCGTATGCAACGGGATCCTTCGGGATCCCGTTGTCGTTTCAGGCTTCGCCGGGCGCGACGGGCTCAGCGCCCGCCGACGCCCCCACCCCCGCCTCCGCCGCCGGAAAAGCCGCCTCCGCCGCCACCGGAGGAGCTGCCGGGTGGCGATGAGGACGAGGCGATCTGCGAGCTCAGGCCTTTGGACAGGGCGCGGGTCATCCCGCCAATGTCACCGATCCCCGCACCGTGGCCACTGGCCGAATACCAGGTGATTGCCGAAGTGGCGGCAGCGACCGCCGCTGCGCCCGCGGCCGCGGTGAACTTGCGGGTCCAGGCCTCTTCCACCTCCAGCGCCACGGCATATGGCAACAGCCGTTCGAAGCGGCCGGCATCCAGGCTGGGTTCGTGCTCCGATGGGCCCCGTAACTGCTGCAGGTCCTGCCGCTCGGCGACGCTGAGATAGCGTTTGAAGCCCTCGATCTCGTCCAGCAGCTGCCGCCCGTCCGCAGTGGGTGCGCCAATCACCAGGCCGAAGATGACCGTGGACACCAGTGTTGCCAGCAGCAGGGGCGCGGCCAGGACCCAGCCCCCTCCGGCCAGCGAGGCAGCCAGGACGGTGCCGATGACGATGATGGCGGCGATCAGGACCGCAATGCCCACGCTGCCGTGATTGGCGCGATAGAGCGTGGGAATGATGCGGCTGCGGAGCTGCTTGCCGTGCTCCGCCATGGCTTTCTGGATCCGGGAGGCATTCTCCTGGTGCAGTTCAAGGCTCTTCCCGCCGGGTGGCAACAACTGTTCGACCAGGCGGGCTGGGGGCGCGTCCGGGTGCAGCGTGGATGGTCCAGGTTCTCCGGGCTGCACGGTCCAGCGATCCGCGCGCAGTGTCCGTTCCTCGCGGTGAATCGTCACTGCGCCGTTCACCGCAGCAACCAGCAGGTCGGAGCTGAAGGCAGTGCTGTCGTAGCCCTTGCGCTGCATGAAGCGCAGCTCGGCGGGTGAATAGTCCGGTGGCGGCTCGTAGCGCACGATGATGGTGCCGGGCCGCGGGTCGCGCCCGATCAGGCGCCAGCGGCGGATGCAGTAGGCCAGCAACAGGCCGAATCCGACCAGTGCCACGATGCCGGCGCGATTGTCTTTCAGGCGCCAGGCCACCCGCTGGAACCAGCCCGGCTCGGCCACGATTCCCTTGGGAAAGCCGACCACCACGGTCAATCCTTCCCCTGGCTTCAGCGGCGCGGCCAGCTCCCAGTGCGCGACTCCCGGGGTCGGTACGCTGGCGCGGAAGGCCTTGCCACGCGTGCCCGTGGCGCCGGTGAATCCATCAATGTCCATGTCGGCAGCGGGCACCGGAGCGGGCAGGCGAACGGACACGCTGCCGCGCTCCACCGCCAGGACCGACCCGTGGCCGAGTGCGTTGAAATACAGCTCGTCGTGGGCGTCAAAGAAGCCCAGCTGGCGGGTGGTGCGATAGCGCAGTGTGTAGATGTGCTCGGCGGGCACCGGCAGGAAATCATCGTTGCCGGTATTGATGCGCACGCCGTTGCCGCTCGGCTCCGTGAACCACGGTTCCGGCCGGCCGTTGCGCTGCACGTCCAGCACCTGGAAATCCACCACCACCCGGTCTCCGTAGCGGTCACGGTAGCGGGTGGGGAACTCCCGGGTGATGCCGCGGCGGATGCGGCGGCCCTCGGCCCGGACCGCAATTGTTTCGGTGATGTCCAGGCTGCCGTCGGACTGGATGGCGATGTCCACGTCGTAGCGCAGGATGCGCTCACCCGCGCGATCCTGGGCCGTCGCCGGAAAGGTCCAGATCAGCGCCAGCAGCAGGGCCAGCAAGCGGGTCACGGCTCCAGCCTCACCGTGGGAGCGATACGTGCGTCGCTCCCGGCCTGGAAGAATTCCGCCGCGTTGAACCCGAAGCTCCGGGCAATGGCCAGGTCCGGGATCCGCTGGGTGGCATCGTTAAAGTCCCGCACTGCGCCGTTGTAGAAGCGGCGCGCGTACTGCAGGTGTTCCTCCACCTCCACCAGATCCGCCTGCAGGCGAGCGAAGTTCTCATTGGCCTTGAGGGCCGGATAGGCCTCTCCGAGTACAACCAGCCTGCCGATGGCCTGCTCCAGCGCGGACTCCACCTCGCCCAGAGCCCGGGGTGCCTGTTGCTGCATTGCCTGCGCCCGCAGCGCGGTCACCGCTTCGAGCACCGCTGCTTCGTGGCCGGCATACGCGCGAACCGCCGAAACAAGCTGCGGTACCAGGTCGTGGCGCCGGATCAACTGCACATCGATATCCGCCCACGCGGTCCGGACCTGGTTGCGCAGTCGTACCAGCCGGTTGTAGGCGTACACCGCCCAGGCCAGCATCCCACCCAGCAACAGCGCCATTGCGATCATCTGTCCTGCCTCCCTTTCCTTGAGCGGCATTATGGTGGCCCCGGGGCTGGGGTGTAGCCACCCGCCTGCAGCGGCCAGCGCTACGCGGTGGCGATCTGCGACATCGACAGGGTCCGCGGGCGCGTGGCGCGCTATGGCGGTGAGGAAAGGGTCTTCAGCCGGCGCCGCGACGCCGGCTGAGGCAGGATCTCAGGCGGCGACGCGGAAGCGCTCTGCGTCTTCGATGAAGGTCTTGTCGCCGATCTCGCCAGCGTGGCTGCCGAACGGCATCTGCGCGCGCAGCACCCAGCTTTCCGGGATGTCCCACTCGGCGGCAACCGCCTTGTCAGGAAGCGGGTTGTAGTGCTGCAGGCTGGCGCCGATGCCGGCTTCGGCCAGCGCCATCCATACCGCGTACTGGGCAATGCCGGTGCTGTGCTCGGACCAGATCGGGAAGTTGTTGGCATACAGCGGAAACTGCTCCTGCAGCGCCTCCACCGGGGCCGTGTCCTCATAGAACAGCACGGTGCCGGCGCCGGCGGCGAAACCGTCGATCTTCTGTTCCGTGGTGGCGAAATTATCGGCCGGGACGATCTTGCGCAGTTCGTCCTTGACGATCTCCCAGAATTTCGCGCTCTGGGCGCCGTGCAGGATCAGGGCGCGCGAGCTCTGCGAGTTGAACGAAGAGGGCGCTTGGCGCACCGCTTCCTGGATCAGGCCGGTCACCTGGTCCTGGCTGATCGGAAGGTCGTTGCCCAAGGCGTACTGGGTGCGGCGCTTGCGAGCGACGTCGAGGAAGCGGTTGTTGGTCATGATGCAGATCCTGTTGGGAGGGGAAACTAAAAATCAGACCTGAAGTTTAGATTCCGACGCTTCCTCAGTTACCTTCATTTTTGGAACAAAGGTTCTTGTTGGGGCACGCAAGGTATTGTTTATGTCCTCTCGGGATGCCAGGTTGTCATGCGTTTGTCATATCGGATGTCTTCCTTGACTCCCCCATACCCGCGGGAGAACATCATCACGTGCACCCATCCGCCGACAGGTGCCAGGAGAATGAAGAAATGACTGTCGAACTGTCCCGCCGCGGCTTCCTGAAGCTCGCAGGCGCGGGGGCGGCAGCCAGTACGCTCGGTGCCATGGGTTTTGGTGCGGCAGAAGCCGCCACTACCGCCCATGTGCGCGAGTTCAAACTGGCCACCACCACCGAAACCCGCAACATCTGCACCTACTGTTCAGTGGCGTGCGGAGTCATCATGTACTCGCGAGGCGACCTGAACGCCGGCGAGCACGCCGACCTGCTCCACATCGAGGGCGACGCCGACCACCCGGTCAACCGCGGCACCCTGTGCCCGAAGGGCGCGGCGCTCAAGTCCTACGTGAAGTCGGAAAGCCGCCTGACCCACCCGCGCATCCGCCGCCCGGGCTCGGACCGGTTCGAGGAAATCTCCTGGGACGAGGCGCTCGACAAGATCGCCCGTACCGTGAAGGACGACCGCGACGCCAACCTCATTGAACGCAACGAGGACGGAGTCACCGTCAACCGCTGGACGACCACCGGCTTCCTGGCCGCGTCCGCGACCACCAATGAAACAGCGTGGCTGACCTACAAGGCTGTCCGCTCGATGGGTATCGTCGGGTTCGACAACCAAGCGAGGGTTTGACACGGCCCCACGGTGTCCAGTCTGGGCCCGACGTTTGGCCGTGGTGCGATGACCAACTCTTGGACGGACATCGCCAATACCGACCTCGTAATCATCATGGGCGGCAATGCCGCCGAAGCTCATCCCTGCGGTTTCAAGTGGGTGACCGAAGCCAAGCGCAAGCGTGGCGCGAAGTTGATCGTGGTCGATCCCCGCTTCAACCGTTCCGCGTCGGTGGCCGACTATTACGCCCCGATCCGGCCGGGCTCGGATATCGCCTTCCTGATGGGGGTGATCCGCTGGTGCATGGAAAACGACAAGATCCAGTGGGATTACGTCAACAACTACACCAACGCGTCCTACCTGGTGCGGGAGGACTTCGGCTGGCACGAAGGCCTGTTCACCGGCTATGACGAAGAGAACCGCCGCTACGACCAGGAGAGCTGGGAGTACCAGATCGGTGACGACGGCTATGTGCTGACCGATCCGTCGCTCGACAACCCGCGGTGCGTCTGGAACCTGATGCGCCAGCACGTTGACGTGTACACGCCGGAGTTCGTGGAGAACCTCTGCGGTACGCCGAAGGAAAAGTTCCTGACGATCTGCGAGATGATCGGCGAAACGTCTTCCCCGACGAAGACGATGACGTCGATGTACGCACTCGGCTGGACCCAGCATTCCAAGGGTTCACAGAACATCCGCGGCATGGCCATGCTGCAGCTGCTGCTGGGCAATATCGGCGTTCCTGGCGGCGGCATGAACGCGCTGCGCGGGCACTCCAACATCCAGGGACTGACCGACATCGGCCTGATGTCGAACCTGATCCCCGGTTACCTGGCGATCCCGACCGAGAGCGAGCTGGACTTCGAGTCCTACATTTCCACCCGTGGCAACAAGCCGCTGCGTCCCAACCAGACGAGCTACTGGCAGAACTACAACAAGTTCTTCGTCAGTTTCATGAAGTCGATGTGGGGCGATGCGGCTACTGCGGAAAACGGCTGGGGCTATGACTGGCTGCCCAAGCTGGACATCGCGCAGTATGACGCGATGAAGATGTTCGACATGCTCAAGAATGACCAGGTCAACATCTACTTCTGCCAGGGCTTCAACCCGATCCTCGCTTTCCCCAACCGCGGCAAGATGACCGAGGCGTTCGCCAAGCTCAAACTGCTGGTGGTGATGGATCCGCTGGAAACCGAGACGGCTGCGTTCTGGGAGAACCACGGCATCTACAACGATGTCGACACGGCTTCCATCCAGACCGAAGTGCTGGAACTGCCGACCACGTGTTTCGCCGAGGACGAGGGCGCGACCGTGAGCTCGGGCCGCTGGCTGCAGTGGCACTGGCCGGGGGCGAGCCCGCCGGGGCAGGCCCAGACCGACAACTGGATCATGGCCAACATCTTCCAGCGGGTGCGCAAGCTGTATGAGCAGGAGGGCGGCAAGGTGCCCGAGCCGATCCTCAACCTCACCTGGGACTACGCCGATCCGTTGCATCCGACCGCGGCCGAACTCGCCCGGGAGCTCAACGGCAAGGCGCTGGTGGACCTGGAAGGCGGCCCACGCAATGGCGAGCAGCTGTCCAGCTTCGGCGAGCTGCGCGACGACGGCAGCACTGCGGCCGCCTGCTGGGTCTACACCGGTTGCTGGACTGAGGAGGGCAACATGATGGCCCGCCGCGACAACAGCGATCCCAGCGGCATGGGCGTGCACGCCAACTGGTCGTTCGCCTGGCCGGCCAACCGCCGGACCCTGTACAACCGCGCCTCCTGCGATCTGGACGGCCGGCCGTGGGATCCGGAACGGGTCATCGTGGAGTGGAACGGCGAACGCTGGGTGGGGGCGGACGTGCCCGACATCGGCCTGACGGCCAATCCACGCGAAGTCGGTCCGTTCATCATGAACCCGGAAGGCACCAGCCGCTTCTTCAGCCGCAGGCTGATGCGCGACGGGCCGTTCCCGACCCACATGGAGCCGTTCGAGAGCCCCGTGGAGAACCCGTTCAACCGCAAGATGCGCGGCAACCCGGTGGCCCGGATCTTCCCGGATGACCTGGCCGGCCTCGGGTCCAGCGACGAGTTCCCGTTCGTGGCCACGTCGTACCGCCTGACCGAGCACTTCCATTACTGGACCAAGCACAACCACACCAACGCGGTGATGCAGCCCGAATTCTTCGTCGAGATCAGCGAACAGCTGGCGGCGGAGCGCGGCATCACCAAGGGCGATCGGGTCCGGGTGTGGTCCTCGCGCGGACAGATATGGGCCAAGGCAGTGGTGACCAAGCGGATCCAGCCGCTGGTGTGTGACGGCAAGCCGGTGCACATCGTCGGCATCCCGATCCACTGGGGCTTCAAGGGCGCGGCACGCAAGGGCTTCGGCTCGAACACGCTGGGCCCGTTCGTTGGCGATGCCAACATCGAAACCCCGGAGTTCAAGGCGTACCTGGTCAACATCGAACGGGCCGCGGATCAGGAGGTGCCGGCATGAGCAACCAACGCGCTCCCCAGCCGGTGACGGCGGCGGCCAATCCGCCGGTGCAGCCGATGGCTTCCAACCTGCTGCCCAGCGACATGGTGAGATCGTCGGCCACGGCCGACCTTCCTCCACCGGAGCGGCAGCTGACCAAGGTGGCCAAGCTGATCGATGTGTCCAGGTGCATTGGCTGCAAGGCCTGCCAGGCAGCCTGCGTCGAGTGGAACGACCTGGAGCCGGAGCTCGAGGAGAACGTGGGCGTCTACGACAACCCCCACGACCTCACGCCGGACATGTACACGCTGATGCGGTTCACCGAATACGAGAACCCCGACAGCGGTGACCTGGAGTGGCTGATCCGTAAGGACGGCTGCATGCACTGCGAGGATCCAGGCTGCCTGAAGGCATGCCCGGCCCCCGGGGCGATCGTGCAGTACTCGAACGGCATCGTCGATTTCATTTCCGAGAACTGCATCGGCTGCGGCTACTGCGTGGCCGGCTGCCCGTTCGACATCCCGCGCATCCACAAGACCGCACAGGTGTCGACCAAGTGCACGCTGTGCTCCGACCGCGTTGCGGTGGGGCAGGGGCCGGCCTGTGCCAAGGCCTGCCCGACGGAGTGCATCACCTTCGGGCCCAAGGACGAGCAGGTTGCGTTTGCACAAGAGCGCATCACCGACCTCAAGTCGCGCGGCTACGAAAACGCCGGTCTCTACGATCCGCAGGGAGTGGGCGGCACCCACGTGATGTACGTGCTGCACCACGCCGACAAACCCTCGATCTATGCGGGGTTGCCGGATGATCCCAGGATTTCCCCGGTGGTAGCCGGTTGGAAGGGCCCGGCCAAGGAAGTGGGGCTGGTGGCGGCGGGCGTGGCCCTGGTCGGCGCCGCGCTGCACGGCCTGGTGGCGCGTGCCAACAAGGTCAGCGCCGAGGAAGAAGAGCAGGCACAGCAGCTGGTTGACAGCCACGATGACGACGGGAGGCGGGCACCATGAGTGACAATCGCGTCTATTCCGCGCCCGGCGACAGGATTGAATCCAGCCGCCCCGTCGTGGTCAACCGGTACCGTGGCTTCACCCGGGCCAACCACTGGCTGACCGCGGTCTGCATGATCGTGCTGTTGCTGTCGGGCTTCGCCTTCTTCCATCCTTCGCTGTACGGCCTGACCAACCTGTTCGGAGGCGGCCAGACCACGCGCTGGCTGCACCCGATCGTGGGCCTGGTGCTGACGTTGAGCTTCCTGGGAATGTTCGTGCAGATGTGGCGGCTCAACCTGCCAAGTCGGGACGACGTTGAATGGAGCCGGAAGATCGGTGATGTGCTCAAGGCCAACGAGGCGGCCCTGCCAGAGCTGGGCAAGTACAACGCCGGGCAGAAGCTGGTGTTCTGGGGCATGGCCTTCCTGATCCTGGCCATGGTGGTGACCGGGGTCGTGATCTGGGAGCAGTACACCGCACACCTGTTCTCGATCCCGCTACGCCGGGTGGCGGTAGCGGTGCACGCGGTAGCGGCGATCCTTTTGCTGCTGCTCTTCATCGCCCATGTCTATGCGGCCATCTGGACTCGCGGAACCATCCGCGCGATGACCCGCGGCACCGTGACCGGTGGCTGGGCCTTCCGCCACCATCGCAAGTGGCTGCGGGAGCTGGCCGGCGGACGCAAGTCCGACGGCTCGGAGCGCCTGTGAACGACAAGGTGGAAGACGCGCTGAAGCCGGATCCTTCAATGATCGGCGGCGTACCAAAGCCGCCGCTGGCTTTCCTGCCCGAGCCGGTCAAGCTGTTCCAGACCCGCGCGAAACGGTTCGCATTCCTTGCCGAAAGCAACGAGCTGGCGCCGTACCTGCGTTTCCTGGCCGAGATCTCCCGCCTGCAGGCGCGGCTGGTGGTGACCCTGCCGCCGGTCGAGCCGCTGGCTCCGGAGCGGCTGGCCAAGGCCGCCGACGGCGCGATGCCGCCAATCGACCGGGAAAAGCTGGCTGCTGATCCTGCGCTGGATGCGGTGCTCCAGGCTTTGGTTGAAGAGGCCGGCGGGCTGGAGATGCCGGACGAGGCGCGGCAGGCGCTGGAGGCCGTGCGCACGGCCGATGTGGAGCAGCGGCTGTGGCTGCTGTCCAACGTGATTGGTGACGATATTCCGGTCGACGCCACCGCGCCGCATCTGTTCGCCGCGGCCGCGGTGCAGGTGCATCTCGCCCGGCTGGCGGCCACGCTGGATGTGGATGCGCTGGTACCGGTCAGCACCGGGATCTGTCCCGCCTGCGGCGGCCGGCCGGTCACTTCGTCGGTGATGGGAGCGCAGGGGATCGAAAGCATCCGCTATGCCACCTGCGCCGGCTGCGCCACGCAGTGGAACGAGGTGCGGGTCAAATGCCTGTGCTGTGGCTCGAACAAGGACGTCCGCTACCGCTCCGTGGAAACGATTGATGCCACGGTCAAGGCAGAGACCTGCCGGGAGTGCAACCGCTGGGTGAAGATCCTGTATCAGGTGAAAAACGCCAGTCTGGATCCGGTGGCCGATGACGTCGGCAGCCTGGGCCTGGACGTGCTGATGAAGGACACCGAGTTCGTACGCGGCGGCTTCAACCCGTACCTGGTCGGCTACTGACCGGACCCGCCGCGGCGAAGCGCCGCGGCCCTTCGGGCCCCCCCCTTGTAGGAGCGCGCCATGCGCGCGAAGCCGCGTGACATGCATCATCGGGGCGAATCTCCGGTGACGGCGCAGGGGCCGAAGCCTCTCCTGGTCGCTGGAGTTCACGCGGTTTCGCGCGCATGGCGCGCTCCTACGGGGGAGGGTGGATGGCTGCGTGGCCACGGTCGGTGAGCAGGGCGACTTCGTTGTCGCCGCGACGCTCGATCCGGACCAGGCCGGCACCTTCCACCCCGCCAATGCTGTCTTCCCCCAGCCACGCGAGGGTGCGCATGAGCAGGCTCATGCGTGCATCCAGGCGCTTGCGCAGGCGTGGCAGAGCGATGCCTTCCGGGTGCCGGGCCAGCTCGGCCAGCAGCGCCTCAGCCAATGACAGCTGCGGGGATGTCACGCTGGCTCGGCCCCTTGGCGAGTGGATCAGGGCGGTGCGGATGCACCATCACCGGGATTGATTTGGAAGTGGGCGTGCGAGCGTGCTCGGCGAAGCTGGACAGCGGCACCAGCGCGTTGGTTTCCGGGTAATAGGCCGCCAGGCAGCCGCGCGGGATGTCATAGGGGACCAGCAGGAAGCCCCTGGCCATGCGCTGCACGCCGTCTGCGGCCAGGCTTTCCATGTCCACCCGGTCACCGGCTGCCATGCCCAAGGCTGCAATGTCATCGGCATGGGCGAACAGCACCCGCCGCTCCCCGTGCACGCCGCGGTAGCGGTCATCAAGCCCGTAGACAGTGGTGTTGTACTGGTCGTGCGAACGCACCGTGCTGAGCACGAACACACGCTGCCCGGCGTGGCTGCTGCGGGCCCGGTGTATCGGCGTGTTGACCGGTACGCGGTGGGCCTTGAACGTCGCCCGGCCATCAGCTGTGTTCCAGCGCCGGTCGCGCGCGCCGTTGGACAGGCGGAAGCCGCCGGGCACGCGCACCCTTGCGTTGAAGTCGTGGAAATCGTCGAACACCTTGGCAATCAGGTTGCGGATGCGGTCGTAATCCTCCGCCAGCCAGCGCCAGCGCACTTTGCTGCGTGGTCCCAGCGTGGCCTCGGCCAGGCGCGCAACGATGGCGGGCTCCGACAGCAGGCCCGGATCGGCTGGCGCGTTGATGCCGCCCGACAGGTGGACCATGCTCATCGAATCTTCCACCGTCACCTGCTGCGGGCCCGCGGCCTGCATGTCGATCTCGGTGCGACCAAGACACGGCAGGATCAGCGCTTCGCGCCCGTGCACGAGATGGCTGCGGTTGAGCTTGGTGGCCACGTGCACGGTCAGCGCACAGTTGCGCAGCGCCCGATGGGTGGCGGTGGTATCCGGCGTGGCCGCGGCGAAGTTTCCGCCCATGGCGAAGAACACCTTCGCCCGACCGTCGCGCATGGCCTCGATCGCACCGATGGTGTCGTAGCCGGGCTCGCGCGGAGGCTGGAAGCCGAACACCTGCTGCAGCCGGTCCAGGAACGCCTGCGGCGGCTTCTCCCAGATCATCATGGTGCGGTCGCCCTGCACGTTGCTGTGCCCGCGCACTGGACAGGCGCCGGCGCCCGTTCGGCCGATGTGGCCGCCGAGCAGCAGCAGGTTGCAGATCATCTGGATCGTGGCCACCGAGTGCAGGTGCTGGGTGATGCCCATGCCCCAGCAGCAGATCAGCCGCTTCGCGCCCAGCCAGATATCGCCCACCCGGCGCAGTTGAGATTCCTCCAGCCCCGACTCGGCGACGATGGTGTCCCAGGACTCTGCCGCAACATCGGCGGCGAAGGCCTCGAAGCCGCTGGTGTGGGTGTGGATGAACTCCCGGTCCAGCAGCGAAGGCCGTCCGCTCTCCAGCGCCTCGGCGTCACGCTCCAGCACATGCTTGATGATGCCCTTCAGCGCTGCCAGGTCGCCGCCGATCTTCAGCTGCAGGTAGTCCGATGAGATCCGGGTGGAGCCGCCGCGCAGCATCTCGACCGTGTCCTTGGGATCGGCGAAACGCTCCAGTCCGCGCTCGCGCAGCGGGTTGAACGACACGATGGCCGCGCCGCGTTTCGCCGCATCGCGCAGTTCTCCCAGCATGCGCGGATGGTTGGTGCCCGGGTTCTGGCCGAAGATGAAGATCGCATCGGCCTGTTCGAAATCCTGCAGCGACACCGTGCCCTTGCCGACGCCGATCTGCTCGCCCATGGCAACGCCGGAAGGCTCGTGGCACATGTTGGAGCAATCGGGGAAGTTGTTGGTGCCGAACTCGCGTACGAACAGCTGATACAGGAAGGCGGCTTCGTTGCTGGTGCGGCCCGAGGTGTAGAACACCGCCTCGTCGGGCGAGTCCAGTCCGTTGAGGTGCCCTGATACAAGGGCGAAAGCATCATCCCAGGCGATCGGCAGGTAGCGGTCGCTGCTGGCGTCATAGCGCATGGGGGTGGTCAGACGGCCCTGGCCTTCCAGCCAGTGATCGCTGTAGCCGGACAGCTCTGCCACCGTATATCTGGCGAACAGCTCCGGCCCGGCGCGATGGCGCGTGGACTCGGCCGCTACCGCCTTGGCGCCGTTCTCGCAGAACTCGAAGGTGGAGGTGTGGTCGCGGTCTGGCCAGGCGCAGCCGGGGCAGTCAAAGCCGTCCGGCTGGTTCATCGACAGCAGGGTCTTCGCGCCCTTGACCGCCACATCCTCCTTGCGAAGGTGTGCCGCCACGCTGCGAAGCGACTGCCAGCCGCCGGCGGGACCGTCGAATGCCTGGATCGGTTTGTTGCTCATTCCTGGTTTTTCATCACATTGGAGCCTGTCTTCATCTTCCCGCGGGGGCCGGGGCAAGTCCATTCGGCCGTGCCTCCATGCCGTTTGACCCATGCGCACCGCCGCGGCAACGTGCAGGCTCGATCGACTGTGACGACGGAGAGCGGATTTGCATCGACGTGATTTCCTGACCCTGGGTGGGCTTGGCATCGGCGCCCTGGTGCTGCCGCCCTTCGTTGGCCGTGCCATCGCCGCCGAAGAGCTGATGCTGGCGCTGGATCCTGGCCTCAAACGCCAGCTGGCGGACGCCGCGCTGGAAGCGGCCACCGGCGGTGGCGCCAGCTACTGCGATGTGCGCATCGGCCGCTATCTGCGCCAGTTCGTGATGACCCGCGAAGACCGGGTCGAGAACGTGGTCAACGAGGAGTCCACCGGCGTTGGCGTGCGCGTGATCGCCAACGGCGCCTGGGGCTTTGCCGCCACCAGAGAACTGACTCCGCAAGCCGTGGTGCAGGCTGCCCGCCAGGCCACCGCGATCGCCCGCGCCAACGCCAGGATCCAGACCGAACCCGTGCAGCTGGCACCGGTGCGTGGGGTCGGCGAAGTGAGCTGGCGCACGCCGATCGCACGCAACGCGATGGAAGTGCCGGTGGAGGAAAAGGTGGAGCTGCTGCTTGGCGTGAATGCCGACGCGATCAACGCCGGCGCCGACTTCGTCAGTTCGCGCATGTTCGCGGTCAACGAGCAGAAGTACTTCGCCAGCACCGACGGCTCCTATATCGACCAGGATGTGCACCGGATCTGGGCACCGTTCACAGTCACCGCGGTGGACAAGGTCAGCGGCAAGTTCCGCACCCGCGATGGACTGTCGGCGCCGATGGGGCTGGGCTACGAATACCTGGACGCCGACCCGGCCGGGCGCATCGAGCTGCCCGGCGGCGTGGTCGCCTACGGCACCTCCTACGACATGCGCGAAGACGCGGTGGCAGCGGCCAGGCAGGCGCGCGAGAAACTGTCCGCCCCGTCTGTGGAGCCGGGCAGGTATGACCTGGTGCTCGACCCGAGCCACCTGTTCCTCACCATCCACGAGAACGTGGGCCACCCGCTGGAGCTGGATCGGGTGCTCGGCTACGAGGCCAACTACGCCGGCACCAGCTTCGCCACCCTGGAGCGCATGCGGGAAGGTTTGAAGTACGGCAGCGAGCGGGTGAACTTCTTCGCCGACAAGACCCAGCCCGGCAGCCTCGGCGCGGTGGCCTATGACGATGAGGGCGTGAAGTGCAAGCGCTGGGACCTGGTGAAGGACGGGATGCTGGTTGACTATCAGGCCACCCGTGATCAGGCCCACATCCTCGGCAAGGACGAATCCGACGGCTGCAGCTATGCGGATTCGTGGTCGACGGTGCAGTTCCAGCGCATGCCCAACGTGTCGCTGGCGCCGGGCAGGGAGCCGCTGACGGTGGCGGAGATGATCGCGGACGTGGAGGACGGCATCTGGATCCACGGTCGCGGCTCGTATTCGATCGACCAGCAGCGCTACAACGCGCAGTTCGGCGGGCAGCTGTACTACGAGATCAAGAACGGGGAGGTCACGCGGATGCTCGAAGACGTGGCCTACCAGATCCGCACGCCGGAGTTCTGGAATGCCTGCAGCGCGATCTGCGATGAGCGGGATTTCCGCCTGGGCGGCTCGTTCTTCGACGGCAAGGGCCAGCCTTCGCAGGTGTCGGCGGTGTCGCATGGTTCCTCGACCACGCGGTTTGACGGGATCAACGTGATCAACACCGCGCGCAGCCTGGGATGAGGCCAAGGGGAGGTGTCAGGAGATATGCCGGAAGTCCTCCCCATGCCAAAAGTCATTTGACGCTCAACCACCCGACCGCAAGAATCGATGCAGCTTGACGCCATGCGTCACGCCATCAATTCGCTCCCTCCCATCCCGATCGTCATGAGCCGTGCGCGGCAACGATCCAGCACTGGAGACCTGTCTTGGACAGACGTGACTTCCTGGCCCTGAGCGGCCTCGGACTGGGTGGGCTGGTCCTGCCATCGTGGCTTGGCAAGGCCGTTGCCGCCGATGAGCTGATGACCGTCCTGGATCCCGCGATCAAGAAGCGGCTCGCCGATACCGCCCTGCAGGCCGCCACCGGCGCAGGCGCCAGCTACTGCGACGTACGCATCGGCCGCTACCTGCGCCAGTTCGTCATGACCCGCGAGGACAAGGTCCAGAACGTGGTCAACGCCGAATCCACCGGCGTGGGCGTGCGGGTGATTGCCGACGGTGCCTGGGGCTTTGCCGCCACCAACGACATCAGTCCCGACGCCGTAGCCGGTGCCGCGCGCCAGGCCACGGCGATTGCCAAGGCCAACGCCCGCATCCAGAGCGAGCCGGTGCAACTGGCCCCGGTACAGGGAGTGGGCGAGGTGAACTGGCGCACGCCGATCCAGCGCAACGCCATGGAAGTGCCGGTCAAGGAAAAGGTGGACCTGCTGCTGGGCGTCAACGCCGCGGCGATGGGCGCCGGTGCCAGCTTCGTCAATTCCACCCTGTTCGCGGTCAATGAGCAGAAGTACTTCGCCAGCACCGACGGCTCCTACGTCGACCAGGATGTGCACCGGATCTGGGCACCGATGACGGTGACCGCGATCGACAAGGACAGCGGCAAGTTCCGCACCCGGTCCGGGCTGTCCGCGCCGATGGGGCTGGGCTACGAGTATTTCGATGCCGACCCCGCGCAGAAATTCGTTTCGCCCAACGGCGTGGTCAACTACGGCCACTCCTACGATATGGTCGAGGACGCGGTGGCTGCCGCAAAGCAGGCGCAGGAGAAGCTGTCCGCGCCTTCGGTCGAACCGGGCCGTTACGACCTGGTGCTCGACCCCTCGCACACCTGGCTCACCATCCACGAGTCGGTCGGCCATCCGCTGGAGCTCGACCGCGTGCTCGGCTATGAAGCCAACTACGCCGGCACCAGCTTCGCCACCCTGGACAAGCGCGAGGAAGCCTTCCGCTACGGCAGCGACCTGGTAACCATCTTCGCTGACAAGACCCAGCCCGGCAGCCTCGGCGCGGTGGCCTATGACGACGAAGGCGTGAAGTGCAAGCGCTGGGACCTGATCCGCGACGGCATCCTGGTCGATTACCAGGCCATCCGCGACCAGGCCCACATCCTCGGCAAGACCGAATCCGACGGCTGCTGCTACGCCGACTCGTGGTCGACCGTGCAGTTCCAGCGCATGCCCAACGTGTCGATGGCGCCCGGACGGAACAAGCTGTCCGTGGCCGACATGATCAAGGACGTCGAGAACGGCATCTACATCATCGGCGACGGCTCGTTCTCGATCGACCAGCAGCGCTACAACGCGCAGTTCGGCGGGCAGCTGTTCTATGAAATCAAGAACGGCGAGATCACCGGCATGATCGAGGACGTGGCCTACCAGATCCGCACGCCGGAATTCTGGAACGCCTGCAGCGCGATCTGTGACGAAAGTGATTACCGCCTGGGCGGCTCGTTCTTTGACGGCAAGGGCCAGCCTTCGCAGGTCTCGGCCGTCTCACACGGCTCGTCCACCGCCCGCTTCGACGGCATCAACGTGATCAATACCGCCCGCTCGCTCGGCTGATCGGCACCAAGGAGACTTCCACAACATGACCATCTTCACCGAAGAGCAGGCCCGCGCCATCCTCGACAAGGTCGTAGGCCTGTCCACGGCCGACGAGTGCACCGCCACCCTGCGTGGCTCGGTCGAGGGCAATATCCGCTTCGCCCGCAACAGCGTGTCCACCAGTGGCGAAGTCGCCAACGCCGAGCTGAGCGTGCAGGTGGCGTTCGGCAAACGCGTGGGCACGGCCACCATTAATGAGTTCAGCGATGAAGCCCTTGAGCGCGTGGTGCGCCGGGCCGAGGACCTCGCGCGGTTGGCGCCGGAGAACGCCGAGTTCATGCCGGCGATCGGGCCGCAGCAGTATCGTCCGAGCCCGACCTTCAGCGAATCCACCGCGGCAATCACCCCGGAGTTCCGCGCCAGCGTGGCGGCTGATTCCATTGCGCCTTCCCGGGCCCAGAGCCTGGTGGCGGCGGGCTTCCTGGAAGACGGCCAGAGCTTCACCGCGTTCGCAAACAGCAACGGCAACTTCGGCTACCAGCGCGGGACCAGCTTCGACTACACCTGCACCGTGCGTACCGAAGACGGGCAGGGTTCGGGCTGGGTGGGCCGCAACATGCGCCATGCCGGCGACTTCGACGCCGGCCGCGACGTGGCCGTGGCGATGCGCAAGGCCGCCTCCTCGGCCGGCGCGCGCGCGCTGGAGCCGGGCAAGTACACCGTGATCCTGGAGCCGGCGGCGGTCGCCGGGCTGGTGTCTTTCATGATGCGCTTCTTCGACGCCCGTACCGCCGACGAGGGCCGCAGCTTCCTGTCCAAACGCGGCGGCGGCAACCGCCTGGGCGAGCAGCTGTTTGATCCGCGCGTGAATGTGATTGCCGATCCGTGGAACGAAGACGTGCCGGTCATGCCGTGGGACAACGAGGGCATGCCGCGCGAGCGCATGCCGATCATCGAGAACGGCAAGGTCGCGGCGTTGAACTATTCGCGCTACTGGGCCCAGCAGCAGGGCCAGCGGGCCACGGGCAGCCCCGGCAACCTGATCATGTCCGGGGGTGACAAGTCGACCGCCGAGCTGATCGCCGGTACCGACCGCGGCGTGCTGGTCACCCGCACCTGGTACATCCGCATGGTGGATCCGCAGACCGTGCTGCTGACCGGCCTGACCCGCGACGGCACGTTCTACATCGAGGATGGGCAGATCCGCTACCCGATCAAGAACTTCCGCTTCAATGAATCGCCGGTGATCATGCTCAACAACATCGATGAGCTGGGCCGGCCGGTGCGCGTGGGGGAGGGCTGGATGTCGATGATGCTGCCGCCGATGCGGCTGCGAGACTTCACCTTCACCTCGCTCTCCGACGCGGTGTGACCATCGGGCGGGGGGGGGGGGGGGGGGGGGGGGGGGGGGGGGGGGGGGGGGGGGGGGGGGGGGGGGGGGGGGGGGGGGGGGGGGGGGGGGGGGGGGG